>JASLKT010000100.1 GCA_030747395.1 Candidatus Thalassarchaeaceae archaeon
TGGCGAACCATGGGTCTTCGACACCACGCTTGGCTCGCCCTCCAAGGAATGGAGGTAGGGCGAGGATACCAACTGGTAGTCCAGTAATCACTGAGCCCCACCATGCTGCATTCCACGAGATAATGGGCTGTCCAAAGAATGCACCTATTGGCCCTGCAGGAATTTCAAATTGCGGGAGATACTCACCCCATCTTAGGTATCCATAACTGAACAAAACATACCAGTCCGGGAATACGAAACCGGCCTGAGCGAATGGGTCAGCTGCACTGTGAAGTGGTGGGGGAATTAACCAAGAATAGAAACAGAGGACTGCCATCATCGCAGCAAAAATAATCGCATCACGTAGGACTTCATGGGGCCAAAAAGCATGGCCAACAAATACACGGCGCCGTTCCTTGTCAGCAGATTGTAAACCTTCTTTTTCACGGACATAGGAGTCCGCGATACGACCAAGATCTTCGATGATTCCCATGTTTTCAACCTCCTATCAATGTGGCTCCGCAATTCCTTGAACCCATACGATGAACAGATGCACAATGATGAGTGTCGTCACTACAACTGGCAATATGAACACGTGAAGGAAGTACATTCGCGTAACTGTCTGGTAGGACAAACTGGTGCCACCAAACAATGCGTTTGCCATCCAACCGCCAACCAGTGGCGTTGAACTGGCCATATTGATGCCAA
>JASLKT010000101.1 GCA_030747395.1 Candidatus Thalassarchaeaceae archaeon
ACTTGGGCAAGCCAATGTGACTTGTGTGTGTTCACCGAAGTAAGCGATTTCTTCTGTATGCGCAAGCATTGATATTCCTTCTTCATACCCACAGGCAATACAGGAAACTTCGATTGTACTCTCCATGGAAATATGTCTCCCTACATGGTCTTGAATCTATGCATCAGGTGCAAACACTTCATTTTCAACACCTCTGACTGCGGCAAATCCTGCAGGTAGCAGAATCAGTCGATCATCACCGACTTGAACGAGGGCCCCACCTAAATCACCCTCAATGAGTTCTTGCAATCGTGAAACACAGTTGGCAAATTCCACTTCACGTCGAATCAAACGCTTGAGTTCAACAATGGCTACATCCCCGGCTGCCACCCAATCAAACAGTGTTTCGATTCCGGATGAGTCCTGCAAAACGGCTCGGTGGATGATGGCCTCTCCACGAATCAGAGGGATGGGCGCGTCAGGGTAAAGGTCGCCTAAATCGTGGTATGCTTGGGCTGGAGTAACCGGTTCCGGCTGTGCTTCAGCTATGGATGGAATATCCATCCACCGAGGTGCTTCCGCATCTTCCATGGCACCCCCTGAACAGTGACAACCCTTCAATCCTCGGACCCATTTGACTTCATAGGTTCAAGAACCGTCTCCTACCCAGGCGGTCCGAGGTGCAACCAAGGGAGCGTCAGACGAGGG
>JASLKT010000102.1 GCA_030747395.1 Candidatus Thalassarchaeaceae archaeon
TTTTCGAGACCGGTTCCGAGACTTTTTTCGGTACCAAATTTTTTCGAGACCGGTTCCGAGACTTTTTTCGGTACCAATTTTTTTCGAGACCGGTTCCGAGACTTTTTTCGGTACCAAATTTTTTCGAGACCGGTTCCGAGACTTTTTTCGGTACCAAATTTTTTCGAGACCGGTTCCGAGACTATAAAAAAATAAAGAAATCCCGGGAACGGGACGGGACCGATACCAAGGCCCAAACCTAAACCCAAATCAACACCTATATTAGAGAAGCCTTTTTTTTGGCAATTATCATCATCATCATCATCATCATCATCATCTGAGGCTGAGGAGGTTGAGGTGGATTGAGTGATTTGTGACTGAGAAATGTATTTCCAAGTGAACAAAATAAATATACTGTACTAAACAATGAACTTTGGGTCTTTGTACAGCACATCTTGTGAGTGTTAAACTGTATTCTACCATTGCATGCTAGACTAAAAACAGCAAGGTCACTGCATTTCCTGGGAGACTTTTCTGATGTAACCCTGGCATGCGATGATGGGAAGCATTATTAAGCTCACAAGGTGATCGTTGCAATCTGAAGTACATATATATTTTTTTGATACCGGTTGTGAGACTTTTTTCGGTACTAAATTTTTTCGAGACCGGTTCCGGGACTTTTTTCGGTACCAAATTTTTTCGAGACC
>JASLKT010000103.1:0-408 GCA_030747395.1 Candidatus Thalassarchaeaceae archaeon
TCCAACCTTTCTCTTCGGTGTGACGCCATTCAGAGGGCCGTCCTTCACTATCAAAGTACCAACCATCAGCCCCAGGTGCTGTACCGGGCAGAGGTCGAAGAGTTTGTTCAGCAGAATCTCTAGGGCCATCACCTCGGCGATTTTCATATTGGATTTTCGCAAATGTTGCTGCTGCTGTGCTTAGAGTGTCAACCTCACCACCCCAACCACCAGACATCTCACCCCATTCATCATCAGTCTGAACCTCCGGTTCTGGTTCTAGTTCAGGTTCCGGTTCAGGTGTTGCCCAATCTTCTTCCACATTTTCTACGACTGCGATTGATTCAGGGGTTGGTTCAATTGTAGGTTGTAAGGCGGAAAATGGATCATAGGTTGTTGTTGGAGTTGACTGAACAATGACAGGTTGTA
>JASLKT010000103.1:418-684 GCA_030747395.1 Candidatus Thalassarchaeaceae archaeon
CCCACCACCCGTCCTCCGGGCGCCCCCCCACCACCCGCACCACGGGGACGTCGCGCCGGCCGCGGGGGGTGTGCAACACCCCCCACGGGCGCCGCACTGTCCGCCGGGGGGGGGAGAGTGCCACCAAAGTCAATTGATCCGAGGGGTGGAGGGATATCTTCAGATTCCTGATTTTCTTCTTCAAGCAAATCTATTTCCTCTTCTATTCTAGAGCCAAGATGCTTGAATAATAGAACCAATATTGCTGATATTACAAGAATAATCAG
>JASLKT010000104.1 GCA_030747395.1 Candidatus Thalassarchaeaceae archaeon
GGGTGATGATTTCCCAAGGTTGTAGTCCGGCTTCGTCAGCGGCAGAATCCTCAACAATGCCACTGGCATGAACACCAGGGTCGATGGCCGAAAATTGCGTGGCCAGCAAACAAATCATCAGCCAAGAGAAAAATCCAGCATAGAGATTGGTCGCAGGCGCAGCTGCAAACAGACGCGCACGCTCACGTCGAGGCGCTTGTAACAATTCTTCGTGTTCAGGTTCAACAAAGGCGCCCGCAGGGAAGGGCCCGAGCATCAACAGTCCAACCGCACGCACGCGCATGCCGTGTGCACGCGCTTGCAATGCGTGTGCAAATTCGTGAATGACCAGTGCACCGATGAAGGCGATGGCCGGCCACCAAAACGGAATGATTGGACTGACACCTGGGAATGGAATCAGTTGACTGGCAGGGGCATCTGTATTGGGGACGCCCGAAAACAGTGCCATTCCAAATGACAGCAATAGGAAAATCACGATGAAGACCATGACCAAGGCACAGGTCCACAGTGAAATTTCACCATACCAACGCCAGAACTTTCGTGGCTTTGCGACCTTTTCGATGGTTGCTTGGCCACGCTTTGTCCGCAACATCAGGAGGGCCCCTAGAACTCGTGATGCATCCCATCGATCTAGCACACCACGGCGCTCGAGTTGTCCAA
>JASLKT010000105.1 GCA_030747395.1 Candidatus Thalassarchaeaceae archaeon
GCCCTGATCATCTGGCTGGGAGTAGAGGCTGGAGCCATGTCCTCCGCACTCCTTTCCGAAGTGACTATCATCGTCTCGTTGCTATCAGTGTCCTCTGCATCCGTAGCACACTATCTGCACCTACGCTCTTCTGCCCGACCTTTCAATTAGGGAGAGTCCTTGGAAGTGCTACGGACCCATGGTGTAGCCTGGATATCACTCTAGCCTCCGGAGCTGGAAACCCGTGTTCGAATCGCGGTGGGTCCGCCACAACCATGCTGCAGGTTAGGTTCAAGCCAAATTACACTCACGACACAGCATGGCATTCGTCTCGGAGAGGAGGGTTGACTTTCCGATGGTAGACTTGGCCAAAATCGTATACTATCCAAGGTTCTGGGACATGGCCCATCGATTCTACGAGGAGTCCTGGGAGTTCTCGTGCGGTTTGCACTACAACGAGGTGTTGTCCTCTCACAACATCGCGTTCCCTCTGGTACATAGCGAGGCCCAGTTCATCCACCCCATCTCCTATGGTGATACAGTGCATTGCACGATCACCGTCCCCAAGATCGGGAAGACATCCATCCATTGGCACTACGAATTCAGAAATCAGGGAGGGATACTCTGCTGGACGGCTGATCAGGTAACAGTGTGCACTGAC
>JASLKT010000106.1:0-365 GCA_030747395.1 Candidatus Thalassarchaeaceae archaeon
TATGGTATTGACGAAGAAAGGTTCCCATCACAATATCCTGTCGAGTCCCAGTCGGCCAATATTGACCAAACACCAGTGCACAACCTGGCAGCAGAGCGAGCTTGTGGGAAGATCGACTACAGGCTAAAAAGGACACACAGCCTGCCTCCCGTGAGCCGGCAGATGATTTTGCAGAGGTATGGTATCATCATCATCATCATCATCATCATCATCATCATCATCATCATCATCATCATCATCATCTTCACCTTCATCTTCATCATCATCATCGTCATTATCAATATATCTATCATCATCATCACCATCGCAGGTGCAAGGAGCTGAGGGATGGTACAACGCCCAGCTTCAGAGGGTACAAGGAGGTG
>JASLKT010000106.1:375-640 GCA_030747395.1 Candidatus Thalassarchaeaceae archaeon
AAAAAGAGGGAGCTCGAGCTGTGTGGACCAGGTCCATGAAGGAGAGGGTGAAGAAAGGCTCTGATGAAAAACGGGAGGATGCTTTGATACAGGAACGGAAGAGGACTGCTATTCTACAAAAGTTGAAGGAGCAGGGTGGTCCGTTCACCTCGGCAGAGGAAGTGGACGACTACCTAAGGGACGTCTTCCCGAAAAAAAACGTCTGTTTTTTTATAAGTCTTATAAACGGCCGTGGACCCCCCCCCCCCCCCGTGTTTATAAAGTT
>JASLKT010000107.1 GCA_030747395.1 Candidatus Thalassarchaeaceae archaeon
TTTTTCACTACGTGAATCAATTTTAATTCTAAAATCATTATCTTTTAATTGATTACATACAGATAATGCATAATCATTAAATTTATCTGAAATAGGAATGACAACCACTTGCATAGGAGATAGCCATAATGGGAAATTTCCTGCAAAATGTTCAATTAAAAATCCGATAAACCGTTCATGTGTCCCAAGTGGAGCACGATGAATACATAAAGGTGTTTGTGAATCATTATTCCTATCAATATAGGTCAAATCGAATTTAGATGGAATTGCAAAATCAACTTGGTTTGTAGCAAGTGTGAATTCTCTACCAATAGCACTCCATACCTGAACATCTATCTTTGGACCATAGAATGCAGCCTCACCTGGAATTTCAACAAAATTCAAACCACCATCCTCTAATGCTTCACGAACAAGATTTTCTGTCTTAATCCAAAGCTCAGGTTCATCTACATACTTTTCACCGAGTTTATCTTTATCATGCAAACTTAAACGCATTTCATATTTTTCAATACCAAATATTTCAAAATATTTAAGATACATTTTACATACTGCTAAAAATTCTTCTTTAAATTGCTCTTCACTACAATAAATATGAGCATCATTCATTTGCATACTACGAACACGCATTAAACCAAAAAG
>JASLKT010000108.1 GCA_030747395.1 Candidatus Thalassarchaeaceae archaeon
GCCATTCCAGCATTCATCACAATCGCGATGATGCCTTTCACCTATTCCATTGCAAATGGAATTGCTTGGGGTGTCATCACGTATGTGCTGATCAAGATGGCCATGCAGAAGTGGGAAGATCTCAACCCAGTACTATACACAGTTGCTGGATTGATGGTTATGTTCTACCTTGGACCATATGACCAGACCACTTTCGAGTGGCTCTTGGACTTCCTCTGAGTAGGATGACTGAATGGGAACTGCCCGGGTCCTTCGGGGCCCGGGCTTTTTCCAACTCAATTTTTTAGCGGTGTAGCAAATTACACCTAGTTTCAAGCAGGACATCGGCTTTTTGCAAAAATGGCCCAAACAGCCTTGTTTCGCAGAATGGCGTAGGGACATTTGATAAGCAAATCGAAGCGCAACGGGGCCAGTCGTATGGGATGCGATTTTAAAAAAGGTGAATAAAATGGAACTAAATGTAAAGAAAATGATGACTGAGATGGGCGGCGCTTTCGCTGTCACTTGGCTTATTTTTGGTGTAACACTGAAGACCGATGCAGGTCTTCCTGGTGGTGCTACTGGAATGGGTCTAGCTGGCATAATGGGCGTTGTTGGGTTGACTGTAGCATGGATGGCGTTCAAGGGCGCAGATAT
>JASLKT010000109.1 GCA_030747395.1 Candidatus Thalassarchaeaceae archaeon
GCCACAGTGCATCATCATCATCACAGCGATAATTATCATCACAGTGCATCATCATCATCACAGTGCACCATCATCATCACAGTTCATCATCATCATAATTATCATCATCATCATCATTACAGTGCATCATCATCATCATCATCACAGTGCATCATCATCATCACATTATATCATAATCATCATCACAGTGCATCATCATCATCTTCATCGTAATCATCATCATCATCATCATCATCATCATCATCTTCATCTTCTCATCTTTATCTTCATCTTCATCTTCATCTTCATCTTCATCTTCATCTTCATTTTTATTTCCATCTTCATCTTCATTCTTATTTTCATTTTAATCTTCATCTTCATCTTCATCGTCCTCTTTAAAACAATATTTCATTTCAGGGGTCTGGCTTCATCCTTGGATGATTTACAACAAGGCTTTGAAAGTGATTTAGATATTTCTTGCGGACGAACTAACTAACTAACAAAGGTGTTCCAAGAGGTCCTCGCGGACCTAGAAATATACTTCGGATGGGGAAGCATGGCACTAAACTGGATTAACATATACTTCACTGTGGCGGCTTGGTGCAGAAACGTGGAAGGAAATGAAACTTCACAAA
>JASLKT010000010.1 GCA_030747395.1 Candidatus Thalassarchaeaceae archaeon
GCCCAATTCTGCTTCTCGACGGAACATGCTGCTTACTTCTTCTTCACTGAGTTCGTCAAAGTAATCTGCTTTGTTGAAACCCATCATTTTAGCGACTAGGACTGCAGGGAACATCCGAATGTATGTGTTGTAATTCTTTGCGGATTGATTGTATTCCTCAACTTCACTGGCCATTTTTGAAATGGCATAAATGCCCTGTTGCAAACCTTCAACCAGAACATGGTAGGAGGTCAGTTGTGGATTGTCTTCTGCAAATGCGAGTGCCTTAGGCATGATTGAATCCATCATTCCAGATGCTTGTGCCATCCCACTACGATTCCCTGATTTACTCGATTCGGCGAAAAGTTTCCGTGCTTCAACAATCATTTCATAGACATTGCTTTCCAATCCAACTTGGACCAAGTCGGTATCTTCGACAAGTGCGATTTTTTGAGATTTAACGGCGATTTGTGCCTCAAGGTTTTGCCATTGATTCTTGGTCTCTTCTTCAAGATCAACCATACGGTTGTATGTACCGTAAATCCAAAAGAAAATCATGAAGAGAACGGTCACACCAGCGGCGCTCAGAAACAATAGCGTAGGGTCCATGCCGCAGCCGATGAGGATGCGATTATTAGCATCACTGGCAATCAAACGGATTCCCATGCGTCAATATCGCCAATGACATCAGCCTCGTGTGCGTATTGATTGCTAGGGACTTCGATCAAACTACCATTGGGCAAAGCATCGACAATTCCATGCGAATCCGTGCCTGTATGCAGTGTGTCAGAAGCCGCAACACAAATGGCAATCTTGGCATCTATTTTTTCTAGGTTGGCAGGCAGATCATAACGACGGTTGGCCTGAACACTTCGCTTGAGGCGTAGCAGATGTGCTTGCGTCAAGGTTCGCTTGTATCGAATGTATTGGCCGGGTTCTTTCAATCGCCATTTGAGGTAAGGTAAGCCGATTCGAATGAGGGGCGAATAGCACCACCAAGGTGCAGCCATCAGAGGAACCATCCATGTTGGAAATCTAAATTGCGAATTGGGTGCGATTAGGAATGCTGAATTGCCTCTGAGATGACCTTCCATCATGCCATGCAAAATGACGGTTGCACCCAATGATGAACCAAACCACATTACATCCGAATCAAGGTTTAACTCAGACACAACCTCACTCAAATCTTCAGCATGTCGCAGCATCTTGAAATCGTTCACGCGCAATTTTTTCGGCACGATAGCTGAACGCTTTTCTCTCGTTTCGATGTAGTGAATTGTTCGCTTTTCAGCCCACGAAGCAAGAAGTGGGGCCCATCCATCCATGACGCTCGTCCAACCGGGAATGAATACGACAGGAGGGCTTGTGTTGTCTTGCTTGGGTGTAAACGAATAGACGCGCAATTGGTAGCCATCGGACGCCTCAATATGACGCGCCTCAATGTGGCAATCGGGATTGCCTAGTAATGCTGCGACTTCAGCGGGAGTCAAATCAGTTGCACTCCCATGAAATTGCCACAAACTGCGCGTGCTTGAATCTTCACCTATATTCGACCTTCTTTGCGCAAAGCGTCGACATGACTCATCGTTTGATCAATCTTCAACAATGGATGAGCATCAGGCGTGTCAGCATACGCCGCATGACTCAAATCCTCGATTTCTCGTAATCCACTCTGCCATGCAGAGAATACAGCTTCGTGTCGTTTTTCCCTATGATTGATGTAATGTGTCAGCAATTTGTTTGGATTGGTCACGACGGGGCCATGCCCTGGGAATAGTAGGTTAGCATCTAAATCTCGAAGTCGATACAACCCCTCGATGTATGTGGTCATGTCTCCCTCTCCACTAGGCACAAGGATGGTGCCGACCTGAACGACGTTATCAGCAGAAATGATGCCGGCTTCAGAGACCAAGCAGATTTGCCCGGGGCAATGCCCGGGTGTCTCGATGACCGACCATTGGACGCCATCGACAGCGATTGTATCTCCTTCTTTCATTCTAAGCGTTGATGCATCGGTAGAAATGGATGCGAGCGTCTCTTCTGTCGCCCAAATTGGGGCCTGATAAATTGCGGAAATTGCTGTTAAATCACCCACGTGATCAGCGTGCCTGTGGGTGAATATTGTCGCTTTGATGGTGGAACCATCAGAGAGGATTTGCTCAACTTTTTCTCTTAGTTGTATAAGTCCCTCATCACACTTTGCTGCTGGATCGATAATGATGCGTTCACCACCTGGCACCCCAAGGATGTAGCAATTGGTATGCGTCGCAGGTGGTAATGTAGCGGTTGGCAATGGCAGACATTCCACTCCGGGCGCAAACTCAATTCGAGTGTTTTGATTTGGCGGGGATATAGTCATCCTCTCAATGGAAGCATCAATCGTGTCTTCTGAAATTTCCCTCAATATCATGACGAGAGGAGGTGGCAGGCGAATTTGATTGGCACACCACTCTTTGAGTAATTGCTCTGGTGTCGCCCACCGATATGCATCAAATTCTCCCTTTTCACCATCAATCAGATTCGGCTCAACATTACATTCCATGGTGAAGAAATGATTGCGGAATCGAAGTGGTGCAAGAGGCGGTGTCGTGCGTTCACTGATGACGAAAAAACCGTCATCATAAAGGTTGATTTCACCTGTTTCTGCAGCCAAACGCCATGCAGCCTTATCATTCAATATTCGTGTCCGTAATTCATCATCCACGATTTCCAATCCACCAGAACCCGGTGTGATACCCACTTCTTCAACCATTTCTCGAAATAGGGCCACTAGAGCGGCGCGTTCATCCTCATCCCTATGGGGGAACCATTCGGGATGGGCATCAAGTGCTGCTTGATCAACACGGCTCACACCCCCTCCTGGGAACGCCCAGTAATCTGGGAATGCTGGGACGCTAGAAACACGATGGCAGACCAGGATTTCTTCTCCGCGTCTGAGCATGACAGAGGCAGAGGGGCGAGGGGGGCGAGGTTCTGCGCGTGTAACCTCCATTGGACCTGCGAAGGTCCGACGGACTTGAAGCCTGTTGCCTCTTCGCACATTCATGGAGCCGTGGGAAATCGAACCTCTGAGCGAGGAAGAAGCGGCAGCCTATGAAGCACGAAGTGAACGAATGCGCCGAATTGGAAGAATGACTCTAGCCATCATGATGACCACGATGATGGTTACATGGGTTGCAAAAAATTTCTTCATCGCACTCCTGTAGGTTCATCAATCACCGCCCCTTGCATGCATGTATGCGTATAGGTCATCAATCTGCCAAGGGTGTTGAATATATCCATGAAATACCGTCTTTCGGCCTCGGTGTCTTCCTAATGTCAGAAGAGGGAGAATGCAAATCTGCCTGTCTCTCAGCACTGGAGGCGGGTTACACACACATCGATACCGCCCGCGCATACAGCAATGAGCATGAAGTGGGCGAGGCTCTCAAGGAATCTGGAGTCGATAGAGAGGAAGTCTTCATCACAACCAAACTTCGCAGGATGCACGCAATTGGTTTTGACGAAGTGATCGAACACTGTCAAAAATCACTCGAATTGTTGGATACCGAATACATCGATTTGTATCTGGTCCATGCTCCGCCAGAAGAAATCGAACATCGCGCCCCTGTATGGAAAGGAATGGAGCATTGTCTTGAGCAGGGCTGGGTCAAAGCCATTGGAGTCTCAAATTATGGCGCACATCATTTGGATGCAATGCAAGAATACGCCACCTATCTACCATCCGTCAACCAAATCGAAATCAATCCGTGGCTTCAGCGCCCTGAATTACGGGCCGCAACAGAAGCAATCGGTGCAAAGGTCATGGCCTACTCACCATTGGCACGTGGACACAAATTGAAGGAACCCGAACTGATTGATGTTGCCAGCCGATTGGGCTGCACTCCGGCTCAAGTCGCCATCAAGTTCTGCCATGATATCGGTTGTATCACAATCCCGAAATCAAGTCGCTCGGATCGAATCACAGAAAATCTCGCATCACTTGAAATCGACATTTCCAGTGAAATGGCAGCCATAATGGGCATGGAATGTGGGTACATTTCCGGATGGGACCCCACTTCAGAGCCCTGATTATCGAGAATCCTCAGCGAGGAAATCACTGACCAAATGCGCGTTCTGCTCGCGTAATTCAGCCAATTTGGTTAGCCATGCTGCTGCCTTTTCAATCGTCATCATCTTCAGTTCACCACTGAGGATGTCACCGGCCACATACCCTCTGCGAATTTCTTCAAGAGCCGCATCATCTTCTTCGAAAAAGAAGCGGAGATATTGGAATGCAACATCGATGTCGGGGTTGCCTCCGAGTCTCCGATGTTCTTCAACAGTGGATTGCCCACCTGAGAAAGATCTCTTGAATTTCTTTTCCATTTTCTTGAGGTCCTCGTTGAGGAAAACCGTCGTTTCTGGCATTGAGGATGACATCTTGCCGCCTGTCATCCCCACAGCAAATCGGTGATATGTGCTACTCGGTTGTAGCAAACCGGGCCCCCCCATACTTCGCTCTAATGTCAGCAGGGCCATACGAATGAGGTATCTGTCCTTCGAAGTCGCTGCGGGTAAATCGACAATGCCATGATTAGCATCGGCCACGATGTCACCATAACCGAGTCCCTTGAGTGAATCGACGATACGGGTAAACACTGCCTTGGTGGTTGTCTTGTCCTGGGCTACAATAGCCTGATTTTCATCCATTACCGATACGGTAATTCGCAGGCCACCGTTCTTGCGGTCATTGACATTGAACCAGTTGGTTTTGCCCGCCAACCCCCGACACAAACGCAGGTGAGGGTCTTGATCAACCCCAACAGGGACCACGATTGGGCGCAACCCTCCATATTCCTCAAGTTGCGGGTGAAGGATGTCACCAGCTTGAACCAAGGGGGCCTGCACGTGAGCAAGATTGGTATCGCCTTGGAATCCATAAATGGCTTCGAATTCAGAGAGATTTGTGCGCTTACCAAGGGTGAATCCCATTCTCTGGACGATAGGGCGTGTGCTTTGGAAGTAGATGTTGGTCTTGGCTGGGTCCAAACCCATGGCGACATAATTGGCGACATACTCTTCCAACGCAACCTTACGGCATTCGGCCAAACTGTAGCCACGGGTCGCATTGGCTTCTAGGTCTGCAACGGCAATGGTCACATCTGCGCCCTGCTCTTGGAACCAACGAACTTGGTCGATGACCATCTTGTGACCCAAGTGCATCTGTCCACTGGGCATCAATCCAGTCATGACTCCAAAGGGTTCGCCTCGACTGTGCGCTTGGAGGATGTTGCCCAAATCACGATGTGCGAAAATGATGTCGCGGCGGTGGTGCATCGAAGGGTTAGGGATTTCAGCGAATGGAACCGTCTCCAATCCGAATTGCTGAATGATGCGGTCATAGTCTGTTGAGACCTCGCTTGACCAAGGGTCGATGTCCACCATCGGCTACGCCGATATCAAAGCGGCTATCAAGGCGTCGGGTCAACTTCGGCCTATGGCCGATGGTTTGACGTGTACTTCGCCCACGCCGGTTCATGGCCCGCATCTGTGTCCTCGGCGGTGGACTTGTGGGGCGATTCGTTGCCTGTGTATTGCATGACCGAAAACACACTGTGCGCGTTATTGATTCAGATCCTCTATCTGGAATGCCCACCGAAATTGAAGTCATTCAAGCCTATGTGGAATTGAAATCCTTGTTGAAAATGGTCGATGGATTCGACGTTGTAGTGAATTGCCTTCCCGGTAGAATTGGCCACACAACCCGCTCCACATTATTGTCTATAGATGGAATGTCTGTGGCAGATTTAGCATTTACAGCCGAAGACCCCAGGGAATATGATGAGTTGGCCAAGGAACACGGTTCAAGATTGATTTATGATGTTGGAATCGCCCCTGGTTTATCCAACGCCTTGTTGATGGATGCACAGTGTCGGATGGGGACTCTTTCTTCGGCGAAGATTTGGGTCGGTGGGAATCCACAGAAGCCCGATGAAGAATGGTCCTACATGGCTCCTTTTTCCCCATCCGATGTGATTGAGGAATACACGCGCCCAGCAAGGATTCGCCGCAATGGGCAGAATGTCACAGAAGCAGCATTGTCCGAGCGTCACACTGTCTCAGTGCCCGGTTATGGTCAAATGGAAGCATTCCTCACCGATGGCGTTCGTTCATTACTCGATACGATCGATAGTGAGGAGTTGCTTGAATACACCGTTCGGTGGCCCGGTCACATTGACCGATATTTGTCTGGTGATGATTCAGAAGAAGAATTAATCGAGGCCTGGAAATTTGATTCTAATCGTCCAGAGTTCACATGGCTGGCCATAGAGGTCAATGATGGTGACAAAATGCAACGGTGGAATGTCCTAGATGAGGGGCTGGACGGTTGGTCATCCATGGCGCGAACGACTGGCTTGGTCACTGCTGAGGTTGCAGAGATGCTCGCAGATGGTTCAATCTCCGAATGCGGGGTGATGCCTCCTGAGTGGCTTGGTCAAGAACCTGAATTGCTTCAACGCCTGTTAGGTGCGATGCAAAGAGAAGGGGTTCAGATTCATTCTTCTTCATTAGAATGATACATTTCTTCATCGTGTTTGAGTGTATACTTGATTGCGACTGGAGCTGCTAGTATGGTGAGAACAGCAAGCATCGGTAGAATCCACGATGGTTCAACATCTGGCTGAGGTTCAATCAGCCATGTAAATCGAAGAGGTGAATCTTGGAAGGGCGAACTCCACTCAAACAAATCCGTCGTGTGATGTCCTACGGCCATGAATGGTGTGAAATTATTGAATGAACCATCTTGAATCCGAATATCGGTTCCTTCTCCCTCCCATGTGATTTGAACCAATGCTCCTTCTGCAAGGGTCAGTGTAACATCCGAATCACCTAGGATTCGATATCCTTCCTTCAAGTGATTATCGTCAAGGGTCAATTCTTCTAGCACGCCATCATCTACTCTAGCAATACTTGTGATTTGTGCACCGACGATGGACAAGTGAGTATTGCCTGGTACATCCCACCCACCATTGCTTGTGGGGGTTCCTTTCAGAGTGATTGAATTGTTCGCGCGTTCGAATTCGCTAGCCGAGTGAGTTGAAGAAAACCATTCACCCCATGTTGTGAACCAATAATCCTGAGATTCAATCCAAGCGAGCACGTCTCGATCTCTTCGGACGTTGAGATCTTCGATTTGCGCCTCCCAATACAAATTTGCGTACCCATTGGATTCGATACCTTGCTCTATTGCGGAAATTGAAGCCACGTTTTGTTCAAGGCTGCCACCACTTCGTTCAATCGCCCAGTTAAGACTTTGACCGGTAACGGGTGGCCCTTGATCTCCGACAATCCGAAAGCCTTCTTCAATCAGTATGGACTGGGTCAGGATGTCGACGTCAGTCATCGAAATCCCGAATGAAAGAGGTTCTTTACCCCATTTCGATGCATTTATTTGAGAAGTAAGGTATTCCTTACATTCTTTGATGACACTATGGTCCTCACCAACATCTACGCCTGGCATTCCATGGCAACCAAACTCATCTCCAAGAGCAAGACGTTCCCCTCCAACCACTTCTTGGGTCAGCCAACCATCGGCTCTCCAAGCCACGGCACTCGGGAGAGAGAGAGACAAAAGCAGCACGCTCAGCATGAAGATGGCGGCTCTCATGAAAACCACCCCGGAGTCCATAATTCTTGACTTTAACCACCAATCAATAGGCAATCATCAAGTGTGGATTTGGGTGGCCAGCATACATGGCAGAGGTTAGTGAAGATGTTCTAGCTGAACTGCGGGAGGTATCCAGAATTCCTAGGGCAGACATTCCTTTGCAGAAATCGCCACTCTATACGGTCTTCTTGTCTGTACTCCCAATTCTGGTGCGCTTTCTGTTCAGAATCCGCTACAGAGGTGTCCACCGTATACCTCGCAAAGGCGCAGTAATTCTTGCCGCCAACCATACATCACATATCGATCCATTTTCAATTATCTGTGGAGTTCGTCGAAGAACTCATTATCTTTCAAAAGACGAGCACTTTGAGAAATTCATTACGTCTGTAGTGATGAATACAACTGGACAAATTCGCACGCATAGAGAATCAGGAGCATCCGATGCACTCAGTAGTGCCTCAGATGTTCTTGAAGCGGGACTTGCAATGGGAATTTTTCCTGAAGGGACACGTTCCCGTCGAAAAGAAGCACCATTCTTGGACCGGGTTGGAAAAACAGGTGTGGCTCGGTTGGCCGCCAGTCATCCAGATGTACCAGTCTATCCTGCAGCCATTATGGGTGCTCGTGATGTTATGGCCCCCAGTGACAAAATCATTCGATTTTGGAAACCTGTCGATGTCACATTTGGTGAAGGGGTGACTTGGAATCAATGGGTCGTCCACCCCGATGGTGGCGCACTGGATGAGGCGAGTATTCGCACCCTCATCGAATCCGAGGCGACTCAACAACGGACGGCAATGGGTGAACTATATCGGCGATTTACAGAGCAAGTACTTGGGACCATGGCCGCCCTAGGCGCACCCTGAAAGAGTGCGGGTATTCTTCAAGAACTACCGAGGCTAGGGACCTTCGTTCCATGCAGACCTATCTCGACCTTCTACGCCGCATCCTTGACGAGGGTGTGGAACGCGGTGACCGGACAGGAACGGGAACCCTCTCGGTTTTCGGACACCAAATGCGCTTCGATTTATCGAAAGGATTTCCAGCGGTGACCACCAAGAAACTGCATTGGCCGAGCATCATTCACGAATTGCTCTGGTTCCTTTCTGGAGATACCAATGTTCGATACTTACAGGAAAACAAAGTTCGAATTTGGAACGAGTGGGCTGATGAAAATGGTGACCTCGGGCCAGTCTATGGGAAACAATGGCGGAAGTGGGAAGCGAAGGATGGTCGAATAATCGATCAAATATCGCAAGCAATTGACCTCATCAATAACAATCCCTCTAGTCGTCGGATTCTTGTCAGCGCTTGGAATGTAGGAGAACTTGATGATATGGCGTTGATGCCCTGTCACGCGTTTTTCCAGTTCTATGTCGCCGATGGTAAATTGTCGTGCCAACTCTATCAACGCAGTGCAGATGTGTTCCTTGGAGTCCCTTTCAATATCGCATCCTATGCCTTACTGACCCACATGATGGCTCAAGTATGCGGTTTGGGTGTGGGTGACTTCATTCACACGATTGGAGATGCTCACCTTTACCTCAATCACTTAGATCAGGCCAAAGAACAAGTCTCACGCGAACCGTTGGATTTACCTGCATTAAAATTGGATTCAAGCGTCATGGACATCGATGCATTTACTGGGAGACATATCGAAATCGAAGGATATGAACATCACCCGCATATTGCGGCCCCAATCAGTGTCTGAGGTGTTCTGAATGAAAATGGCCATGATTGTCGCCATGGATGAAGACGGGTGCATCGGCAGCCAAGGCGAACTTCCTTGGAGACTGAAATCGGACATGACGCGCTTCAAATCACTGACGGAAGCAGATGGATTCAATGCGGTCATCATGGGACGCAAGACCTGGGACTCACTGCCCAATTCGTTCCGACCTCTGCCCGAGCGCGTCAACATCGTGATGTCTCGAGATACCGATTGGTCGCATCCAGAGGCAGATATGGCCTTATATCCGGGTCGAGCCATTGAAATCGCGTATGCTGAGGCTTGTGAAGAATGCTGGGTGATTGGTGGCGCTCAAATCTATGCAATGTTCCTTGATCAGGTCGAGGAGATACATGTGACGACTGTTCACACCTCGGTCTCAGGAGATGTCAAATTCCCAGAATGGGCTCGTCGTGATTGGTCTGAAACCGTCGTTGAGAAATTGGAAGCTGATGAGGACAATGCCCATGCAACGACCTATTCAATTTGGAGCAAAGTGTAGTTGCATGGGTAGCGAAGTAGGCGACCCACTGCAACCCCATTGATTCAGAAATTTTGAGCGCGAGGGTGTTATGGAGAAACCCTCTGCAGTGATAGGATGTTGACTGTGTCTTGGATAAGCAGAAATAATACTCTGCATACGGAAAATTGTGGCCCACACAAACATTTTGATTATCGGCGGAATCACATTGATTGTCGGTATACTCACAATCCCACTGGTAATCGGTTGTGGTATTGCACCATTGGGATGCTTCATTTTAGGAGTTGGTTTACTTGCTTCAAATCCATCACCGCCTCCGATGATGGTGACTGTGTCACAGCCAGGCTACCAACAACCTATTCATCAATATCAACAACCTGTTCAGCAATATCAACAACCTGTTCAGCAATATCAACAGCCACCTAGAAGATTCCCTAAGCAGCCAAATTGAATGGGTCCCTTGCGATTGCTCAGGAAAGGTATCGGTACCCTATGCTGCGAGTTCACTTTCATCTTCGTCATCTAGAATTTCATCTGTTCTGACAATAAATGACAAAGCATCTGAATTTTCTATTGCGACAACACCTCGAATATTGTGGATGTCTCGCAGAATTTCTGTAGGGGGAGCTACCTTGACTCGACTATCCTGAATTTGAATTAAATTTCCGGGGGAAGCCTGTACGCCTCCTTCGGGTAACCACAATCCAATGGCTCCCAATTCACTATGGTGTGAGATTACTAAATTCCGACCCTCTTCGTCCTCATCGATTCGAAGAACGGTTAGAGGTGATCCGTCAGGCAAGAGCCGAGTGGCGGGTTGCCATTCATTCCAAGTCTCATCTAGTGGTTTTGATAATTCATCTGCCTTCTTGTCGATATTTGCAATCCGTGCCGTGAATTCCTCACTTGATGCATCGTCAATATCGTTCAACCCGTCCAGTAACAGACGTAAATCATCGTAGTTCCCTTCCTCAAGGTTACTGATGGCAGTATTGGCCAACAGGAGAAGTTCCGCCAGCATTTCAAGGCGATTCTCTTGGCCACTTTCAATTGCACATTCCATGGCTTCATCAAGCACTTCAATAGCCAAACCAGGACAATCAACAGTCAGCAAACCATTGCCAACACTCGTGAGAATATCCGTGGCCGTTTCTTTGTCTAATTGGACCAATGTTGCTGCGGATTTCATGTGGGTGCTTGCCAATTCTTCGTCACCATTCAATTGCCTAGAAATTCCAGAAAGCACGAGATGTGGGATTCTGTTTCCACCAATGGTTTGGCATTGGCGATCCGAAGTTTCAAACAGGACTGCGGCCCTTTTCCAATCATCAGTTGCCAGTGCTAGCATCCCCAACTGGTGCATTGCTCGCATTTCCGCTCCGATATCATCGATGAGAGTCGCTGAATGCAAAGCCCGTGAAAGATGCAATCGTGCGAGGCTGAGATTCCCTGACATTTTGGCCATGACTCCAAGGGCAGATTCAATTCGATAGAGGTAACCAGCCATCGCCCGATGTGCCAGTTCAGCCATTTCTTCATCGAGTGGAGCCAACTCAAACCCCGTACTTTCCAGTACCTCTGCAAGAGCCGAAGCCGTATTCTCATACTCTTGAGCAATGTCATTTGAACTTCCATCCGATGACAATGACGAAAGGTGTTCATCCAATTTGGAAACGGGTGCACAAATTTCTGGCAAAGTGCCCAATTTTTTGAGCGTTGATTTCTTGACATTTTCACCGCGTATTGAACGGATGAGAGCAGCAACCATTTTTCGTTCGTCAGAAATCGAAGAATCACTGGATTCGTCATTGAGAGCCAATTTTGAGGCCAATAGTGAATCCACCATCCACGTAAGTTTGGCTTGAACATCATATTGACCAGCCCGACTGATTGCATAGCGCATTTCAGCGGCGCGCACACGTCTTGATAGACTTCGCAATCGAGTTCGTTGCCCCTTGGAACCTGAATCACCCAACCGCTGCAAAAATGTTGATGGTGGACATGTTTCAAAAGTCATATTCACTTTATCACCAGTCGTTGTCATTTTGAAATCATCAGAGACAAGTGTCACTTCACGCCCTTCTTGGACCAGTTTTGCCGCCAAAATCATCAGGGATAGATCGACGTCTTGAGGAGATGCTTTCTCACCAATTTTTTCCGCAAGTGCACGGACTTCATCTTCTTCAACATTGATTGTCAACAGTAAATCACGCATTTCATCGAGAAGATTTGGTTTTCCATGCCATCTTTGGAATCTGACATTGCGAACTTCGTCGTGGACCCCTGGTGTCACATGTAAACTCGCAGATTCATTCTGGAGAATTTTCTTCAAATCATCAATGAATCCTTCTGGGGCCATCGAGCCAATGTGGATGAAGCAATTAGAATCAACCACCCAGACATGAGCCATGACTTCACCCTCAACGACGATCTGCTGCGTACCAAGCTTCATTCAACCATTGGCGAACCATGCCTAAGCCATCCTGATGTAATCGGGTATCAACAACTTTCCATTCAGCACCCGCTCCTCGTTCTTCGAGGGCACGCTGAATAGAGCGAATTCGATCAAATCCGATTCGGTACCGCTCAACTCCGCGCCAAGTATTCGCCTCGCGTTCTTCGATTCTTTCTCGATGCGTATCCTCATCTTCGATTTTGACAACGATTCCAACCGCAGCCCCACCGGCTGCTTCCCAAGCACCGATGAGTTTCCGAGAAGGAATCACATGGACGCCTTCTATCACCAAATCCACCCCTTGCCGACGGGCTCGTTCAACCACCGCTTCAATTCCTGGTTGGACCGCTTTCGCTGCGTCTTCCCAATCTGTGGCTGGATCACCAACCTCTCCTCGTCCGTAGGATGATCGATTCAAGGCAGGGTCTGGGGAATCTGCAATTGCCCGCATGACCTCTCGAATGGTATCTGATGAAGCGATTCTTGCCATGCCCATTTCATGGGCAACGGCCTTGGCTAACGTTGTCTTTCCAGCACCGGTCGCACCCGAAATCAGCACGAGTCTGGGTACGCTGTCACCCTCGGCCATAATCACTCATCCTTGGAGGGGGTTCTTCACCGTGGCGCCGGATTATTCCACTGGACGCTGAATGGATTTGGTTTCAAGGAATTCCTCAAGGCCATGAATTCCCAATTCGCGACCATTGCCAGACATCTTGTAACCGCCAAAGGGTGCACTGATGTTGAAAGGTCCACCATTGATGCTCACTTGACCGGTTTGCATACCTCTTGCAAAGGTCATTGCTCGCTCTTCATCGGCAGACCAAACCCCCCCTGATAGGCCATAAATTGAGTCGTTGGCAAGAGCCAGTGCTTCTTCTTCAGATTCGTAGGTTGTAATCACAAGCACAGGGCCGAAAATTTCCTCCTGCCAAATGGTCATGTCCGGAGTCACATTTGCAAACACAGTAGGTTTCACAAAGAATCCCGTATCCAATCCATCGGGCATCCCCATTCCACCTGAAATCAGTTTGGCACCCTCATCAATTCCACTCTGAATAAATTCAGAAACACTCGCTTGTTGGCGTGCACTCACCATGGGCCCGCAACGTGTACCATCCTCTAGTGGATCTCCTGCGGTATAGCGAGCGATTCGACTTGCGATGACTTCACACACTTCATCATTCATTGATTCGGGAATAATCAGACGTGTCAGCGCAGAACATGTTTGCCCAGAATTCTGGTAACAGGCACCGATGGCCATCTTGCCAACCAACTGTGGGTCTGCATCATTCAGTGCGACGTTTGCGCTCTTCCCACCCAGTTCTAATGTAACCCGCTTGACAGTGGGGGCCGCAGCCTGACTGACACGAATACCTGCCCCAGTTGAACCTGTAAAGGAGACCATGTCTACATCGTGGTGACTCGACATATATTCGCCGACATCTGATCCATGGCCGCTGACGAGATTGAAGACACCATCGGGCAACCCAATTTCATCGATGATATCTGCCAACAAGAATGCGTTTAGCGGCGCTTCTTTGCTGGGTTTGAGAACCATCGTGCAACCAGCAGCAAGTGCTGGAGCGACCTTACCGATGATTTGGTGAAGAGGAAAATTCCACGGGGTGATAAAGGCACAGACTCCAATCGGTTCTTTGATGATTAAGGAATTTCGAACCTCTTTTTCCCATTCAAATGTCTCCAGTATTTTCGCGTAGGAACGAGCGACCACGCGCGGTGTGCCGACCATTGCCATACGACTGTATCCAATGGGGGTGCCAACCTCTGCAGTGATGGTTTGTGCCAATTCTTCAGTATTCTCTTTGATGGCTGCTGATAGTTGATTCAGTACGGCGATTCTATCTTCGCTTGAAGTGGCACTCCAAGTCGGAAATGCTGCGCGTGCAGCCGTTACAGCAGCATCCACATCTGTTTGGCTACCAACGGGAACTGAACCAATGATTTCCTCTGTTGCAGGGTTGATAACTTCAATTTCACCCTCACCGGTGGCTTGCACCCATTCGCCGTTAATGTACAAGGAATCGCGTCGCATCATGAACGGCCGATTCATTCGCAACTTATCACCTTCATGCAATTCAATACTGAGAACCTCGACCGACCATCATGGTCCTAGAGGTCGAACGCCGAGACTCAGTGGCGATTGTGACACTATCTGCTGAAGCAGCACGCAATGCTTTCGACAGTGATTCGATGAATGAAATTTCTGTGACACTCAATGATTTGATGGATGATTCAGAGATTCGCGGGATTGTCCTAACCGGTTCGGGACGATTTTTCTGTGCCGGTGCCGACATTGAAGAATTTCAACGCAGTATCGAGAATGGAAGAATTGGCCCTTTGGTTGACAATTTGACCAGTATCTTACATCCTCTACAGGTGCGCATGCGTACAGATCCAACCATTTTGGTGGCCGCCATCAACGGTGCAGCAGCAGGTGGTGGACTCGGTCTGGCATTGGCTTGCGATGCACGGGTCGCCTCACCAAAAGCAAAATTGGCTGCAGCGTTTTTCAAATTAGGCTTGTCACCCGATGGCGGTTCAACATGGCTCTTACCCCGACTTGTTGGCAATCAAATCGCTCGACGCTTTTTCTTCAATGATGAAACATGGACTGGTGAAGAAGCTCTAGAGAAGGGAGCCGTTGACGAAGTTGCCGAACAGGATAATCTGATTGATTGTGCGGTTCAATTGGCCTCAGATTGGGGTCGTTGGTCGAAGATGAGTAGAAGCGGAACAAAACAACTGCTCGATGCCTCCACATCGACTTTCTTCCAAACACAATTGGAGTTTGAACAGGCTCTCATTATCGCAGCAAGTCAGACCGATGAATTCGCTGAAGGTGTGGCGGCTTTCCTTGAGAAACGCGACCCCGTATTTGATTGAGGGATTCAATGCTCACTCGATTGGTTGTGATGCGACACGCAACCAGTGGTTGGGAGTCCCCTGAACAACTCGATCATGACAGGGTTCTTACAGAAGAGGGCCGATTCGAAACTCCTAGAATATCACAAGCATTGAGTGATTTGAATTGGATACCGGACATTGCATACATCTCAAGTTCCATGCGCACGCGAGAGACTCATTCTCTATTGATGCCGATACCATTTGAAATTCGGTCTGAAATTTATCGAGCAAGCCTTGAAACATTGATGTTGATAATCAAGGAAATACCATTGGAGCAAACAACACTAATTCTAGGCCACAACCCCGGATGTGAATTATTGGTCACAGCATTGAGCGGTGAATTCCATGAAATGCCACCTGCGACCTGTGTATTGTTCACCCGAGAAGACGACGGTTGGAATTTAAGCGCGATATTGAGGTCAAACGAGCTCATCTAAAGTTCACGTTCAACTTTCTCGCCAGAAGACCAATCATAGATGCCCATGCCTGTTTTCTTTCCTAGTTCCCCGGCCTCAACCAATTGATTGAGCAAAGCATGTGGTCTGTATGATTCATCATTAAATGCATCTGCCAAGTTGTTGAGAATATCTCTTCGGACATCCAGCCCCACCAAGTCTGAAAGCTCAAGAGGGCCCATTGGGTGTTTGTACCCAAGACGCATGGCCGTATCGATATCTGTTGCAGAAGCAACACCATCTGCTAGCATGCGAATCGCTTCATTGCCCAAAACCACACCGAGTCGACTGGTGGCAAAGCCAGGGACATCGTTGACCAAAATGCAAGATTTCCCCATCTCGGCTCCAACTTCACGCGCAATTTCAATGGTTGAATCGGCGATTTGGTCATGTTGTATCAATTCGAGTAGTTTCATGATTGGGACTGGATTAAAGAAGTGCATCCCAATCACCATTTCTGGTCGTTTGGTCGCCTCAGCGATATCGGATATTTTCAATCCCGATGTGTTGGTCCCAAGCACAGCATCTGCTGGTGCCAATTGATCGAGTTGCGAGAAAATTTGTTGCTTTAATTCTAGAATTTCTGGAACGGCCTCAATGACCAAGTCGACGCCAGCCACCGCTTCAGCCATGTCAGAACAAGCACTCAGGTTTCCGGCCCATTCGATTTTTTGTTCAGGCGTTGTCTTTCCTCGTTCAATGCCTTTGTCCCAAAATGCATCGATTCGCTTCATGCCTGCTTGCAATCCCTCAGGGAAGGCATCGAACAGACGAGTGTCCCAACCGGATTGCGCACAGACTTGTGCAATTCCGGCCCCCATCGTACCTGCGCCGATGATGGCAACTGTCCGCTTCGACATTGTCAGGCCTCCCGTCCAAATGCCGCGAGAGCAGATTGGAACAATCGCTGTCGCGGTACATCGTGTTCGAGGAATGAATAGAACGGTGCTAGATTTTTCAGTAATTCAATTGACGCTGCATAAGCTCCATATTTGAAGGGACACGCATCCTTGGTATCTGGGACCTCAAAGCCCAATTTTTTGAGCCCGATTCGGGTATCCTCCTCCCAAATGGCATACGTATGTTTGGTGAAGTGTAAGTAGGCAGAAAGTCGACAAACGTCACTTCTTGCTTCCTCAGTCAGACTTTCAATCAGCAGTGTATCTGGGAACCGTACCGCATAGAGGAACAGTAAGACTTCTCTTTCTGTATCGCTTTTCCAATCCCTTCGTTCAAATCCCATCCATTCATCAATCATGTCAAGAGTTCGACTTGAGTATGGTCGGCAAATTCGATACAGTAATTCTTCGTAACCATCCGCATCTTGTTCCACAGAGTGATGGTGGGAATGGAACAACTCGGGAACACGTTCAAAGAACGGTTTAAGCCGTTCTCGATCGACATTCAGCAGCCCATAGGCTAGCATTGTCATCGTTTCAACCCCTGCCTAATTCCCTTTCCACTCGCGGTATTGAATCCACTCTTGTGTTAGATATTCTTCGCGCAATATCCTTTCATCTTCAGCGGTGGGTAGGGCCGAATCAAGGTAGGCTTTCCAATCATCCTCATTGCCTTCAAATAATTCACCATGCAAATCATATCTTACTCCGTGGTGATGGCCAATACCTCGATTGAATTTATCACTCGGGATGAATAGAGCCGGTTCACCTTCTTTACGAGGTTTGGAAATACGACGCATTTCTTCTTTGAGTTCCTCCCAATACAGGTTGCGGCTGGCTTCGTTCAAATGTTCGCGATCTGCGGGTTCATTCGATTCTCTTTCATCAAACCGACCTTTGATTCCATACACATAGGCCCACTGTGCAGATGTACTTTCATCCGTGCCAAACAAATCCAATCCGGTGCTAACCCACTTGTTGATGTATTTCTGAAGGAACGCAACTGGAATGACTCCCTGCTTGACGATTCGACGCAACCCATTGGCACCAGTTCCCAGGTGGAATGATTCTTCCTTGAGCATAGGACCCATGCTTGCTGCGAGTGGTTTGAATGAAGATGTACTGAGCATCTTCAATTGGTATTTTCCATCACGATCAATGAAGTGCGTGAAGCAGAAGAAATCAAGCCAGTGGTCGATAGGTTCGTTGAAAGAACCCAGAATTCGCCCACGGTCTTCTTCTCCCCGAATGGGATTTCCCAATGAATTTCTTTCTAGCAACTTCATTGCTTCACGTACACCTTGTTCACCGAAGAATGTGCAAAGGACATAGGCCATTTGCCATCCATGTCGCTGTTCTTCACACATAATTCGAAGTGCGGATTTCCGATCATATTCAGTCGGTGCCGATTCTAGGAGGTGATGCTGCTGTTCAACACTGGCGAATTCCGTGTCACCTTGCACCGTGACCATCGAGACAATCGCATCACGGATGTTTTGTTGTGGAACTTGCATTCTTCGATCCCATTTTGGCATACCTTCAAAGTCACCGAACTCAATCGAATTTCCAGCTGTGTCCCAATCGAACTTGATGTCAAATGTGTAGTCGCCCAACCAACTGGGGTCGAAACCAATTCGTGTTTGCCATTCTTGGAACTCTGAAATCCATGATTCAAAGTTTGGTGTATACGTTTCTACAATCTCAGTCGTACTCATATCTGTCCCGTAGGGACAGGTTCTATTTGAATTTCTTTCCGAACCTATTCGGTATTCATTGGGGGCTTTGCTCCCTCACATCATCGGCAAATTCATAGATGATATGTTTTTCAATGAGGTGCATCATTTCACAGAGGGTCGATTTTGAAATCCCTATTTCGTCCGCTAATTTCGTTAAAGTAATTCTGCGAGGTGTATCGTAGTAACCCCCTATTACGGCCAAATCAAAAACTTCCCGTTGCCTTGGTGTTAGCAATCGAGTTGTTTCATTTTTCGAAATTGAGAGGACCTTATATGGGATTCCAGCGTCTTTCAATTGTTCCGTCAAAGCAATTGCATGGATCCGATCGGTGATAAATTCCCATTCAACCCATCCATCCCTCACCTCAAACGGAGTTCGTGGGACAGTTGCGGCGTTCATCATTGGTCTTAGGAACCCTCCGCCTCCCCTGCCGATGTCGACGGTCAAATGGGTAGATTCATCGGTTCTGTTGTAGAGGGAGAATTCCTCAATTCCAACGTGGGCCGCCATATCCTGTATGAAATTCTCAACATCCTTACCAAACAATATCGCTTGGGCCGATCCCCTACCGTTTGGTAAAGGCATATGCTCCTCAATTTTCAGGACAACATGGTGATTATTGCGAGTAATATCTCCCGCCCAATGGCCTTCTGGAAGGCGAACCCGAACACTAAGATGCTGCATTTCAGTCACTGTGATAACCCCCCCCTCTAATAACATCTGTATTACCTCAATTCCCGCTTCTTTTTTGCATTTGAAAGTGAACCAAATATCTGTTTGAAATTGATTATCAATATGATTGAAATCAGTAATACAATCATCGGCAACTGAGAACTAAAGAGACTATCTGCATCATTCCCATGCACAGGTTCAGTTGTGGGCCCTAATACAGAAATCGTTTCAACGTTCCAATGATCATCTGAATCTGGCACCCCATCTCCATCTACTGTGTTCACAATGATTCGCAGCTCCAAATTAGCGTGCCCAGAAGAAGGGGCATGCCATTCTACAGTCCAGTTTCGAACCTCATTCCCCTCATCTGTATGGGTAAGTTGAAGATTTTGAATCTGTGTTGAATTATCAAGTGAGGACAAGGATCCAATATTACTCATTACGTTGAGACCACCTTGTGGCAACCCATTCGTAGCGCTTACATCTGTTGTGGCCGAGATGGTAAATGTGTAAGATTGAGAGTAATTCCAATTCCCTGGTAAACCATTGATGGCAATTTCAACGTTATCTGATGCCACACCATCCCCATGGCATGAACACCCATTGCTGATTACCCCTCCAGAAATCCCACCTTGGTATGCCTGTCCAATTGGTAACATCAGAAACAACAACAGTACGCTTATTGCTATTTTTTGATTCAACCCTCTGCTCAACAGATTCTCCCCTTGCTTTGGCGTAGCACCGAACATCATTCATGCGAATCCCGAACATGTTCGGTCAATCACTCTTCTTGTTCCATAATTGGTAAGTCGATCCCACTTTCAAAAACAGGTGGTTTTTCGAAGTTGTAACTGGGGGGCGGTGATGTGGTTGCCCATTCAAAGGTTGAACCATTCCAAGGATTGTCCCCTGCAATTTCTCCCAATTTCAAACTACGCATGAAATTCCAAGCAAAGATACACTGTGCTATGAAAACGATTAGTGAACCTATAGTGGCCAATAATTGTTCAGTTGCCCATCCTGCACTTTCCTGGTAGACATATATTCTTCTTGGCATATCCCACAATCCAAACAAAGGAATAAATGTCAAATTGATACCAATAAATGTCAACCAAAAATGCCACCAACCTAGTTTTGCATCAAGCATTCTACCGAACATTTTTGGATACCAATAGTAAAATCCAGCGAGTGTCATTACTGCTACAGATCCCAAAGTATAGTGGAAATGAGCAACTAAAAAGTAAGTCCCTCGAAGTTGTACATCCATTGCTACGCTTGACAGATACACGCCAGTGACACCTCCAATTAGGAAGATTCCAATTGCTCCTATGACAAAGGCGAGTGGAAGTTTACTAAAATCAGGTTTTGACTTGTAAAATGTAGCCAACAGACACAGATAGATTAGTCCGAAGGGGACACTGACAAGTTCAGTCCCGATAGTCTCAATCTTACGGAATGTGGGGTCAATTCCCGTGATGAACATATGGTGTGCCCATACCAGTACACTGATGACTGACGCAACTGCCAAGGCCCAGATGATGATACGTTTTCCATAGAGGGTTCTTTTGACCATAGTGGGTACAATCTCCATTGCCATCCCTAGTCCTGGCAATAGAACCACGTAGACTTCGGGATGGCCAAAGAACCAGAAAATGTGTAGCCACCAAGTCGTACCATCAATTGAAGGGTCGAAGAAAAGGGTGTTGAAAACACGATCTCCAACCAACATCAATACTGCTCCAAGTAGAGCTGGGAAAATTACCAGCATCAAAATTACAGTGAAAAGAATATTCCAAGTGAACATTGGCATGTCCTTCAGCGACATGCTTGGGATCCTACATCTGAGAATTGTCACAAGGAAATTGACTGTACTTGTACTGACAGAGAGGATGAGTAAAACAAGTCCCGCTCCCGCTAGAGAAATTCCAGCACCAGGACTATACTCCATACTTGTCAATGGACTGTAGAATGTCCACCCGGCATCTGCTGCACCACCAAAGAAAAATCCAGATGCAGCCGTCATTCCTCCGAATAATAGCGTCCAAAACGATAATGCATTCAATCTAGGGAAGGCCATATCATCAGCACCAATTTGTAGTGGAACAATGTAATTTGCAAAAGCAAATGACATCGGAGATACGGCAAACAAGACCATTACTGCGCCATGCATTGTGACTGCTTCGTTGAACAACCCCCCTGTCATGAACTCATTATCTGGGACAATCAATTGTAATCTAATGAGTACCGATAGTGCCAATCCAATCAAGGCAAAGAGAATCGTTGTCCATAGATACAACAGTCCAATGTCCTTGTGATTTGTCGTTGTAGTCCAATGGCGAATTTCTGCAAGGCCCCAACCCAGTTTTTTCCATAGAATAAGTGCTACAGTCAGAACAATGGCCAAAATTAGGCCTACAATCAGATACCAAGCGATCCCATCTAAACTGAACGAAGGGCCACCAACGTAATTTTGCCCATTGGTTGTCAGTGTCGTACTTCCCCAAAGGTCTTCATTATCTGCATGGCCATCCCCATCAACTGCATTACCATATGCAATGAATTCTATTGATTTGGTATCATCTGTTGGGGCAATCCATTGTAATGTCCAGTTTCTCTGATCATTTCCTTCTGCAGTATGTCCTGCTTCTCCATTGTCTAGAATTTGAGTCAAATTATCGATTGATTGGAATTCTCCTAATTGTGTAGAAATAAAGAATCCACCTGCATTTTCTCCAGAAATTTCAGGACCACCATCAATACTGATGTTTAGGGTGTAAATTTGACCTCCAGCAAATGTTTCGGGCAATCCTTCTACTGTCACAATTACATCACTAGATGATTCACTGTTGTGGCATGTACATCCATTATTGACACTATCTCCTCCAATTCCAGTCGGTAGTGCAACGAATGATGGAATTGCAATTACAGAAATCAATAGTACAATGCCCAGGGCAAAAATTGAATTTCTCTTCATGCATCCACCTCCCCTGAATACCATGTGTCAAATTCAACCTTTTCCATCACCAATAACTCTCCCATCATTATGGCATGATCATCTCCGCAAAGTTCGAAACATCGCACTGGATACAACCCAGTTTCCTCAGCATGAATCCAACCAGTATTCGCCCGACTTGGCAACGCATCAATCTTAATTCGATGTTCGGGGAGTGCAAATGAATGGAATACATCACCACTTGTCACTTCAAAGACGATTGGGACATCAACTGGAATTCTAAGGGGTTCATTTTCGACACTAGTATATTCTATTCCATTCGGATATTGATATTTCCAATAATATTGGTACCCTGTAACTTTGATTGTAAATGATTCATCTGTTTCATATTGCTCATGTTTCTCAAAGAAATCAATGGAATCAAAGGTCACACTCGATAATAACAGTAGGAACAATGTGATGACGATTGAAATTGCATATGCGACTTTCTTGTCCCCTCTTTCAATGGGAATTACGCCAAGTTTTGCAACATCCCCTGGCTCTTCATCTTGGGTTGTAGATAACATCCAAAAGAACCAGAGAAAAATTCCCAAAGTGATTGCACTACCTAGTCCCCAATACAATGTGAACAATTTGTCATAGACATCAGCATGTTCTCCGGTGCCCCCTAGGCCTTGGAACCAATTGAAAATACCAGCAAATGTCGATAGTAGAAGCAATACCCCGAAAAATAGTGCTGCCATATAACGTCGATTAATCATTAGATCACCTCCAAATATACAATGAGATAAAGCAAAATCCAGATTACATCAACGAAGTGCCAATACCATCCGATTGCATGTAATGATTCATGTCGGTTTGGCAAAAAATACCCTTTCTGGATGAGCGTCCAAGAAACAATGAATCCAATTACTCCGAGAAGAACGTGTAGTCCATGTAAACCTGTTAATGCAAAAAATGCTGTTCCGTAAGCATGAGAGTCCCAAGTGAATGCTGCGTGAGAGTATTCAAAAATTTGAATTCCAAGGAATATCAGGCCGAGTAATATTGTTGCAGCAATGAGAGATTTGGCTCGCTTCACATTTCCTTTTCCGAGATTCTGAATTCCTTTATGGGCAATAAATCCAGAGCTAATTAATACGGCTGTATTCAATGTAACCAATGATAAATTATGAGAAACACCTTCTGCAGGCCAAGTGCCTCCAACGGCCCCTTCCCATGATACAGTATGCCACTTTGCCCAAAACCAATAAGCGAAGAAAGAAGCGAATACAACAACTTCAGTTACAATAATCCATATCATTGCCCAACGTGAATTATTCCATTCTCCTTCAATTGGTAATGTCCGATGTTTCCATTGCTTAACATCCTCTTTTACCCAGTTGAAAATAGAGAAAATTAGAAGTGGAACTCCAAGAAAAGCCAAGGGGAGAATAAGCAAGCCACCTAGGCAGAGAGTAATTGCAAGGGCCAATAGAATTGGTGCCATACTTGAATGAATTTCACCCGAATGATTCTTTGTTGGAATTTTTTCTAGTGCATTGGAGGGACTGGTCTCTGCCATGCTGGTCGCATTGTAGATGATTCCAATACGTCGCGCCCGAACATGTTTGGATACCATACATCTCGAGACAGCCTCACATGTTCGGAGACATACGCAATATGGATGGGCCTATCCAACAACTGTGTCCGAAGATAAAGTGGCATTATTTGTTCCTGTAATCGGAGTTCTTCTGGCCTTGATTCTGGCCATGTCTCCTCAATTATTGCTTTCTAATTCAGCAATTGATCCACTCATTACTCGAGACGACCTCACCTCTGAACAAATACATTCATTGCGAGAAATTGGATTTGCTACACTTCCCTCAGAGGTGAATGAAGGGTTGCCAGCAATCCATTTGATCGAAAAAGTGGATGGCAATCTAATCATCGCAGGGACTTGGGCGGGGGAATTTCATTTCAAAGACCATTCTGTATTTGTCAGTGAAGGGGCAAGAGATGTATTTCTTGCCAAATTAGATGTTTTTGGAAATTGGTCATGGGTTCACACTTTTGGGGGTTCAGGGGAGGATAGTGTTGTCAGCCTTGAAAGCCAGGGTAGTGAATGGGTCCTGAGGGGGCGTTTTTATGACACATTTTTCGCAGACGACCATCAACTTTACAGTGATTCTAAATGGTCAGCCAATGCTTTCCAGGTCAATATTGAAGGTAATAGTGTACAAAATCTGTGGCATTATGATGAAGCCTTACTTCCATTGCCAATTGAAGGAGTTTGGTGTGGATACAGATAATTACGGCCAATCCCGAATTTGTTCGGGAATCTGTTTACCATGGCAATTGACTGTGCAGATTCATGGAAATCGATTTACACACGCTTCGAAAAGCAAGTCATCAACAAGCAATAAAAGCAGCTCTAATGCATGATTATTGGGCTATCATTGTCAGCGCAGGTGAGGGTGCTAGTATCTCAATTGAGGCTGCAAAGCGATTAATTGAATTCGGGAAAACGGTTCACTTTGTTTGTCCAAAGTGCGCGATGAATGGAGAAAAAATACTTGGTCAAGAGGTGTTTTCTAGCATTGATAGCATAGATTCTGAAGTGGAAATAATCTGCATGAATGGCAATCTAGATATTTGGTTGACATTATCTGAAATAGGTCAACGTATGGAGTACTTTGGTGATGTGAAAGCAGTTTGGCTAGGTCCAAATTTGGGCACTGTGCGTTGGGCTGAAGATGCCCACGATTACGGGATTGCAGTAGTAATGGGTGAAAACATCCTAGATGTAATTTAATTTCAAACCCCGGATTCGTACATGTTCGGGGAAGAAGTCAGGTTGGGTGCAATATGTCCCCCTTCATGATGTCTCAAAAAGTGCACCATAGAATCCATCAGTACGCTGATGAAATTAGACTTGCAATGAAAGAAGGTTTGACTGGATCGAATCTTGTCGAACGTGTAACTCAATTAAAGAAAAAATTACTTTCACAACCCATTAACATTTCAATTGAAAGCGAGCAATATAGTAATGGGAATTATGGTCGACTTCTCCTTCATCAAGATGAAGAATTCGAATTTATTGTTGCTGCAATGTTTTGGCCCCCGGGTAGTACCTCTCCTATCCATGACCATGGGACTTGGGGCGTTGTTGGGGTGGCTGAAGGAATGCTTGATGTCACAAAATTTGATCGTTTAGAAAACGAACCAGAACCAATTCTATTCAGCCGCCCCACAATCCGTGCATTTCCAGGAATGGTAGACACAGTTAATCCTCCTCACGATGAAATTCATTTAGTTGCAAACCCCTCAAAGGATTCGATTACAATTAGTATTCACACGTATGGGAAACTGATGATTACACATAATGTGTTTGATATTAAATCAGGGTTAGCTGAAGAGCGAATGCTTCCTCAACTCACTTACCCGAGAATCTAGGTGTTCGCCTCTCGACATATGATGCAATACCTTCTTTGGCATCTTCAGATTGGAAAAGATCAGATTGCAATTCACGTTCAAGTGCCAGATGATATTCCAAAGGTATCTCAAGTCCTGTCTGAACACTTCGCTTGATATTTCCAATGGCTTTTGCTGCAGCCAATGGTAGTGTAAACTGACCAGCATAATCCAAGACATCTTGTCGGAATTCATCCAACGTCATACTGTCATACAGATCATGAACCAAATTCATATCTTGAGCTTCTTCAAAGGAGAATTTTCGACCGGTGACCATGATTTCCATTGCTCTTGCCTTTCCAACCAATCGAGAGAGACGAGCAGTTCCACCAGTACCGGCTAGAACACCGAGGGCAACTTCGGGCAAACCAATCTGGAAGTTACCCTTCTTTGCAATTCGGATATCTGCTGCCATGGCAATTTCCAAGCCACCACCAACTGTGTGTCCATTCAATGCAGCGATGACCAATTTTGGTGTCTGCTCAAGACGAGATAGTGTCTCATTTGCATGTAGACAGAAGAAATACTTGTATCGGGGAGTTAAACTGTTGAGATAATTGATACTAGCCCCAGCCGAGAAAAATTTGTCACCATGTCCAGTCATTAAAATCACACTAACATCGCCATCAAAGCGAGCGTTCAAGATTGCTTGATCGATATCTTCCCACATTTCCCGGGTGTATGTGTTCACTGATGTTTTTCCTTCAGCAAGTGGTTTACCATCCGAATCTGAGATGAGTTCGATTACGGCAATGCCGTTGTCTGTTACACCATAATTGACGAGGCTGTTGGGCATGGCTTCCATGGTGGGCCAATTGGTCATATCATTGCCGAATGACAGCAGGCATATCAAATCGCCGCCGTTGGCGGCTTATCCAATCAGAGGCGCTTCTCTGAGGATACGAATTGCCGTTGGCCATCTACAACGTGCAAAATTTCGGAATGCACAGCGACACGATTTGGGCCTAGGAACTCAACGCCTGGAAGATAACCTGAACAAACTCCAGAAGCCACGAAAATAGCATCATCAGAAGTACACAGTTCATCCCGTCCCCAAATACGGTCCACATCGTCTCCAACCATCTCTGCAGCACGTCTTGTGTGGTCTTCGTTTGTTGTGACCAATTGCCCCTCGAAATGGCCGCCGAGGCCACGTAGTGCAGTTGCAGTGATGACCCCTTCGGGGGCCGCTCCAATTCCCATCAGCATATCCACATCCGAGTTGGGATCAGCAGCATTGAGTGCTGCAGATATGTCCCCATCTCCAATCAGTGGAACGCTGACATCCAATGCCCGCAATTCTTTGATGAGTTGTTCGTGTCGTGGACGATCCATAACCACGACTTTGAGTTCGGAAGGTTTCCTATCTAGAGCCGAACATGCCGCTTCAATATTCCAATCGGTTGAGGCCTCAAGACTTAGAATACCATTCAATTCAGGGCCGCCTGCGATTTTGTCCATATAGCAGTCTGGCGCATGTAATAGCGCTCCACGCGGAGCCGCAGCAAGAACGGCAATCGCATTGGGTGAATCGGTGGCACAATTGTTTGTACATTCTAACGGATCGACAGCAATGTCGATTTGAGGTGCTCCCGCCACCCCTTGTAGGCATCCGAGTGGTTCTCCGATGTACAACATTGGAGCATCGTCCCGTTCGCCTTCACCAATGGCAACCCTGCCATCAAATGGGACTGAATCGAAAACCGCTCGCATTGCTTCTACTGCAGCCCCATCGGCCTTTTTCCGCTCCCCCTTGCCACGCCATTTTGCTGCCGCAATCGCGGCATCTTCACAGGCTCGAAGGAAGTAGTCTGCGAGGTCAGACGTACTCGACATGAGACACGCGACAACGAGGGGGTTCTCAATCCTGCGCCTCATCCTTGCGCTTTTCTAAGACGCGTATATCACGAATTTTTGTGGCTGGATATTGTCCATCCAAATCTTTCTCAAGAGACTTAACCATGTCCCAAGCGCACAATAGGCCTGTTGAAACACCACAAAGAGCTTCCATTTCCACCCCTGTCTTCCAATGCGCACTCACACGAACCGTACAGCGCAGAGCATTGTCTTCCCAATCCCAACTTACCGAACACCCTTCGATTGGGATGACATGGCAGTGGGGGATTGATCGAGGAGTTTCTTTGACGGCTTGAATAGCTGCAACCATACTCGCTTCCAATACATCCCCCTTGGGCACCAATCCATTGCGAATCGCATCGGCAGAATCGCTCGAAAGTTCGAGAACGCCAGTCGCGACCGCGGAGCGGGCAACTATCGGTTTGTGTCCGACTGGAACAATTGCATCTGTCAACCGAGCCCCTCCTTCCAATGCGCACCATCGGCGCGTACTTCTTTCTTCCACAGGGGGGCTTGGGCTTTCAGTTCGTCGATGAGCCAAGAACACGCTTCAAAGCCTTCTCGACGATGGATACTCGCAACATGGATGCACACAATATTCTCACTAGGTAAGACGACACCAGTCCGATGACTCATCGCAATACTGCATACTCCAAATTGCTCTATGGCCTGATTTGCAAGTCCATGAAGAACTTCAGGTAATTTTTCAGTCCACGCATCAAATTCAAGGTGACGAACTTCAACTCCATCGTCAATTCCGCGCGTCAATCCAAGGAAGGAGACAATGCTACCACATCCCTCTGTGTTCATCTTTGAACGCAGTGCATCGGAGTCTAGAGAGTCCGCTGCATTTTCAATCAATATGTGTCCCATACACTCCTCGCCGGCCTACAATTGGCAAATCCCGCACTGCGTTCATGAGGATTCCGCACAATCGCCTAAATACTCCAACACGAGGCCCAACCATGGCCGATGCGTTCAGAGAGAAGGCAACTCCGGGAGTTGTCCCTGCGCTTCAGTCGGGTCCTTCTCATGACCGTCCGATTTTCGATGGGACGATTTTGAATGTCATCGATGATTTGTGCGTTGGTTGTTCTTACTGTCTAATGGCTTGCCAAGATGATGCCTTGGTCGTGGAAGGACTCTGTGAAGTCATACACGACAATTGTACGGATTGTCTCCGTTGTCTAATGTGGTGTCCAACGGGTGCCCTGGTCTACTCCTGAGGCTGAATCATGTCTGAAAAGAAACGTGTCGTCGTCATTGGCAGCGGCATTGGAGGATTGACTTCAGCCGTCAAGTTGGCCCATACTGGGAATTACGATGTTCAGGTCTTCGAACGCCTCTCTTTTGCCGGAGGCCGCTTCACGCAACATGACCACGACGGGTATGCGGTTCCAACCGGCGCAGTCCATATGGTGCCTCATGGGATGAAAGGCCCATTTGCCAAGATGATGCTCGGTAAGAGGAGTAAAGGTGGATTGGAACTAGGTCGCCACGGTGTTGAGTTTCTCCCATCGATGAAATTCGCGTGCCGCAACATCAACGGAGTTCATCAAGGTTCGAATGGGCCGATGGAAATCATGCGTTGGTTCCCCTTCAAAGACACCCTGAATCTACCGAGGCTTCTCCTCGCGCGCGCGAAAAAACCTGCAGGCCCGGGTGAAACTCTCGATGGTGAAACTTGGATGCGCCAGCGTTTCTCTGACCCATTCGTGGATTTCCTTGACGCCTTCATCAATTTCGCTGCAAGTGTCCGCTTCTATCAGATGCCGGCATCGACCACGATCCGAATGATTCAGAACTGTTTCTGGTCAGACCGTCCCCATGTGCCCAAAGGGGGTTGCAAATCGGTTATCGATGCCCTTCGTAAAGAACTCAAACAGCACAAGGGTAAACTGAAACTCAGCCATGAGGTTACTGAGATTATTCCAGGGGATGAAGAGGCAGCGACCAAGGGACATCGTTTCGCTGTGGGCATCCGTCGACGTGGGCGCGAAGATGCGACTTGGATTGGCGCTGATGCAATCATCCACAATGGTGGGCATCCAAACTTACTCGACACTCTTTCTGACGATTTCCATATCGAACATGAAATCCGTGATCGAATCAACAAAACTCAAGCTGCTGGTGGCATCGGATTTGTCTTTGGTTTAGACAATGAAATTCCTCATCAGGATAGCGGCGTTACAATGCTACCCGGTCTCAGTAGAGTTGGTGGTTATGTGATTCCTACCTTTTCTGATCCGTCATTGGCCCCCAAGGATCGTCACATGATGATTACACACCAGTATGTGCCCAAATCTGACATCAAGGCCGAAATCAAGCGTGGGCGCGAAGAATTGTATTCCTCCCTTCCTTGGCTGGAGAAACACGGTGAAGAGATTGCAGTGCATTCCTATCATCGTAATTGGCCATGTAACCGTACACCACAGGGTGCCGAACTGCCAAGTGACGTGGGAATTGATGGTATCCGATTGGTTGGCGATGGAGTCAAGGGTCATGGTTGGATGATGATTGAGGGCGTCACTTCAAATGTGCCTGCTGCATTGCGTGGAATTGAAAATTCTCTGCGCAACTAATCTGAATTTGTGCAGGTTCTAGCGTTGTGCCCCGTTTCCCCACATATTCTGCACGCACGAGTTCCCCGCATTGCGATTCTTCTGCTACGCTTCTCAGCAGCCGCAGGGTTGATTGAGGGGCATGTTCGTAGGTTGTGACCAATTTCTCCACAGGCTGAGCAAACCCTCGTCTGATCCACTCTGCGTTTGCGTTTGACCACTCGTTCAGGATGTAGAATCGGACAGGTCTGGATGTTGTGTCCCTCCTCTTGACAATGGGAACAAAGTCGCAGGCCTTTACGCCGTTTTCGTTTACTTTTTTCTGGATGTAGAGTCGGACAAGTCCTGGTATTGTGTCCCAATTTTCCACAAGCACTGCAAATACGTCTCCCATCCTTGCGTGGAGATTTATCTCGCAATTCCCGACGCGCTGCACCCACCGGATTTTCCTGTGGACAGGTTCGCGAGTTGTGTCCCGAATTCCCGCAGATTACACATGAACGCGAAAACCGATTCCGTTCTCGGAGATTGCGTCGATTGGCGGCCTCGGGATTTACTTCTGGACACGTTCTCACATTGTGGCCGGCTTGACCACAAGAAGCACACACACGCCCGACTTTCGCCACGCAGTCACTTTCACTGTTCGATTTATGATGCTATTGTTTGTTGGAAATTATTGATTATTGGCGATGTTGTCTCAACGGTGGTTTGAAGGAGGTTTACCACATCCCCAGTCCATGGACAGAGCCCTTCTTGAAGCAACAGCAGCCAAACTGGTGGCGCCCGGAAAAGGAATTCTCGCAGCAGATGAAAGCAATGGAACAATGTCGAAGCGCCTTGAAGGCGTTGGCTTAGAATCCAGCGAAGAAGCACGCCGTGCCTACCGGGCGAACCTGTTTGCGACCCCTGGCTGCGAATCTGCAGTTAGTGGCGTCATCCTCTACGATGAAACCATCCGACAGAACATGGATGATGGAACCCCAATTCCTGAGTACCTTACATCTCGTGGAATCATCCCTGGAATCAAAGTCGATACAGGAACAAAGGATTTGTCAGAGCATCGTTTTCAAATGCATGGTGAAGAGGTCGAGATTGACTGTTTGCCTGGAGAGAAAATTACCATGGGTATTGCGGCTGAACCAGAAAATGGATGGGCTGACTTAGCTACTCGTTGTGCAGAGTACAGAGAAATGGGTGCAGGCTTCGCAAAATGGCGTGCAGTAATCACAATTGGTGATGGGATGCCCAGCGGCGGATGCATTGTTTACAACGCTATGGCTCTTGCAAGTTACGCAAATATCTGTCAGCAAAATGGTTTGGTACCAATCATTGAACCTGAAGTTTTGATGGAAGGCTCACATGACGCAAATAGGTGTCGTGAAGTCACTTCAGAAGTACTTGAGAAAACTTGGGATTTCTGCAAAAGCCAAGGGGTTCACCTTCCAGGGGTGCTCCTCAAGCCGAACATGATCCTTGCAGGCAATGCATGTGCAACTCAATTATCACGAAGGGAAGTAGCCAAATCTACAGTTGATTGCTTGGCAGAATCGGTCCCTCATGATGTTGGAGGGGTTGTATTCCTTTCAGGAGGGCAATCTGATGAGGATGCAACATTCCATCTCCACTTTATGAATGAGATGGACGTCGAACATCCATGGCAATTATCGTATTCGTATGGGCGCGCTCTACAAGCAGCAGCTCTCAAGGCTTGGGCGGAAGAAGGGGCAGAGGCCAGTCAAGCCGCTTTCGCTCATCGCGCCAAGATGAATTCCCTCGCCCGAAGCGGCGACTATGACTGGGAATCTGACAGCGCTTGAAATTTGAAACAAAAAAATGCCGAGTCACCCAAGGCCGAAGCCCCGGGTGCCTGGCATGTGTGGTATCTGAATCAGCGTCGGTCGCGATCCATGAGGATGGGTCCTTCGCCATCCCACTCGGGATAGTTGTCTGATACCCAGATGCGTGTTGCCCACTCGCAGATATCGTATCCACCGGAAAGGATGCCGGAGCGCTTGATGTAACCAACCTTGACGATGTCCTTGTCTTTGCTGAGGACATTGCCTAACTGCTGACTGGTTGTACCATGTCGCATTGTACTGTTGATGTGCTCTAGAATCTCTGCTGTATTACGTGGGCGTTCCGCTAGGAATGCCTTGATCTTCTCTCGAATTCTTACTGTCTTCATGTTTTTTCCTCCTTTTTGATTGATTTTCCCGTGCGACACTCTGCTTCCGGTGTGGGCGCCCATGCCGTCTGGTGCGAGCGATTGCTGCCGTTCATATAACCGTAACGGCGGGATTTCCAATTTAGTTACGTAAAGATACGGAAAAACGCACAGTAAGTAGGGAATTCCCGACTTCCAATTGGAGTGGGACAATTATTCCACTGGAAACTCGTAAGTAAATGTAACAAATAGAATCATTGAAGTATTATCATCAACTCGGCCCTACTGAGAACGCTTCAGATAGTGTCGGTAGTGGGGACAGGAATGGCCGATGATACCAACTCCGAAGAAGGGCAACGGGAGCCAGACCCATTACCTGTGAAGCGCATTCGGGGTGGGGTTCGCCGCCGAATTATGGAGTGTTTATCCGAAGGGAGGGCAACGGTCACCCAAATATCCGCTTCAGCCAACCTGCGATTGCCACATGCCTCTGCCGAGTTGAAACGTCTCAGAAAAGAAGGGCTGATATTTTCTGATGATGAAACTGGATCCAGAGGTGCATGCTTGGCCCTCTCAGCACGCGGATGGGAAACACTTCGTGCAGATGAAATTGCACGAATAAGAGATCTTGGCGTCGACCCCCCTCCACTCGGTGCATTAGGTCGTTTGATTTCCGTATCTGAAAACAATCTTCTCATCGCCTTTGTTGGTCGACCTAATGATGGACCAATTGCCATCCCAAATCGACCACTTGATTCTACGAGGGGCTACTCTACCGATGATATTTGGACATGGGTTGAACCTCGTGAAAGAAAGGCGAGGTGGGTGAGTTCTGAAACATTTCTACCTGTATCACCACCTCAACGAGAAATCGATCCAAGCAGCATTGCTGCCTGGGGGTCCGAATCTCAAGTAATTGGATTACAGAGATTTCGATTGATTGACGATTCTCAATCCCTCAAACTCGCCAGCGGTTCATGGTTTGGGCAGTTGGAGGATTTCAAACAAGCAACTTTGCCAAAGAGAGTTCCTGAGGGCACTCTTTGGAGATTGGGTACATTGGCAATTGAAGGCCCAGTCATCCGAATGGATTCGCCCCTGCTAGCATTAGGTCTTGATCGGATGGGTAGAGAAGCTCTGCTTGGTGCTGCTTCTCCTAGTGCAGTCACACTCGCCCCTAGAAGGAAATTTGAGGTTCAAAACTGCAGTATACCGTTTGCTGTCCTAGAAGAATGGATGAAAATCGCCCACCCTCGTCTTCCGACAAGTGAGCGGCTTGAGCGTTTACGCCTTCTTCAGGAAGAATTGACCACCCCTGCCACTGCGAGAAATCGTCGCAAAGTAGATGATGCAACGTGGAGGCGATTTCGTAAACACTGGGGTGATGCAACATGGGCCTCAGTTCCCCTAGAGAATGGAGATTGGATTGACACGAGTTCTTTGTCTAATCAAGCCGAAAAATCCCTTATTGAGTGGGCACTTCCACAATCAAATTTCGATTTAGTCATCGAAGTACGCCCCTCCAGTCAAACAGCATTTCGGTCCTCACGTTTACCAGAAAATATCCGACTGATTATTTCCTCTCAATGGAAGAATCCACCCACAGCCAATTGCATTGAACCTCATCCTGTATTGCCTTCTATGTGGTCTCGTTTGTCATTGCTTGATGGTCCAACAGTTCCAGTCAATCTATTGCCAGCAACATCTACAGAAGTCCTCGCAGATGAAATCATCTGGGTACCTCCACAAAATGCAACAGAAGTTGAACTTGCGAAACAAACACTTGGTGGGAGCCCTGAAGGCCATTCAATTCCGAATTTGCATGTGGATGAAGACGAAGATCGGCTGTTACGAGCAGCGGTTCTCAGTTATCCATTGGGTGATTCCGAATGGGCCAACACAATGGAACCACATCATCCCCTCATCGCTTGGATTGCTTCGACACCGGCTGATCGGTGGTCGAGGTGGGAACGAATTGGTACAATTTTGGGCGACGAATGGATTGGGTTGATGAAATCCAGTGATATACCGAATGAAGCTCTCAGCAAGGCTGCAATCAATTCTCCCCTTGAATGGTCCCAGAATTTTGTAGAAGATGTTCGAAGTCGCATTCGTGTGAATTCAGAATTGGCTCATAATTTGCGTCATTTATCCCAATCCGCCTCTCCAGAAGAGGCTGCATGGGTAGCTCATATCCTGTTAACGGAAGTGGCTTGGTTGCCACTAGAAATCCAATCCGACCTGACATCTTGGGGCTTTGATCGTTTCTTGGAAGCCCCTCCCGAGCGCTGTTCTGCCGTGTTATCAGGGATTGATTGGCTTGCAAATCAATATCCTGAGAGAATGCTATCCGAATCAGAAGATTGGCGCCTTCTCTCTCGTTCCATTGGTTTCTCAAAAACGCAAGATCACGATTTACATCTTTGGGCGGTATTGGATGATTGGTATAGAACGGGAAATCGCCCTCACTCCACAATCATGGCGCTAATCGTGAAAAGATTACCTGAAGAATGGTGGGCCCCTGTAGCTGAAATTATTCTCACAGCCCTGTCGGATGATTCTGATGGAATTTCATTGATTTCTGAAATGGATATAGCCTGGCCTTCAATCATTCTTCGACCTCAAGGTGAAATCCACCGAATTCCCGGCGATTCATCGATGCAACATAGCGGCGTCCGTCGAACTTTACTCGCAAGATTAGAGCGTCTTTCAGAACATGAGCAGTGGTCGGAAGAGTTGCCTGGTGGTCGGATGATTAGAGATCTCAGTGAAGCCCTCAGATCAGCCCGAGATCTTTCACCTCCTAAATTTGGTATTACTCACCCCATGGTTAGATGGTTGGCTATACCCACCCATCGATGGCCACCGAAAGAAGTGATTCAAATTACAAATGGAGATGCTCGAATTACTGCGCGCCTAGCGAAGATGTCGTCAGGTTGGCATGCCGAACTATCTCGGAATCCAATGGACTTCTGATTCAATGGTTTCAATAATCCCTACCGTGTCGGTGGATTTGCCCGGCTGCAACACCGATGTGAGCCCTCCCGTCGCCGGGTTGGGCGGTGATCTTCGGTACCAATGCCGGGCCTAACCCACCCCATCGAAGACCGACCGGACCCTTCGGGGAATGAAACGTCGGTGCAAGCGGGTGGGCAACGAACCGGGTTATGGGTCCCCAGATGACGACAGGATGATTCATGGGACAACCCCCCGGTCCGACACATGCCCTGGGGCTGGGTCAGGATCACGAGCTACGGCGATGAAATGGTCCGTTACGCCCCGGGGCACACTTTCTCTTCCGCCGGATTGAAAGACTGCGGCCCGCACGAATCTATTGATGAGTGCAACCCTCTGCCTTGTTGGCGGGACTTTCGATTGTTTTCATGCGGGCCATCAAGCCCTACTTGAGGGCGCTCTCGATTGTGATTCTGTCGAGGTTTGGGTGACTTCTGATGCCATTGCTGCTGATAAAGATCCTCGAATCAAACCTCTAACAGAACGACAGCAGGACATTTTGGATTGGGCAAAGGGTCGTTCATTATCCACTTTCACGTTAGAAGATTCATGGGGTCCAGC
>JASLKT010000110.1 GCA_030747395.1 Candidatus Thalassarchaeaceae archaeon
AATCTTAACTTATTCAGTGACGAAGCCGTTTCTGCGGCGGCTACAGCAGCATCGGACCTCTGAGGGTGCGCCTTTAGAACCGCCCTGTATACTTTGAGCGCCTTGCGTTCATTGCCTAAACTGCGCAATATTCTGCCATGGCGCATCTTGAATTCTGGCTCACGTCGCCATTTTTTACTGGCGTTTCGCAAAATTGATTCGGCCATTTTTAGATCGCCACCAATTTCCGCCGCATGAGCATCGCTCAAAGCCTGTTCAGGGGATTCCACAATATCGCATACACATCCAAGAGTTGAACCTTCCCTAAGGATTCGCTTGGCACAACATTTCAACCCGAAGGGTTGATGGCACGTCTACAACGGGACATCAATGTGGCCGAAGAACTTCCTGAAGAACCCGAGATGCCCCTCGGCCAATTGTTCATGCCAATTATTCTCCTAATTGGAATGTCATTTATCCTCCTAAATGATGGTCTTCGGATCACAATGGCAGGAGTTGCAGGAAGTGTTCTAGAACCATCCCTTCCATTCCATGACCAATATTTCGTGCCGACTGTGCTCATTGTTGGATCTAGTATCATGATTGTAAATACTGTCTTTCGTTCACTT
>JASLKT010000111.1 GCA_030747395.1 Candidatus Thalassarchaeaceae archaeon
CGCTTCTTGAAGGATGATTGACCAAGCAAAACAAACATCCCAATTATCATCAATAATAATACGATTGAAATGACCATGTTGACTAATGGAGATGATGTGGGGAACGGCTGATACCAAACCGTCCATAGGGCCATTTCAGCAAAGAAACCAATTGATTCAGCCATATGAGACATCATGGTATAATCGCCCCAAACAAGCCAACCAATTGAATTGATTATTTCAGAACCCCAGAATGAGATTGACAAGGATGCAATTCCCATTTGTCTAGTGGTCTCAATCATCCCCAAGAACATCATGAAGAATTCCCAGACTGCAAACATCAGTGACAATGCCACACCGTATCGCGGTGCAATTATTCCGAATGATGCAAAAATCGCTGCATAGGCCAAAACACAAAGGAAGGTAGCAATTAGAACCCCAAACCAAATCCCCAAATCAGAGAATCTGTAGATAGAATCACCTGGACCAAAGAATCCAGTCACCAATGCTGAGAGGAAGATTAGGATTAGGAAATATGGCCATGAAAGTCCAATGAATCCTAGAAGACGATACATTAGAATCTCAGCACGGGCAATCGGTTTACCAACCAGATAATG
>JASLKT010000112.1 GCA_030747395.1 Candidatus Thalassarchaeaceae archaeon
TGTTATTAGCCGATGATAATACAAATACAGACGCAAATACTAATACAAACGCAAATACAAAAAATAATACGAATATTTGTACAAGTGTTGTGTAGCACAAATTATTGGAATAGATTACCAGAGAAGTTGTTATGAGCCGATGCACCGCCGCCGCCAACAAGTTTCACAAATCTCGCCACAAAACTACTAGTTGAGTATCAACCAAACCAAAAGAATACATTTTATCTGAGTTTGTCAAAAATTTGACAGAAAATACGTTTTTTTTTCAATGTTAAAGTAAGAACATGCGTGATGATGATGATGATGATGATGATGATGATGATGATGATGATGATGATGAACCGTTTGAATCCTTCAGGCTATTTTTACATCAACATTTGAAGTTTTCTGCTAAGTCTTGTGCTACCATGTTGAACATTTTTTGCCAAGCAGGAACAATCCAAAGTTTAACTAGTGTTGAGTATCATTCGTGTCATGCTTTTAACGTTTAAAATGCTTTTGAAGCCAACGGCGTTTTGAATTGACATAGTTTGGGTGGAGTTGGGAGGGTGAATGCTGCGCACAATTTCAAAATTGCACAAAATACAATACGATA
>JASLKT010000113.1 GCA_030747395.1 Candidatus Thalassarchaeaceae archaeon
TCATCATCTGCTCATCATCTGCTCATCATTCGCTCATCATCTGCTCATCATCTACTCATCATTTGCTCATCATCCGCTCATCATCTGTTCATCATCCGCTCATCATCTGCTCATCATCTACTCATCATTTGCTCATCATCCGCTCATCATCTGTTCATCATCTGCTCATCATTTGCTCATCATCCGCTCATCATCTGCTCATCATTTGCTCATCATCTGCTCATCATCTACTCATCATTTGCTCATCATCCGCTCATCATCTGCTCATCATCTGCTCATCATCCGCTCATCATCTGCTCATCATCTGCTCATCATCTGCTCATCATCCGCTTGTCATCTGCTCATCATCCGCTCATCATCCGCTCATCATCTGCTTATCATCCGCTTATCATCCGCTCATCATCCGCTCATCATTTACTCATCATTTGCTCATCATCTGCTCATTATGTGTTCATCATCCGCTCATCATGTGCTCATCATCCGCTCATCATTTGCTCATCATCTACTCATCATTTGCTCATCATCAGCTCATCATCTGCTCATCATCTGCGTATAATCAGTTCATCACTCGCTGATCATCCTATCATCAT
>JASLKT010000114.1 GCA_030747395.1 Candidatus Thalassarchaeaceae archaeon
TATATAGGTCCTATGATTGCATTTAAAATGCCATCGGCGGTTATAATGATGTTGATAATCATAATGACAGTAATCATGATGATGATAATGATGCTGATCCTATATTTGTTATTGTTGACGATCATGATGATGAATCATGATGATGATGATGATGATGATGATGAATGCTATACTATACTGCAGAGCTACATTATATTATATAGGTCCTATGATTGCATTTATTGTTGATGATGATGATCATAATAATGATGGTGTAAATGCCTTCGGCGGTTATAATGATGTTGATAATCATGGTGATGATGATGATGATGATGATGATGAATTGGCCACCGCGGGCCCAGACAGAGCCCAGACCTGACTGAGGCACCAGTCTGGTATACTATACCACCACACCATATTATGTAAGAGCCACACCTTCAGACCTGAGACAACTCATATAAGCCCCCGACAACCATTCCCACCCTCAGTAGTCTACCCTCAGTAGTCTACCCTCAGTAGTCTACCTCAGTAGTCTACCACATCTACCACGCACTCCATCTCATCCGAACGAATGTCGGACTACGAAAGTGACAGGGACGACTATGACGAC
>JASLKT010000115.1 GCA_030747395.1 Candidatus Thalassarchaeaceae archaeon
ACAACGGCCACCCACACTTTCCAATTAAACTCCTCTCTTCGCACGCGTCTTTGTATTCACTCTGAGTCAATACCGACGCCGTCGACGCGGCTAGCTGATTTTCCGAGTCAAACTTTTCTAGAGACATGAACATTTCGACCACCCGCAACGCGCCCCGTCGGTCTCGCAACGTTCGCGCCGCTTGCTCTTGCACGTTTATCGACGGCGTGGAAGGAGGAGGAGGCTTGTTGTTTTCATCGTCGTTACGGCTCGTTTTCAAGATGGATTTAATCACTTGGTCGACTTTTGATGTTCCTGCCGTCGTTTCGACCGTGGTGTGATGATGATGATGATGATGATGATGATGATGATGATGAAGCTGGGAGGAGGAGTGCACATGTTTCGAAACTCCTGGTTGCACTCGCTGGTGCTGGTGACTGCTTTTCAAGGACAACGACGACGATGTTTTCTTATTTCCATTCATATATTTGCTCGCAGCAGCAGCAGCATTAGAAGCGTTAGCAGCAGCGCTCAATCCGTGCGAAGCTTCCAGTGCCCACGCGAACTTTTCCTGTTCTATTCGTTTCCTCTCGTCGTCGTCGTTTTCGTT
>JASLKT010000116.1 GCA_030747395.1 Candidatus Thalassarchaeaceae archaeon
AGTCGCTTCTGCACTAGGTGATACATCGGGTCGTAAAACGTGTAATGACATGGGGATCTTAGGTTGCCGTGTTTCTACAATTTCGGGTTCTGGGCCATCGATTGTGCTGATTCTTCCAACCAGTCAAGAATCATCGATTCGCAGAGTATACCAAACCATCGAGCCCCGTGGATGGGAAGTCCTCGAAACTGCATTCCGTTCAAGTGAGGCATAAGGGGGCCACAGCGATGGGCATGAGTCTTGGCGATTCAGTTAGAGTGACACTCTTTGGAGAAAGCCATGGTACGGCTGTCGGTGCCTTCCTTGAGGGTGTCCCACCTGGTATTCCAATCGATGTTGAAACCTTGATTGAAGATTTACAACGCCGTCGCCCAGGTCGTCGATTACTATCGGCTAGAGCCGAACCTGACCATTGTGAGATTTTGTCTGGTGTTTACGAAGGACAGACCACTGGGTATCCAATTCTACTCTTGGTTCGAAACCAAGATGCAAAATCACGGGATTATGGATTCTTGCCCAATCAACCACGCCCGGGGCATGCGGATTTACCGGAAGCCGCACGAACGGGAGGGGCTGCAGATCTTCGT
>JASLKT010000117.1 GCA_030747395.1 Candidatus Thalassarchaeaceae archaeon
ACGGTATGCTGGTGCACCACTACGTACAGCAGATTTCCACTCTTGGAGGGTGACTGCACCATCGGAATCTTGGCCTAGCCAAGCAAGAACGCGGAGTGTGTATTTGATCGGGAGGAAGCGAGAGAATTGCCCCCAGAGGTAGTAATCTGGTTCAGGCGCAGTTGATGCCCCCACTTCGATAGAATCGAAGTCGATGTGATCTGATCGAAGGTGCCCCCATTCATTGTAGGGCTGGGTGGGAAGAGCAGCCCATTGCTCTTGGATGACATCTGGTTCAGGGTTGTTCTCATCTCCCCCCGGTGATTCAGTATGCCCCCTCATAGGAACACTTGCCGCTATGGGCGATGCAGCGAAACCTGCGATTGCCATTTGGATTACAGATTCGTGAGTAATACCCATCATTTGGGCCATCTGTCTCACTTGATTGGCGAATATTCCTTTCACTTCAATAGTTATGTTTTCTTGTGTTTTTGCCATATAGGTGGCCTCCGATAGTTTTAGCGAACCTATCTGTGATATATGAACTTATATCTAATCTATCTGTGTCTATATGACATCACCCCTCATAGAGGGGTGGATTTTGA
>JASLKT010000119.1 GCA_030747395.1 Candidatus Thalassarchaeaceae archaeon
AAAGTGGAAAAATTGATCATCATCATGTCGCAGGTTCTGCTTGGTCACACATTCTCGATGCTGAACCACTTGCAATATGTGCATTTGAAGACGACCTTATTTTCTGCACACATCATCGCGGCCTCTACCGGGTCACTTCAACTTCAGAAGAGGTTTGGAGACGTAAACCCCTAGAATGGGACTCTCTTTTGCACTTGCCCGATGGAGAAGTACTTGTTGCATTGGTCACAAACGATGATTCAGTATGGGCCTTCTCACTCGGTGGTGGTTGGGCTGAACTCGACGGTTCTGATGGTTCTGTACGTAGAAGAGGAGTATTACAATTCAAATCCAGCGTGAATCGGGTGTGGGGTGGTGATTCTGGAGAGTGGTTGTTCGGATTAACGCAAAACCGTATGGCCCGTTGGGTAACAGATCAAGAAATCACCCAAGTCGAAAACATCCAAGGTCCTATTCAGGATGCAATTCACGTCGATGGGAATTGGTGGATTACTGGATGGCGTGATGATTTGCAATGGAAACAGAACGAATCTGATCCTGAAAATTTGGTTCTGACATCATCCAAGAGAGTCGAAATCGGTA
>JASLKT010000011.1 GCA_030747395.1 Candidatus Thalassarchaeaceae archaeon
AGAATCGGCAATACCTGAGATGAGGCCCAAACCAATCATGACGATTGGAAGGGATATGAGAATGGCCGGATTTGGTTTCTCTCCGAATAGTTTCCAAGAGGCGAGTGTCACGATGATGACCTGCGAATTGCCAATCAGTGTAGCGATACCGATGCCAATAAAAATCATCGCACTGTGATATACGAGCATGTCGGGTGCCAGTAGAAGACCGGCTCCAAATGCCATCCATCTTGTACGGGATGAACGAGTATCTGCATTGCGAACGAGGAATGCAAGCAGGGCCAGAGCTGGTAGAGCGTAGAGCATTCGAAAGAAAGCCCCTGTAGATGGATTTGTATCGGAGTAAACGTATAGCACCGGAGAAAATGAGATGGCGGCTGCACCCGCAAGTGCAATCAGCATAGAACGACGGTCAGTTTCGACCGTCATCATCGGCCACCTACTCGGAGTCGCCTTCAGCAAGCATCTCTTGCAGCTCGCCAGATTCATACATTTCTAGGGCAATATCGGAACCGCCAATGAGTTCACCATGGACATAGACCTGAGGCATTGTTGGAAAATCAGCCCATTCACAAACATTCGGGATGGCGCGTGGATCGGTCAAGATATTGACGCTTACAAACGGTTCATTCAGGGATCTGAGAACCTGGGCTGCCCGATTAGAGAATCCACATTGTGGCATTTCCGGTGTCCCTTTCATGAAGAGCACGAGGCGGTTGGTGTTCACAAGTTCTGCAAGTTCGTCGGGTGTCCAATTGAATTCACTCATATTTATTCCTCCTTGGGTCGGATGTTGATGCCTACAAATTCCGCACCAGTACGGCGATTCGGGTGTGGATGGAAAACTTCGCCATCATCCTTAGTTGCCTGTTCAGGTGTCAGGCATTTGAGATCTAGTGCATGTACTTCTGATGGGATGTATGGTTTGAAATGACCCAGCAATATTCGTTGACGAGGCAAGGGGCGCATGCCTTCAAAGGTAGGACTGACGATGCGAACGTGGAAGTGATCCTGCCCGCCTGTTAGGTCCACGACTGTAATCTCAATGGCATCGGGGACGGCCTTTCGAACCTCGTCCTCCATCCATTCTACGGTTGGCATGTTCATCCCTTCTTCCCGTTCTTCTTGAATCCTTTCAGGCATCAAGTGCCCGTTGAATCTCTGCAAGGTTCTCTGCGATGGTGCCCTTGTCATTGAGTAATCCTGAACCCACAACTGCGACTTCCACGCCCCAATCAGCGACCTGTGCCACATTGTGCGCCTTGATTCCACCATCTATCATCAACTTCGTAAAGCGACCCCCCGATGCAATTTGAGCATCGATTGCCGCACGGAATTCTCTCGTTTTTTCTTCCATCTCGGACATGAAGGATTGGCCGCCTTTTCCTGGAACAACACTCATGACAAGAACGAGATCCAAATCTGCAAGATGCGGGAGGATTGCCGATGCCGGTGTGGCCGGATTGAGGACGGCACCCGCTTGACATCCGCGTGCATGCAGCTTTTCGATGAGTGAAGGTACGTCTTGGACTGCTTCGACATGGAAGATGACCAGGTCAACCCCTGCATCGACATATTGCTCCCAATTTTCTTCGGCATTGGTAACCATCAAATGACAATCAACGAAGATGTCAGGGCCGACACGGTCCCGGATGTTTTTGATTAGAGCGGGGCCAAAAGTGATGGTTCGATTGATCACCCAATTGCCATCCATGACATCGAGGTGGATCCATTCGATTCCCGCATCAAGCGCCTCATCCATCGTCTTTCCGAGTTCGCAGAAATCCGCAGTGAGAATGCTTGGTGTGATAATCACGAGAGTGGCCCCTAGGTGCAGGGAGGGGGACTCGGTTCTCAAGTCTTGACCTGTGGAATTGAGGTGCATCAGGTTGATAGGACGTCAATAAAACGCGATGGATGGTGACTATATGACAGGCAATCTCATTGAGGCAACAGATGCTGATTTTGAAGCGGTAACGACAGGAAATGAATGGGTTCTCGTTGATTTCTGGGCGCCTTGGTGTGGCCCTTGCAAGATGATTGCGCCAGTTCTGAGTCAAATCGCTGCCGAAAGAGAAAATCTCACGATTGCAAAGGTCAACACCGATGTGAATCCGCTCACACCTGGTCGTTTTGGAGTCAGGGGTATTCCCTATCTGGTTCTCTTCCACAATGGACAACCTGTTGATCAAAAGACTGGAGCCATGCCAAAGGCAGGGTTCGATCAGTGGCTAAACTCGCACATGGCATAATCTGTGATGCAGAGGGTACCCTATGCGTAATCAGATAATGATGAAAGTGGAATAAGTGGAATGCCTGCTCCTTCAAATGCCTCTTTCCCGCCCTCTTCTCGATCAACGATACTGATGCAAGCCACAACTTCACATCCGATTGCGCGCAAACGCCCAGCCGCTTTCAGAGCTGAACCGCCAGTCGTCGTGACGTCCTCTAGAATGACAACGCGATCGCCTGACTGGATTGTGCTTCCCTCAATTCCTGGAGGGTTGCCTGTCTTGCGCCCCCCTCGACCCTTCGGTTCCTTGCGCATGATGAATCCGCGGAGGTGACTGCCTATGCCCGCCTTGGCGATGGCAATTCCTGTGAGTGGGACCGCGCCCAATTCAAGGCCACCAACAACATCCACGCCACCTTCAATCTCGGCGATTGTGTGGTGAATGAGAACTCCAAGCAAATGGGCAGACTCTGGGTCACACATCACTGGTTTAGTATCAAAGAAATGTCGACTGGTGCGGCCCGATGCGAGTGTGAACTCTTCGGTGTCGGCGCATAGATAAGCAAGATTTCGAATTTTCTCAATCAATCGTGCTCGGGCATCATCAATCCCAGTGCTCTCTGCCATCCTTCTCCCCGCTGTGCGTCGTTGCCGACCTTCCATGAACCTTCGCCGAGTGTGAATACACTTCCTATGGAAGTGGATTGTATTCCACCCAATGCTTTAGAGCGGTCGTGAACCCTTGGGCGATGTTCGCACGGAGGGATGAGATGTCAGAGGGGGGAGTGAGCCGTTCTGTAGCCCCTCTCGATGTTTCGCGACTTGAAAGTGAAATGGCAAACTACCAAGCATATCTTGATGAAAAATGCGAGGAAATTTACCAACTTGCAGGTGAAGCTCGTTCAAAGGGTTTTGATCTCAAAGGTGAGGTTGAAATTCCCCGGGCAATCGACCTTGCCGATCGAGCAGAAAAATTGCTGGAAGATTACCTCAGACCTTTTCCCAATGAGAAGCCAATCCCGATTCAAGATGATATTCGAAAAATGCTGGCCGAAAAGGAATCCCGAGAAGATGCTGCCATTGACATGGCGGTACATGTTGCATTACAGATGCATGATGCGACTGCTGATGTCAAGAAGAGTGTTGACACCGGTTTGCGAGTGGGTCTTGCGGTTTTGACCGAAGCCGTTCTCGTTGCACCACTCGAAGGGATCGGGCAGGTTCGAATCCTGAATAATTTGGATGGGACTCGATTTGTTTCCATCGACTTTTGTGGCCCTATTCGGGCTGCTGGAGGTACCGCACAAGCACTTGCAGTCTTGATTGCCGATATGATTCGTCGTGCTCTAAAACTCGACAAATACGAACCAACTGTTCCTGAAATCGAGCGAGTGAAGGAAGAGTTTGGCCTCTACAGGGGTGGATTGCAATACAAACCCCCTCCTGAAGAAATTGAGATGATTGTCAAAGCGTGCCCCATCATGATTAATGGTGAGGAAACTGAAAGTATCGAATGTGCAGGTTACCGTGAAGTTCGAAATATCGACGGTGGTCGTATTCGTGGCGGTGTAATGCTCGTTATCGGAGAAGGTTTGTGTCTGAAAGCAGCCAAGATTCAGAAACATACCGAGCGATTGGAAATACCGGGATGGGGGTTCATCTCTACCTTTGCTTCACGACAAAAAAAGGACACCGAATCAACCACTGCAAAGCGACGAAAGATCAAAACAGACAATCGGTTCATGGGCGATATTATCGCTGGTCGGCCGGTGTTTGGAGAACCCAATACGCCCGGAGGTTTCCGGTTGAGGTATGGACGTCCGCGAACTTCCGGCCTCGCAGCTGCTGGTGTTCACCCTGCATCGATGCATGCGATGGGCGATTTTCTAGCAGTTGGAACTCAGATGAAAATAGAACGTCCAGGGAAAGCCTGTGCAGTGGTTCCTTGTGACGATTTGGACGGGCCGACTGTCTTACTGAATAGTGGGCGGTACGGTCGCATCCAGTCAGCGGAAATGTGGCATCGAATCGAAAATGATGTGCTTTCAATATGGGACAACGGGGAATTGATGATTGGTTATGGAGAGTTTGCCGAGAATAACAAACCACTTGTGCCATCTGGATATGTTTCAGATTGGTTTGCCAGTGATTTATTGGAAAAATTAAACTCTGCTGAAAATGTGGAAAAATTTGCATCCGTTCTCGGTGTTTCGCGACGGCGTTTACCTGAAGGTTTGCCATCTACAGGTTCTATCGATGACTCGAATGATGAACTTGAGAATCATCGACGTCAACGCACATGGCATCGCGAATTGCGGAAAATGATTCTAGATTGGGATACCATTGTTGAACTTTCTCGAACATTTTTGACGGCTATACCACCACCTTGGAATCTCTGGTGGAATGACTTACCTCTGGAATTTACTACCCCGCTCATCGATACTCTACTCGATGGGGAAATCGAACCTGCCAGCCATCCTCAAGATGGAATATCCACTCACCCTCATCCTGACCGGAATTGGATGCGATTATCAGGTGCTGTAGCACATTGGGAACCGATTGATCACACCCCTGAAAAACTACCAATGAGGGGGGGGAATCAAGCAACTCAAGCCGCAACTCGCAATACAATTCCTAAACAAATGCCGGGTCAAATCAAATCCATTGCAACATCAGTTCTTGGCGATTGGCCAAATGGTACACACCATCAAGAGCATGGCATTGTCAAATCGGCACTTATGATTCTAGGGGTGCCGCATATGCATGATGGTTCCGACATTCTCATCATGCACGGATGGCAACCTCTGATTGAGGGCATGGGTCTCCAGATTTCTGCAAATGGAACAGGGGTAGAGATTCGTGTTGATGCAAAAGCGCATTTGGAATCGCGCCTCAGTCGTTTGGTGGATGCCAATCAGACTTGCAACGCAGAGAAAGAAAGGGTTTCAGCCCTTGAAATGCGGCGTTCCACCCTTCGTATCGCAGCCGAAACCGCGGCTCGTCAACGTGGAGATACGATTGCTGAAACCGAAATTGAAGGACAAAAGGCCGCTGAGGAAATCATCGATGATGGACCGAATGAACCAGACACTCTAGAATCTGCTGAATCTCTGCTCGATGAACATGGAGTCGATGGGGCGTTATGGTTGGTTCGAAAGTGCAGTGATCTTCGTTGGGTGGCAGCCGCTCCGTGTCGAATTGGTTGCCGGATGGGGCGTCCCGAAAAGGCAGCACCTAGAGAGATGAAGGGGAAACCGCATTGCATTTTCCCAATCGGAAATGAGGGAGGACCACAGCGTTTGATTACCGAAGCAGCCAACAAAGGCACCATTCTCGTTACAATGGGAACTAGAGAGTGCACTAAGTGTGGTCAGCGATCACCTTACACAATTTGTCATCACCGAATGATACCTACCAATCCTACTGAATGTGGGGGCCAAACTAGACCGATTGATGATGGTAGGCCCAGTAATGGACGGCGAAAAGGAATCAATCAATCTGTGAACCTCCCGGCACTTCTTGAAACAAAACGAATCAAGATGGGTTTGGATAGGATCCCAAAGAAATTCAAAGGGGTCAAGGGTTTAACTTCTGCAGAAAGATACCCGGAGCCACTGGAGAAAGGGATTCTACGAGCAATACATCAACTCCCAGCATTTAAGGCTGGAACCATTCGCTTCGATATGATTGATGTCCCTGTAACTCATTTCAAACCCAAGGACATTGGTACGGATGTTGACCGTTTGATTGAATTGGGATACACACATGACATCGATGGTAGAGCCTTAACAAAGGCTGACCAAATCTTGGAATTGTATCCTCAGGACTTCATTCCGAGTCGCAAAGCTGAGGACTACCTCCTTCGCGCCTCGGCTTTTGTCGATGAATTACTTGTACGATTTTATGACATGGAACCATTCTACAAGGCTGAAACTGCAAATGATCTCGTCGGCCATCTTTGTGTCGGCCTTGCTCCTCACACGTCTGGAGGGGTGTTGACAAGACTCATTGGCTGGTCGAATGCGAGTGCTGGCTATGGCCATACATTGTATCATGCAGCCAAACGGCGCAACTGTGACGGTGATGAAGATGCGTTGATTCTGTTGTTGGATTGTCTTCTCAACTTCAGTCGAGAATTACTTCCCAGCAATCGAGGAGGGAGGATGGATGCGCCACTCACCCTATCCACACGTCTCAATCCAGAAGAACTTGACAAGGAAGCGCTCAATGTCGACACGTCTTGGTGGTATCACCGAGGCTTCTACGAAGCCACACAAAATCAACCGAACCCTGCGGAAATTGCCAACCAAATGGACATTGTCGATCGACGAAAAGGTTCGGTGGGCGCTGTGCGAGGATATGGCTTCACACATGATGCGCAATCCATTGATTCGGGACCTGAGAATTCATCCTACAAAACGTTGGACACCATGATTGACAAAATGAATGCACAACTCCTCTTGTGTCAACAATTGCGAGGCGTGGATGTTCGAAAAGTCGCTAGTCAGGTTGTCGAATCGCATTTCCTACCTGATCTTCGAGGCAATCTTCTCGCTTTCACTCGCCAAAAATTTCGATGTGTACGCTGTGGAGAATCATATCGGAGATTCCCATTGGCGGGAAATTGCATCAAAGACATCGAACAAAAACGAGGGAGGCAAGGTATGCGTTCCGGAATAGATTTCGCAAGAGGAGAAGCTCACCTTTGTGGTGGAAACCTCGCCCTTACAGTCAGTGAAGGCGCAGTTCGAAAATACATTCGAGTGATGCAGCACGTCATCGAACACTACGAGGTTAACCTCTATACTCGACAACGTGTAGAGGGTTTGGTCAGCAGTGCAGATTCATTGTTCAAGAATGATCGTGTAACAGTGTTCACACTGGATGATTTCATCAGTGGATGATTAGCGTTTTTTCTTCTTCTCTTTTTCACTGCCACTGAGTCTTCGCCATAAATCGCCAACAGTTCTAATATTGCGATCTTCCTCAACCTTTCCAGTCAATCCTTCGGTTGTTCCTGGGCCCAATTCGTCATCTTGATCAATGGCATCATCATCAACAAAGGCATCCGTATCACCATCGGCTTCGGTAGTTTGTGCGGCAAACTGTTCCCTCATTCTTCGCCTTTGCATTTCCATGCTTTCATCCTCATCTTGTGGTTGGAAACCCACTAAATCCTCAACATCAACCGCATCTCCTCCAGACATCGATTGAGCAATCTGCTCCCAGTCTTCCTTCTGCCGGCGTTTGTGTAATGGCATATTTCGGATCAATGCTTCCTGTCGTCTTCTAAGATATCGCCGTATGGCTCGATCTGCAATGCCCAAAAACAAGCCCAAGGCATTGGCGACAACAAATCCCTCGATTCGGAATGGTTCCCAAAGATGCATTCCAAGATCCATTTCGGCACTAAGATTTCTTGAAGGGTAAAGATCGGCACTTTCACCTTGAATTACCGTCGTGTAGAATATGTGTTTACCAGCGATTAAAGACATTGAATAATCGGGACATTCGTCTGTGGAATTGCCCTCCCATATAGTCGATAATTCGCCGGACGGGGTTTCGTGTTGAATGCGAACCAATACAACCGGAACTGTGGAATTTTTGGGTTCGAAATCGCATGTCAAATCGACTGGAATCTCTCGATCTAATCTCATCATGTTGGGTACGTCAAGGGTATATTTTCCATTGACATCGCGCCCATGTTTGTTGACTTCATTGACTGCGATGGCCTGAGATGCTTGCAGCCAAATGAGATTTAGAAGAATCCAAGTGACAAGTGTGACCAAAAATCTTGTTCGCGCGTTTTTCTTTGCATCCTTCTTGGGCTTCTTGCCATTCGTAGTTGATTCGCGAGCCATTGCCTCATGGACCAAATTCACATTTCCACCCCCGCGATTTGAAGGATGCGACTCATCCACTCTAATTTACGCATCTTTCGTTCTGGAACTGTGGCACCCGTCCATCGACCAATGATGTCGGTCCGGAATCCCCTCAATGTGATTTGATTGCAAGAGACATTCAAGGCCAAGGCAAAGCAAACTGCCCGATCCCCATCAGTGAATCCTCCTGGATTAATCATACCAGCCAATTGGCTTGGTGTTTGGTGTGTTAGAATTAGAGGAGTGTTGTACAAATGTAGAACATCGAGTAATTCCAACCATTCCGCTTGATTATCACCATGCGCGTGGAGTATGAATGGGATTTTTCGTTCTGCGGCCATTGCTAGGTGCGCCATATCTCCATCTGCATCTCCAACTACACAGAGCAATGAGTTCCAAGCTATTTCCGGATATTCTGCTTCAATGAGAACGCCCACTGAGCCATCAGCTACAATCAATCGGTGCCCTGCCAAGATTGCATCTCGCACATCTTCAGGTTCAGCTGCTGCTCCTAAAATTGAAATTGGGCCCGAAATTAATTGTTCTTGCAAATGTAGTTGAGTGTTCAAACGACCTTGATCATTCCATGTTTCCAATGACCAAGATTTTTCATTGCAGACCCAACGTAAGTTCTTTGCAGAATCTAAATCAGCAGCTAATTTCCATCCAAAATCATCTCTAATCTCATCCTGAATTTCAATCAGGTTGGAGTTTGGGGGTGCAGCCACAATCACCCGGAGGTATAGAGAGCCTTGAAGAACCCTCGTTCACCGGGTAGACACTCCATGCCGATGCCATTGCAGCCTCCAGCCATCGAGGATTCCGTTGTTACAGCCCGGTATCCATTCCTCCCTCAGGCGAATCCTGCGATTATAGCGCATATGGAAGCCAATCAGGTAGATTTGGAGGCATTGGTGGACACTGAATGGCTTGAAGCCGTTCGCGTGCGGGCGCGCGTAAGGCTACTGGAATCGGTGAACTTCAAGGAAATCGATGCTACAACCTCTGTCGATATTCATACACCATACGGACAGATGGTTGAATGTCTATCATTCCTTTACGCAATGGTCACTGTGTGTGCATCCTTTGATGAACGATTGTTGGGGCGTTGGGCAGAAGGTGAAGCGAGTCGGGCTGATCATTTGTGGGGCAGTATCGAAACACCTGATTCATTTCAACGACTCGCAGAGACCTATCTAAGCGGCGTACGCAAAGGTGAAGATGGGAACTGGGAAGTGTCCATGATTGATTTTATCGAGATTTGCCCAAAAATTAGTGGCGCTTACTGGCGCTTACCAAATCGTCCGGTTCTGAATGGTTGGGTGACTCTTTCTCCAGACTCTCGAGAGAACAGTCAACAACGTCTTTCTCGACTTCTAAAAGAGCGTATACGAACGCAACTGATTGATGAATGTCGAGAAAGAATGGAGCGAATGGATGAGGCCTTTGTCGGTCGAATGGCAGAGGAAGTGGGGCGAATTGTGGGCTTGTTGCAACATCGAGCGAGTACTGAGGTTTCATTCACTTCTGCTGATGAAGAAGATTGGCCACCTTGTATGCGAGAAATTACCACTCAACTAGCCCAATCTGTCAACATCAACCATGTGGGGCGTGTATTCCTTGCCAGTATGTCACGTGTCATTGGCCTCACAGTCGATGAGGCGCAAGCGCTTTTCATGAATGCACCTGATTATTCCGCTGATACAACGCGCTACCAATTAAATCATGTCTACGAACATGAATACACACCAGCAGGATGTCCGAAATTGCAAATTAACGCTTGTTGTCCAATCAGTCGTGGGGATGCAAAGTCGAATTTGTGTAGCAGGGAATGGATGGATCACCCCTTGAAATATCTCCGTGCGCGTCAACGTGCCAAACATCGTGAAGAACAAACGGCGGCGTCTGCATCTTCAGCAGACAAATAGAATTCAAACGCCCCAATAGCGGCCAGTGTCTTGCTTTGATTCCCAAGAACGCACGCCCGTTCGAACTGCCCAGAAGATAAACAAAGCAAGGAGAGTTTGCCCCCAATCGTTCATGATGGTGGTTACGTCATACTCGTATCCACCTCCGTCTGTAATTCGAATCGCTACTTCTAGAGCAGCCGTTGCCATCGTCCACAATACAGCACCAAATGCGATAATCAATACCGAACGGCTGCTGAAATGGCCTTTCTTCCAACGCAAAACCATGAGTGATAAAGCGAAAGAAAGGGCTCCAAGAACAATCCAAGTTAGGGATTTCTGTAGCACTGTTAATCCCATCAAAATATTACCACCGCCACCATCCACTTGGAATTCAGCATACGTGTCGTACCCCTCTACAACAGCGAGTAAAATCGCGACACCGGTCACAGCCCACAACAATGAGGACAGGATGGCTGCATCTGCGGATTCGCGCATATCGCGCATCAATCGGTCCAAGCGATCTTCAGCACCAAGGCCCTTGAATAAGAGATATACACCAACCAAAAGAGGCATTGAGCCAATGAGGGCGCTACCATTTGGTAGAATCATTCCAAGGCCCAGAATTATCATGAAGACTGCGATTGGCACGAGGAGTCTTGCTCGCCAGCGCGGGTCTTCGATCGCTTTTGCGATGTAGTAGTATGTCCCTTCGATACCTTTCGATTGACGCACAATAATTTTCTCAACATGATCGATTGAAAGTCGGCTAGAGAGGATTGGCAACACCGATTCATCTTCCATTCCGTCGGTGACCAAAACACCACGATCGGGCTGGAATTCTGAAATGACATCCTCAAGTTGCTGTGCGATGTTTCGGTCGGACTTGATGCCAACTCGCTCATCTCCAGTTAGAATGGCAATCTCAACAGCATCATTGGGTTCAGCGCTCTCTGCCAAGAGGTCGTGCTGATGCAATGCACCCAGAATGGCATTTGTATCACTCTCTTCTGGATCCGCAATGCCCAGGCGAAGGGCCGCAGTGAGTACTTGACGACGACCAACAACGCTTCCGCGTATGCCTGCTTTGACCCCCAAATCGTTGTCACGATCAACGGTGATAACCAAAGTTCGAACCATCTAGTGTGCCTCCCGCACCCCTAAGGGGGGTGCGAGTGTGTTTTCAATTGTTGGATAAATTGCCACAATTAAGACGTAAATGTGGATTCAGCCAAACAACTGGGGCATGTGACTTTGATTGGGCGGGTTGATGGGATGCCCAATGCGGAGTTGCACAAAGGGCACATGACAGCCTGTTCAATCTGTGATTGACGGGCTCTTCCTTCCCTACTTGGATCATATGTCGGGCGATATTTTGATGCATCTTGAATGTAGTTTGCTGTTTGACCAGATGGGGCACTGGGGGCCGATTCTGGTGCTGAAAATGTAGAGGGGAGTGCCCCCCCACTCTTCCAAGCATTAAATTGAGATTCAACTTCTGCGGCACTCATTCTGTGATCCCTTCCGATTCGATCGTATGCAAGCATTCGATCATAATCATCCATGGCGTCGAGTTTCGCCAATACGTCCGCTGGTAGCATGTCTCTCAGATGACTTCGATTGGTAATTCGTATTAGCAATTTTCACTGATTGCTCTCTGAATATCACTCAAAATGGAGTTATGGGATAAGGTGAGGAGTTAGAATATCGAGTAATTGACCCATCAACTGCTCTCCATCGACATCAATTCCTCTTGCAAATCGAATTGAGATTGATGTTTTGGCTTCAGTTCCCGAATTTCGGACCGCAATTGAGATTGGCAATTCATCAATTACTCCTTCCAGCAATAACAACGCTGGTTCTCCCGCGACGTTGATGCGAGAAAGTGAGGAATTACACCAATCCTCTGCTGTTGATTGAACCAATTGAGAAAGCTCATTCTCGCCGGTCCAACGCTCTCTGACGCTCGGACGAATTGAACTGCGCTTTTTCCAGCCACATTGGAAGGCGGGAGGGGTCCCTTCTTTGCAAAGTGCTGCTCTTGCGAGAAGGGCTGCGAGAAGGGTGGCGGCACCATCACCAACCAGTGCCCATCTATCGTTGGCATTGGGTACGGGTGCCGGCATCACCAAATGGCCTGAATCTTCAGTTCCAATGACTTTGGGAACATCAGATGATCCGAACCATCTCAACTCTGACTCTGGCCACAATGCAGCAGACAACCAGCGGTCACCGACTGCGGTAGTTATCGATTCATGTTCACCCAACCGCGATAAGTCTGCAGTTAACCCAAGATCGCTTTCTATACTGGCTGCCATTTTCCATGTCTCTGAATGTGTACGTATTGCTGCACGCATTATCTCATCACACATTCGATCGCCATCGACAATTTGCAATCCGTCTGAGGTTGATTCAATCAACAAACAACGATCACCGTCTCCATCCAGTGCGGCCCCAACAATTTGTCCAGGTGCCCAAGGAGGTGTGCCATCATTATCTTCCAACCGCTGTGTAATACTCCACAATAGACGGTGGGATGGTGGGTCCATGAGGAGTTGTTCAATCGACCATTGAGCTGTAGGTGAAAAATCGCCAGCCCCGCAATCTTGGTTAATTGGATCTAATCGACTGCTGACCTCAATCGTCTCTAATCCGCGACGTGTTAGGCCGTCTGCCAACCATTCAGTTCCAGCACCACCTGAGCAATCTAGTAGCAAACCTTGCATTGGAACAACATCATTCCAATTCACGGTTGCAAATTCCACACCCATCAGTGTCTCTAATGATTGTAAACGATTTTTCAGGGCGCCACGATAAAGACTCAAGCCATCAATTTCATCCAGTGATACCACTGTTTCTTGTGGGGCGGCCAATCCACCATCTGCCAATTGCCAAGCGAGTTCCGATATTCGATCTTCGACTTCTGGCATCGACTTGTAACCTTCCGAATCAAAGAGTTTCACTCCTGAATCGGTTGCAGGATTGTGACTAGCTGTCACCATCATTCCCGCATCTGCAGCACTTGAAAGAACTGCGTTGTGTAGTCCAGGGGTGGGTAGTTCCCCGACCCTGAGTGTGCGACATCCCGCTGCACCCAATCCGGATTCCAACGCATCGACGAGGGTCGCATTTCCATCACGCCGATCCCAGCCGAGAATGACCAAGGGGGATTCGCCAACATCGTCCACCAGAAACAAACCGGTTGCTTCTCCGATAATCCGCATCGAACGATTGCTGAGAAGTCGTTGCCCAATCAACGCGTTGAGTACCGCTTCATCATCTCCATCAATATTCAGATTATCTATTCGCCCGCGAATGCCGTCCGTACCGTGCAGTCGAGGTCGTGTCATTGAATCACTCTCGAATTACACTGCCAGTTGGGTGGCCACCACTCACCGTCACATTCGGCCATACATTGCTTTCGGGACCCAATACGGTCCCTGGATTACAGACCGCATTGCAACCGATTTGGACACCTTCTCCAAGAATTGCACCAAATTTTCGCAACCCGGTATCGATGCCAAGATTGTGAATTCGAATTTGCCTCCCATCATTTCGTAAATTGGATAATTTACAACCAGCACCCAGATTGACGCCTCGACCTAAAATCGAATCCCCAACATAATTGAAATGAGGTGCTTTCGCCCCTGGAAGCAACAAACTGTGTTTGATTTCAGTAGCATGGCCAACCACCGCACCGCGGCAAATCCAAGAGTGGCTTCGAACATAGGCACCATGCCGAACTTCACCGGCAATGTAGGATGGCCCTTCGATGTGTGAACTCGGACCAATGAGCGAACCATTGATGATATGAACAGGACCTTTGGATTCATCAATGGTCACAGAAGGGTGCAATCCTCTACGGTTGGAACCCAACCCTTGGAGAAGAAATTCAAGTTGATTTGCCAACCCATTTGGATTTGATTTGTCAAGTAAAATCCAAACCGGTTCTTTCTCAGGCATCCTCAAGCCCGTCACCTTTCCACCTGATTCGCTGAGGGATGGGAACAGCGCAGCCGCAGTGACGTCCATCAGAGGTCCCACTAGGGGCCTCGTCTAAGGTTTTCCAGCCATTGGGGCTCAAGAGAGCGGCTTCGGGGCCGCATCGAGGACTTCCTGACTGGTTCCTCTCTCAAATTGAACGAAATTTTCGCCAAACATTTCCGCAAGATGATCAGCGGCTGAATCGTAGTCTGCACCAACACCCCATGTATCACGTGGATTGAGTATTTCTTCTGGGACGTCTTCACAGGCTTGAGGGATTTCGAACCCAAAGCGGGGGTCGACAACAAATTCGGCATTATTCAAACTTCCATTTAAGGCTGCATTGAGTAAGGCCCTAGTCCACTTGATCCGAATCCTCTTACTCTTGCCATATCCACCACTGACCCACCCTGTATTGAGAAGCCAGCAACGCGCACCATGTTTTGCCATTTTAGCAGCGAGCAAATCTGCGTAAACACTGGGGTGACGTGGCATGAAAGGCGCTCCAAAACATGCTGAGAAGGTTGCCTGTGGCTCTTTGATACCCACTTCCGTCCCTGCGACCTTCGCCGTATATCCAGATATGAAGTGATAAGCGGCCTGAGCAGGATTCAATCGGCTGATTGGGGGTAACACACCGAATGCATCACATGTCAGGAACACCACATTTTGGGGGTGTCCGGCCATTGAATCCTCTGTTCGATTTTCAATGAATTCGATTGGGTAGGAACCCCGGGTGTTTGCGGTCAATGAATCATCTGCAAAATCGGGCACACCTTCACTATCGATCACGATGTTTTCCAAGATGGAGCCAGGCATACGTGTCGTCGCGAAGATTGCTGGTTCTTCCTCTTCTGAAAGATCAATTAATTTGGCATAACAGCCGCCTTCAAAATTGAAGATGCCTTTTGCAGACCACCCATGTTCGTCGTCACCAACCAGCGCTCGTTTTGGGTCCGCTGAAAGGGTTGTTTTTCCTGTTCCGGACAATCCAAAGAAAACAGCGGTATTGTCACCAGTGGTATTGGATGAACAATGCATAGGTAAGTGTCCTCTGCCCGGGAGAAGGTGGTTCATGATTGAGAAAATGGATTTCTTGATTTCACCGGCATAACGAGTCCCGCCGATGATGACTGTTTTTTCTTCAAAAGAAATCATCACGAAAACATGAGAATTGGTTCCATCAATTTCGGGGTCTGCATGGAAATGTGGAGCATGGAGAATTGTGAATTCAGGAACATGCGAATCAATTTCGTCAATGGAGGGGCGCAGGAACATATTGCGAGCGAAGGCTGAGTGCCATGCATTTTCGGTTACAACTCGTATTGCCAATCGCTCATCAGCATCAGCACCACAATGCAAATCTTGCACGAAAAGTTCAGTTCTAGACGAAAGATAATCTCGAACTTTAGCACTTAATTTCTGAAAAATTTCAGGCGTGGTTGGGACGTTTACATCGCCCCACCAAATATCGCCTGTCAGAGGATTGTTTTCATCTCCAGCCTTTACCACGAATTTATCATTGGGTGAACGTCCAGTTCTCTCTCCAGTTTCGGCCATTAATACCCCATGTGCCGTAAGAGTCCCTTCCCCCCTTCGTAGAGCTGCATCGTACAATGCCTGCCACTCTAAATTCCAATGAACTTGACCGTTTGGGTTGAGTCCATGATAATCGATAGCATGGTCCCCTTGGCGGCCAGCGGTACCGATGACCGATAGGGCCATGCCGAGCGCGCCTCGCTGGACCCTTATAGTGCATTTCGGCGAGCAACAACACCATTCGGCCCCCTTGGGGCCGTATTCAAACACAATAAATTCCGTTCCATAGCGGGGCGACGCTTATGCGACGAATGGGCTGCTTCGTTGTATGGCGGAGGATGAGGAGGAGGAAACTGAGGCTTCCTCCGAAGACCGAATTCTCGATTCGAGGGCTTTCCAAATGGGGGGCGGAATCGACCTTGATGCATTCATGACGCCTGATGATTTGACTACTGCGAAACGCCCAGCATTGCCAGGGGGTTCGCCAACAGATGCCACTGCGGGAGAGGGGCCTGATGCCGGGCAGAGTAATGCAATTGAAATCGATGATGCTGTTGGCGAAATCTTTGAGGTGTTTGATCAAGATTCTGGCCCAAGACCAGGCGACATTCTCTCAGATGGGACTGTCTATGAAACACCCGAATTGGATACGATTACAGAGATTGCTGTAGAGGGTGAACGACGATTGCATTGGGCCCTGATGGTCACAATGATCCTTGTTTACAGCCTGATTGGTTGGCTTGTAGCTACTGCTTTAGATCCTATGATGGCGACTGCCGGATTGATTGGATTGGCTACTTTGGGATTCATCCTTGGAGAACGCTGGGTTCCAGACAAGGGCATGCATATTCTTGGAGTCACATGGGTCATCATCTCAATGAAACTCCTCTATGGCCTTGCAATCGATGCTCATCACTGGGGTTGGATTGACACGCAGCAACTCGGTGGTTCTTTGATTGCGCTTGTCGGAGTCAACATACTGGTCGGTTATCGTCACAAGCACGATGCGATTATGGCTCAAGCGACTTTGGTATCTCTCGCATTAGCATCAGCAGCAGGTTCCGTGGGTGGAGAACTTGGTGTCGCTGTGATGATTTTGTTCGCAACCATGCTCCTACACGGTTTGGCTTATCATCGTCAAAGCGGTAATTTGGCCTCACTAGGGATTGCCGCTAGTCATCTCTGGATTGGCCTTCATGCCATCCAATCAGAACCACTCTCGCTTGGGGCGTTGGAAATATTGCCACTGGCTGATCCAATGCCTCTGTTCCTTCTCGCACTAGCTGTCACCTGCATCAACGGCTCAATGGCAGCTCGCTTCTCGCGAGCGGATAACTGGTTCAGCAAAGGAATTGCAATCAGTGGCCTGGGTAAACCCGGATTGTGGGGGGTCTCTGTTGGCCTCGGTATGATTGGAGGATTGCTTCTACTGGCCAGTGGCCGAGATGCGACGGGATACTCACTAGGAATTCTGCTCTCTCTACTCGCTGTGTATGGTGGTTCCTATCTCGTTGTTCGAGGTGTCGATGCAATGGAGGTCCTGAAACCATTGCTCACCTCATTGCCAATTCTGTTGATTGTTCTCATCGGTCTTGAATTGGATCTCGCCGGGAACTTGCCTGTATCTGGATATGAGGCCTTTGCGGTACTCTCTGCAATCGTCACAATTACAATGCTACTACAGCACCAATCCAATGTCACTGATCGTGTCCTTTGGCTCGGTAGTTTAGTCCTCATCCTATTACTGACAATTCTCATCCCTGCAGAATCTGCGACCGAAGGTGGCGACGAAGGATTGTATCTCCTCATCGGATTAACCGTGGTTCATTTGGCCACCGGTGCGTTGGCATTGAAGCGTGTATCCCCTAGCATCGCAGGTGCTACAGTGTTGGCTCCGTGGTTGTGGATGTTTGTTCACGCTTTGTGGACTTCTTCATTGGAGTCATTTTCCGAAGCCAGAGATATCGATGTCGATTTACTGATTGTTCTTGAGCCGAAATTTGTCGCCTTGTATCTTACAATCGCTGCGTTGATTCAATATCCCATCAATCTCAAATTAGGAGATACTGGAGTTAATCTTGCAGGCAAGTTGATTGGAGCAACAGAATTGAGTTCGCGTTTGCGAGATTCTGGTTTGATGCGATTATGGAATCTTGGACTGCTCTCTGGCTTGGCTGTCTGGTTGATGTTCGTCGAAGGAAGGGACGATATTGGTTGGTATTCACTGCTTGGAATTACAGCGTTGGCTACCGTACATATTGTTGCTGAAGCACAAGGTAGACACCAAGGAAACCCACGAACTATTCTGCTCTGTCTCGCATTGACTTTCGCAGTATTGCAATGGAATTTCGGTGGGGATGCCTTCTGGATGATATTGCTGACGGGTGCTTCCGTTGCCATTTTATTGACAAGAGGAGAGGGTGGGCCGACCTCTCAAATGTTGAGTTTAACGATGGGGTTACTCACACTACAAATTGTGTTATTTGGATTGGATCATAGTCGTCCATTCCCACTACTTGATCCCGAACCATTGGACCGAATGCAAACCGGTTTCGTGATGCTCATTGCCGCAGGTAGTATCCTTGCAATCTATCTTCCAAGGGCTCGTAAATTGGAGAAATTATTGCCGCCAGCAATTGCTGTTGTTTGTTTGTTGAGTATCCAAATTTGGGCTGCCTCTGCAGAAGGTATGCACATTTCCCAGTCATTCCTAGCAATCGCTACATTCGTCGGGTCTGCACTCTATTTGGCAGCCACTGGTGAACTGAGGATGGAACTCAAACAAGTTGGGAAGCGTGATGCGCGATTGGCCGAAATGCAACACAGACAAGCGTTGGCCGCTGCTCTCGAAAAAGGGCAACTATCGGGAATTACAGATTCCGAGCCTAAGCTACTGACTGATGGGGTTTCAGCAACATCTGCCATGACTGTTCTTGGAGATGAAGAGAAACCTCTCGATCTATCCCATGGAGGGAATTTGTTTCACTTTGCGGATGAAGATACTGCAGCTAAAGCAGCATCTGATAATACTGGTGTTCTCGCAAAATCACTTTCGCAAGCCATCTCACGAGGTGGTATGAAAATGGCTGATGCGGAATTGTATACTCTGATTGACAAGCAGCGCAAACGCCGCCGCAAATCAGGTTCACAATACAATTCAGACGAGTTAGATCTCTTGATTGGTGATATTCACCATCGCCCAATCATTGTACTCTCATTCATCGCTGTGACAACCTTTGCAGCATGTTGGATTGCTTGGATGAATGGGCAACTGAATTCAGGATTGATGCTGATGGTTAGCCTATTCGCTTTGGCACTAACATGGGTCTCGCGCCAACGCGCCAAGGTTCACAACCTCCGTTTACCCGATATCAATGGCATCGAAATGCCGTTTTTCGTCACCATGGGATCGTTATCATTGATCTATCTCGTTGGTCACTTCGGCCCTCTTGGAAGTCTGTACAACCAACTGGATTTACTGGTACTCACCTTCGGTCTTCTCGGTCTATCACTCATCTCGTTGTACGGGCGTGAAGATCTTCCTTGGAGGATTCCCAGTGCTGTCGAAGGCATCGTCATGATGCTGTTACTTTCTCGCCTTTGCGGTGCCTTGCTGTTCAATGCTGTTCCGTTCCCATTTACGGTCAATCTGCTCGATGGAACTCACGGTCTCATCGATTGGCAATTGCCATGGTTATTCCATGAATTCACACTGTTGGGTTTGGTGCTTGTTTGGGAGTGGATTGAAGCCTTCCGTCGTACCAATGGTATGCCTGACCATAGAGGGGCCGCTGGCCGAGGAAGTTTTGCACTCATGATTGTCATGGTGTCTGCTGGACCAGCGGGTGTATTGGCTGGGATTCTCTGCATGAAGCGCTCTTTCAATTGGAAACAACCCGCTGGAGTCGCCCTTTCTGTTTACGCAATCTTGGGTGGCTTGTTTGCATTCCTCGCTTGGACCGAGGGTGACGACTATCGAATCGCTCTACAATGGACAATCTTTGCCACTGGGGTTGTGATGTTAATGGCGCATGTTTACACGGTCTTTGCCGAATTACCAAAATGGACAACTGCCTGGCTTTGGAATGCTCACATTATACTCCCAGTTGGTGTCTTTGCAATTGCCGGTTGGTCACCATGGTTGGTCGTCAGTGTGTTGGCATTGTCATTGGCGACATGGGTCGGTGGAATCTTACAACTTCGTCGAGGAATGCGTGTGATGGGGGCCTTGGATCTTGTCTTGGCATTATGTCTTGCGTTGTTGATTCTACAAGGCCAGATCCTTGAACCAAATATGTTGTTACTCATGCTCGTTGCACTTGGTATTGAGTTGGGAATTGTCGCTTGGCTTGGAACCCGTCACGACATGCAATTGGCCCGAGATTGAGAATTCGTCCCTCATAGAGGGACGGGAGAATGTTCAAGCAGGTCGACTGAATAGACAGGTTCGTGAGCGGTACTTGGATATCGGATCGGCCTGAGGCGGAAGAACACCCTGTGGTGCCAATTGGCCTCAACGAGATGGCTGTTCCTCGAATTTCCATTCTAGCAAGTTTTGGCACCATCGCGATGTTACTATTATCTGCCATTTGGCTTGGTTTTGCCACCAGTTCGTTCCTCAACCAATTCGAAGATGCCTTTGCTGCCGTTGCCGAAGAAGACATTCAAGTCGATGGTCGATGGACGTGGGAGGCCACTCTCCTTTTCGATGGCTGTGATGCTCGAAATGGAGAATGGAATTGGCCCTCAAATTTAGCAGAACAAGATGATGTGTTCTGGTTCCCTGGTGAATTGGAGTGTTTCTGGGAACACCAAGGTGTGGGTGATTATGCGCATTTGGCCATTCACAATGTAGATGAAGAACGTGAACTGCCGCTTTCAATTGAAATCAATCATGCCGCTATCTCGATTGATGGTGATGGTCAAAGTGCCGTGACTTCAATCGCTGCTGGTGATGCGGTCATCATTCCTCTTCGGCTTGAAACTCTTGTTGAAGAGGCTCAATTCACGATTGAATTGGTTCATGTGTCCTTGCCTTCAGCCAAAGTCAATTTAGATGTCGACATGTTCTCTGATGGTTCTGATCGAGACCGACATGTTAGAAGTGAAAGAATGAATGTTGCCTATACCGTATGGAATGCAGATTCAAACGAACAATTGGACTCCGGTACCCTTCCTGCAACGGCTGGTGAAGATCCGATGTGCAATACCGAACCACCAGTCCCATGGGTTTGCTACATCGAAGGATTTGGATGGGGTCTTGTTGGGTTGGATGCTGATCTTCAGGAATCGCTCACATTATCCGGAACAAATCATAGAATCCTTCTTCCTCCAGATTTAGCATATGGTAACAATGATGGGCATGAGTTACAAGATGCTTGGCTTCTATTCGATTTGGAATTAGAGCAATTGTTCATCTGAAGCCACTGGCGAAAGGAACTTGCCTACCGACCGCATGCTCGCATCATGGCGGACATCAAACCGGTAGTGATGGTACCGGACGACAATGCACGGGCTTATGCCGAATCTAGCGCGCCCGCGCGCGAGGAAGAGGGAGGGCCCGCTCTACACGCGACCGATGAAATGCGACGATTGGCCACACCATGGACTGTTGCAATTGCGCGGGCACATCTCCTTGAGTCGTGTGATATATCACAAGGAGTAATCCTTGATCCTGCCTGCGGTAGTGCAACCCAACTTGCAGCTCTTTGTTCAACTCTAAATCGGCCAGGTTTAGGAGTTGAATTGTCTGGTGCTGCTGCTCCTCTAGCGGCAATAAATCTCGAACAATGCTCAGTTTGGTCCGGAGGTGATTGGGGGCATTCTAGTCGAATATTGTGGGGTGACGGGACAGTTGCAGAATCAATTTTGCAAACCTATCATCACAATATCGGGGTCACATCAGCAATTGCGTTACTACACATTGATCCAGCTAGACCACAAGATGCTCAAAAACACACACTTGAGGAAATGCAACCAAGACTCGATCACCTTCTATCATCATGGGCTCCGTTTCTTCCGAGAGAGCCCGCACTGATTCTTGATTTATCGCCTCGATTATCTGATGAACAGAGATTGCAGGTTGAGAGCATCATTTCGTCAATATGGGGTGATGTGAAAACAACGTGGCAATGGATGACTCAAGGTAGAGGACGAATCGATCGGTTGTCTCTTTGGGTCGGGCCAGTTGCTGATCCACAATCCTATCGATTGGTGCGACTCACCAAATCAGGAAACATGAATATTCTGACTGGGCTACAAAAAGTGCCTGTAAATGAGGGGCGTTCTGTTGGAGTAGGACAGCACCTAACCATTGTAGACCCAAGTTTGGTAGCGAGTCAATTAACCGAATCTTGGAGAGAAAGGGCTGTGGCAGATGGAGATGGAAATTGGCTTAATCTCACTGGAAGACGACCGACTTTCATCAGCAGTGAGGCCATAATGGATAACGAAGCAGTGAAAGGATTTGTGCAGATTACTGGACAGATTGTTGGAACGGCATCAGAGGTGTCATTTGAATCGCTGAGTGAACTGGCAACGACTGCAAATCAATTGGGTCTTTCGAGTTTGAAATTACGTTGCCAAATCGAACCGGATATTCAGCCCAAATTACAATCGGCAATCGATCGTGAGATGAAGCAGTTTGGTTCTGAGGTGAATACATCTCAAGGCTTCATCACAGAAGCCGGAGAAGGTTACGCAATCTGTAATCAAGCGTAAATCCTGCCCCGTAGGGGCATTTGGTGTCCTGCGAGTCGTTCATATAGGGGGGGAGAGTCGCGAGGATGCCTCACATGAGGCCACTGGGCAACTGGTGAACAGGGGAGGACCCAAAAATGGCAAAAATTGACGAAGCAGAACTCGGAGCAGATTTCAACTACATCATCCGACTTGCTGACAGTGACGTAGACGGACTATCTCGAATCGGGATGGGTTTGACAAGTGTGAAGGGAGTCGGTGCTCGTACCGCTCTCCAAATCTGCAAAATTGCAGGTATTGACAAGGATAAGTTGGGTGGTCACTTAACTGACGATGAACAAAATCAGATTCGCGAAGCCATTGATCAATATGCAGACAAAGTTCCTCTTTGGATGTTAAATCGCCAGCGAGATATCGAATCTGGTGAAGAGTTTCACTTATTCTCACAGGATGTCGGAATGACACAAGACGATGATATCGCACGTCTACGCTCCACCAAAGCATACCGTGGCCTTCGCCACGCAGCAAGAAAGCGTGTTCGCGGACAGCGAACTCGTTCAAATGGACGTACAGGCCTCACACTCGGTGTGCAGCGCAAGCAGTGAGATTGGAGGTGAAATGAATGGGACATCCAAAATTTGCACGACCCAAGTATGACACTCCGACCCACCCTTGGAAAAAAGGGCGGATCGAAGAAGAACATGCCCTCAAAGAACAATTCGGCCTCAAGAAAATCGGTGGCATGAAGGAAATCTGGAAGGCCAAGTCTAAACTGCGACGATGGCGACAGAATGCCATGAAGCTCATCGGGCGAGTCGATACATCAGAAGGTCATTTTTCGCGAGAAAAGAACGACCTTGTTGAGTCAATGTATCGTCGTGGCCTATTGGGTGATGGTGCATCACTCGACGACATTCTGCAGATCAGTGTCGAACACGTTCTAAGTCGACGATTGCAGAGTCAGGTATACTACCGCGGACTTGCTTCATCCATGCGGCAAGCACGGCAGTTGGTTATTCACGGCCATATCGGCTTGGGCGAACAAAAAATGACGGTCCCCAGTTACATCATCACCCGTGATGATGAGAATACTTTGGCCTACCACCACACATCGCCACTGACAGATTCATCACATCCGATTCGGGTTGAGATTGAAGAAACTCGGGCCGCTGCTGAATATGGTGAAGGAGAAAATAGCGATGCACCTTCAGAAGAATTTGTGGCAGGCGTTGCTGAAGGAGCTGAAACCGCTCCAACAGCAGAAGATACTGTGGTAGAAGGAGGCGATGAGTGATGTCACACAAAGCAGTTCTTCACATCTACAGTTCGTACAACAATGTACTCTTGACTGCTACCGACTTGACTGGCGCTGAAACTGTTGCAAAGGTCAGCGGTGGACAGGTGACCAAGAAGGGAAGCGATGCTGGTGGACAGTTCGCAGCAACAAGAGCTGCTGAACGAATTGCTGACATGCTTCGAGAGAAAGAATTCACACAGGTCATCGTCAAGTATCGGGGTGTTGGAGGTAACAAGTCACCAAACACCGGACCTGGTGCACAAGCTGCAATCCGGGCTCTTACCCGAGCCGGTATGACAATCACAAGAATCGAGGATGTTACACCAATTCCTCATGATGGAACGAAGAAGAAGGGTGGCCGTCGTGGTCGCCGTGTATGATACGGGAGGATGGAAATATGGTTAAAATCGAAATTGTTGATGAGCGCGATAATCACGTAACAGTTCTTCTCAAGGAGACTGATCGAGCATTCGCGAATGCATTGCGTCGTACACTGATGAGTAATGTTCCCAAAATGGCAATTCACCGAGTTCGTTTTGAATTGGGGACGATTGAAGATAGTGCAACAGGTGAGACCTACGAATCTATGGGTGCACTTCCAGATGAAGTCATTGCACATCGTTTGGCTATGATTCCCATCCCGACGTTCCACGATGAATTTTGCTTCTTGGAAGATGATCCTGGCAATGAGGGCCTACCTCGTGAGGAGTGGGGGACACCCGCAAGTCAAATCATCTACCACTGTAGTGCAAGAGGAACGCGAGAAGGGCACCTCGTGACAGCTGGTGACCTCAATGTTCTTGGAGAAGAGAAATTGCAGATTTCGGAATTGTATCGCGATATTCCAATCACAAAACTTTTCACGGGCCAATACATTGAATTCTATGCATACGCTGTTCTCGGTGTAGGCTCGGATCATTCCAAGTGGAATCCCGTCTCTGGAGTTTCTTTCAGTACAAGAAAAGTTGCAACAATTGCAAAACCCACTAAAGCAAAGGCACTTTGGGATTTGGATTTGTCCGTTGGAAAATCCGATTTCAAAAATAAGAAGCTTGAGGACGTACAAAAAGTAGAAACTCTCATCCGAGATATGCATCATGTTGGAGATGGCACTGCTCGAATCGAAGATTTTGCTGATGCTATTTCTATTGAAGATGTTCCCGGAGAATATATCTTTAGCTTTGATACAGATGGTTCAATGACTGCTCGCAAAGCATTTGAAATGGGATGTAAGGCCCTTGCTTCGCGATTTTCAGGTCTTTCTGACCAATTAGCAGAGGAACTTTGAGTCGTTCGACTCAAGTGTAACCCCCCCTTAGAGGGTTTGTGATGCGAGGTCAGGCCCGAGTAGGTGGACATGTTACACTGATTTTCAGTATTCAAGATGAATCCACAAATTTACTTGAACAAGGAAGTCGAGGTGCAGGATTATCGTTAGATCGGGGAGTCATTATCGAAGCCCATGGTCAACCTGGTAATGGAATATTAACACTACAAGGGGATGCGCCGAGTTCAGAATTACATCATTTAGTGCTTGAAGAATTGACAAACTTGGAACCATCATTCGGAGATTATGATTGGAACCTGACTCATGAAGGTGAACTGCCGGCATCACAGGGATTCGGACTTTCTGCAGCGGGAGCCGTCAGTTGTGCTCTAGCCATTCAACGCGCTCTGAATGTTGATGAAGAGTTGGCACGTTCTCGCTCCATACATATCGCGCATCGTGTCGAGCGACGACTGTCTGGTGGGCTTGGTGATGTTGCTGCTTTGCACGCAGGTGGTGTTGAACTGCGATTGGAACCTGGTTGCCCCCAGTTACCCAACGGCCTTGGTGGCCCTGGCGCTGTCCTTTCATGGCATGCTGAAATTCCTCTCGTCGTTGTCTGGAGAACAACCTCAAGTCAACATACCTCCAACTACATTGATGATGCAGATTGGAAACTCTCTATTCGCGCTGCAGGTGAACATTGCTTGTTTGGACTACGTGAAGGGCAATGGAATGCCGATAGATGGTCTGAATTGCTATCAAAAAGTGCTGAATTTGCTGAACGATCGGGCTTGTTAGGTGACTCAAATCGGGTCGAACTTCTACACTTGATTGGTAGTGCACTTGCGGGCTCCGGTTTTGCGGATGGAACTCTCGTCGCACGACTTTGTATGTTGGGGGAAAGCGCAGTGATTGTTCCCAGTAAATTTCCAGTTGCAACCGAATGGCAGGATGTGGTTATCGAAAATTTGCAATTGCGAGGACTTGGGGCAACTTCGGCCTCTGTGGCAGCAGATGCACTCAATCTTCATTGAGGCGTTCATCGTTCAATCGCTTATTGTGTTCAATGAGTTCGGTCAAATCTATTGGACTTGCATCCAACAAGATGGCGCCTTTCAACTTCAACCCATCACAAAATCCATGGCGATAAATGATGGCTCCATGCCCCCATTCTTCGACGTAACGATTAACCTGTTTTTGCGTCTTCTTTCGTTGAAAAGAAAGACCTGCGCCATAGAAGTGTTTAGCATCAATCCATGCGATTGGAACACCATTAATTTCGACATGATCGAGCATCAATAAATCTGGGGTTCGGATGGGGCGGCCTTCGGATTCAACTTGTTCTTTCAATAATTCAGTTTGTGTTCGATAACGAACTCCGTTTGCTGTAAAGTGATCACATAGAACCTTTTCAAACAAATCTGCAGCATGATGAGTTTCAGCTTGATTGACATGTGTCACCCGATCTTCAGCTTCAGCTTTTCTAAATTCAACCAAATCGCGTTCTTTCAGTTTCTTTTCGGGTTCACGCAGAGTTTCTTTGATACGATTTTTTGACCAATTTCTAGCCGTAAGAATAGCCCGAAATAGATTTACTGGGGGGAAATCGTAACGTTTCGAAAGAGAAAGTACACTTTCTCCACCCTCATACTTTCGAAGCATTTCGCCCGCTCTGCGTTGCAGTCTTCCATGACTGAAAACAGCCTTTTCTTGGTTGAGGGCTGCGCGAAGACTCAGCGCCTGCTCAAGTGAAATGGGTCTGTCACCGATGAGATCGGCAATCTCATCCACTCGCTTATCATCGAGGAAGCCAAATTCACCTGGTCGACATACGATATCGTGTACTTCCCTCTCAACATTTCTCGGAACAGGCGACAATTTCCAAGTTATCTTGACTTCTTTTGGGGGGGGGTCTTGACTTGCGGGTAAACCCATGGCGCGAGGGGTTCGATCAAATCTCTCTTTAGCTCGGAGAATTGTTTCATCATCAATTAAATCTGATTTCCCACCTCTATTCGCATTTTTCTTGGAGCCGCTTCGGCGTCTTTTCCGCTTTCGTGGCCCCGACGCACCTTTGTTTGACGCGTTGGAATGGGAGGTAGAGGAATCCTTCTTGGGATTCGAATTTGAACTCACATTCTCCTCCAACGAAAGGGGGTTCATGAATCCGAGGGAAGCAATCCATGCCGTCGCTTGGCGAATTGATTGTATCCATAGTCACGCAGAGGTAGGGGAATCAGCCATAACAAAGTCCCAGCGATTTTCCAATGAAGTCTAAGTTCCCATAGCATTCGGCAAATTGCACTTGAGCGAGCATACCATTGATGATTTTTGACAATGTACACAGAGTCTACATCTTTGAGTAATTCTGGACAAGATTCCATAACAGCATTACCTTCGGGTGAATCTTGAGGTAATAATTCAAACACTTTTTTTGGGTCTCTCTTGGAAATCCATTTCGCCCAACGATTGCAAGTCAAACAGAATCCATCGAACAAAACAATGGGCAATGAAATCATCTCCAAGCGATACCTGGTTCCAATGGGATGCTTGATCGTGCTTTACCCGCAACATCTTCACCTGTTCCCGCCCGATACACTTCTACATCTTCTATTTCCAATGCAGCTACGATGAATTCAGCATTATCTAAGAGGAAATCAACTTCATTATATTCGCTTGAAACGAGAGCCCTTTCTTGTTCACCCCATGTGTGAATTCGACCCCTTCGTTTCTTCTGACCGACGACAATCGCACGCCAAAATTGCATCACGTCACCTTTTGTTTCTTCATCTTGGAAGCATTGTTGAGTCTGCAAGAATTTATTTCCTCCTTCTTTGAAATCAAAGTTTTCATCGTGCATTTGAATCGCTTGTGATGCAAGTTTCACCTTCCAATGTTGTGCAGTTTGAATGATGACTGCTGAAAGATCTCCTTCGGTGTGACGCTCTGCCAATTCCCGGACACTTCGTGCCCGATCGATTACTCTCCGTAGATATTCTTCCTGACCTAGAACAATTACGTCGCGAGAAGATACTCCCTTTGAATTTTCTAAATCAAGAACTGTGAGGGCAAGCATGGTATCCATTCCCAAACCCTTCCACATCTCTTCTGCAAGATGTGGTGTAGCTGGATATAGCATGGGAATCCAACTGGTCAAATATTCACGACTGGCGCTGGCACTTACACCCCCTCGACGTTGGGCCCATTGCCAATCTGCAACCATTTCAAAATGGCTAATCATCACTCCATCTCTAAGGCCCACATTTGACATGCTGTCGATCCAACTACTGCGAGATTGGCGTGCGCGAGCAAGAAGCCATTCATCCATTGTCCCTAATTTTGAATCATTTTCAATACCTTGAACCAATGCAGAATGAATGGCCCTCATTTGGCGATAATTTGAATCGATGGCTGAATCTGACCAATCCATTCCAGCCTCTGGATTTGCACCAAAGAGGATGAACAAGCGGACTGTGTCAGCTCCGTATTTCTCAATCATTATTTCAGGACTGACTGTATTTCCTAGACTCTTACTCATTTTCGCGGATCTTGAACCCAATAGTCCGCCACAAGTCGGGCACTTTTGACCTTCTAAATCGACATGGTGTTCTACATTACAATCAGCACAGAAAGGAGTGGGGGCATTCACCATTCCTTGACAAACCAACTGAGAGAATGGCTCCGATACGTCATTGAGGCCAGCGTCTCGAAGGGCCTTGGTAAAGAATCGGGCATAGAGAAGATGCATGACAGCATGCTCGATTCCTCCAATGTAGAGATCTACGCCATTCTCCAACCAATAATCAGCACTTTTCTTATCGAACGGAGCGGAGTCGTTGAGGGCATCTGCAAATCTCAAGAAATACCAAGATGAGTCATAAAATGTGTCCATTGTATCCGTTTCTCGTTTCGCTGCGGCGCCACAAGAGGGGCAATTTGTATTGACGAACCCGTCATGATTGGCCAAGGGATTCCCCGACTCGCCTTCTGTGAATACTACATCCAATGGTAATTCAACGGGCAAATTCGCCTCTGGAACTGGTATGACTCCGCAACTTCTGCAATGAATGAAAGGAATTGGTGTACCCCAAAAACGCTGACGACTCAACAACCAATCCTTCAGACGATATTGAACCGTACCTGTACCCATTCCTTCTCCTTCTAAGGCGTTGATGACTGCTGCTTTGGCGTCGTCACCATACAACCCATCAAAGCCGGGTTGACCTGAGTTTACCATCCACCCCAATCCCTCAAAGGCACGTCCCGTCACTTTCGGGTCCTTGCCTTCATCTTCGGAAAGAACCTGAAGAATGGGTATTTCGTATTTCTTTGCAAATTCATGATCGCGTTGATCGTGGCCAGGTACTGCCATTACTGCACCGGTTCCATATGATGCAACAACGAAATTCCCAGCATAGATTGGAACCTTTTCTCCAGTCAATGGATTCGTTGCATAGCGCCCTAAGAATACTCCTTTCTTATCACGAAGCATATTGATGCGATCAAACTCTGATATTCTTGCGCATTCATCAGCAAGTTCACGGAAATCTGATTCGAATTCAGTGCCTGAAACAAGTGCGTTGCACAGGGGGTGTTCGGGTGCGAGAGTAACGAATGTTACACCAAAAATGGTATCTGGGCGTGTTGTGAATGCCTTGATGACATCATCACTATCAACGATTGGAAAGTGAATTTCGGCACCATGTGAGCGACCAATCCAGTTGCGTTGCATGGCCTTTACATTCTCAGGAAAGCTGATGTGTTCCAATTCGTCAAGTAATTCATCAGCATATTCTGTCATTTTCAGAAACCACTGTGCCATGTCCTTCTGTCGGACTTCTCCGGCACATCTCCAGCAACGATTGTTCTTGACTTGCTCATTTGCCAGAACAGTGTCACAGGGATCACACCAATTCACTGGGGCCGTTCGACGTTCTACCAAACCCATCTCATGGAATTTGAGGAAAATCCACTGGTTCCAACGGTAGTAGGTAGAATCACTTGTAGCCAATTCCCTGCGCCAATCATATGAGAATCCCATGCGATTCAAATCAGCACGAATACTCTCGATATTTGACCAAGTTACGTCATGAGGGTGTCCGCCAATTTTCTTAGCAGCGTTTTCTGCTGGCATTCCAAAAGAATCGTAACCCATCGGATAGAGAACATTGTAACCTGCTAATCTGCGGAATCGGGCCATGCTGTCGCCAATACTGTAATTTCGAACGTGGCCCATGTGCATTTGACCACTTGGATATGGAAACATCTCCAAGCAGTAGAATTTCGGTCGGCTCGAATCCACTTCACTTTCGAACGCTTTGGCGTCGTTCCATGCGGATTGCCACTTGGCTTCAATTGTGGTAGGGTCGTAGTCCGTCATGACCGTTCCTCACGTGTGCGTGCACCGAAGGTGCACGTTCGGCCAATTGAGGCATCCTATTGAAGGAACCGCTAATCACGACCTCATTCAGTGGAAACGTCGTAGTCATTGCTGTTGACCAAGAAGATGGCTTCCCGAGTCAATTGATACCGATAACGCATGCCTACCTTTTCTCGCTCTACAAGGCCAAACTTCTCCAGTGTACGGAGGTGGTGACTGACCAATTGTTGACTAGCCTCAAGTCGCACCGACAATTCTTTCTGACTCAGATTCACGATGTCGTTTTCCGTGGCATCCAGAAGTCGCAGAATCTTACCCTGCAAACTGTTAGGGTCGGGTGTAAGCAATGGAACTGGCAATTCATCCTCACCCAATGTCGATTGGATACTAGCTGGATAGAAGCGTACCAATCGACCATCCTTACGCCTCCAAATTCTTTCGCCAGTCTGAAGGTGTTTGAGATGGTGTGTGAGTTGTCCGTTGCTCATCTCAAGGGCTCCCAGTAAGGCACGGAAATGAACTCCGGGGTTTGCTGTTAGATAGCCCATAATGCGTCCGCGTTGATATTCACCATCGTGTTCACCTGATCGGCGGACCATTCCAACGAGGCCGAGGCCCACTTGCAATGCTGGAATCCGAATCCATTCTGTGTTGCCTAGGTAGAGCAATGTCATGAGGGAAAGTGATGTTGTTGCTACCACAGCAGCAGAGGTTGGGGCATAATTGATGATTTGGTCGACTGGGCTTGGAGGTGGAGATGAGGGGGTAACTGGAGCAACAATTTCAGGTGCGGTCTCGGTTTCATCCAATGTCTGTAGAATTACGATGCCCGACCATGCAGCACAGTCATCTGGTGCTTGACCAGACTGTACCATGTAAGTGCCGCTTAGGCCAGGGGTGGGGGCCCACTCATCATCTTGCACGTGTTCGATGAAACTGTATTCGACACCGACTGAATCGGTGAGGAGCCAACATCCCCGACTAGGTGTTGTGACATAATTCCACATTCCTGACAACCATACTTCTTCGATTGAATTGTCAGGGCTTTCTACAATATCTTCCTCGATTGTGTCGCTGCCAGAATTGTCTTCGACGACATCAGAAATGTGCGCCCCATCGTATGTGTGTGCAATTTGAGTAGTGAATGTCGGTAACGAAGTTGTTTGAATTGAGATATGCCAAGTACCCTGCGCCAATTCAATTCCATTTTCAACAAATGGCACTTCAATCGTAGGCCAAGTGTATCCCGATTGAGGTTCGATCAAACTCTCATGTCCTGCGAATTCGCCACAATCTTCGGCCCAAATTTGCGATGGGTTTTCTCCAACCATTGCTAGTTGTAATTCTAGAGTGCAATCAGTTGGCCAATAGAGATTGAATGCCTCGAATCCGATATTCTGAATCGTCAAATCGAATGATACTCGTTCTTCAAGACTATCAGGTGAAAGAACTGCCAAATTATCTACTGTGAATCGAATGCTAGTCATATCTTGTTGTTCGGTTCCACAACCTGGATTATCCCCACTATTGACGTGTAAAAACGACTGGGTTGCGACGATTCCGTGATCGGGTTGACTCAACACAAGTAGGTGGACGCCATCATCGATTTCGCAGCCGTTGGAACCCATGTAATCCCAACTGTCCGAAGCTAGAGTGTGGATGGTTTGCGGCGCAATTTTTTGCTCTATTCCCGAAGGGGGGCAAGGGCGGGTGTCGCGGGTGTCGTAGACGATTTCCCCACTAGGAGATATGATGTGCAATTCAACAATGCACGTGTTTTCATACAGTAACTTTGCAGGCACATCTGCGGGGTTCTGGAGCATGAAATACCAATTCAATTGATCTCCTGCATCAATGACTGCTTCTGGAATTATGTTAGCAACGGGGTTGGTTGGAATTCTTGTGTATGCTGTATCGACACTGCTCTCTGCCCCATTGACAGCTGTGAGTGCAAACGGAATTGTGTAATCGCCATCGGGAGCGTTGCCAAATGCCCACTCGGTCCAGCCGAGGTGCATCTTCTCTCCTGCAGCAATTGAACCACTGCCACATGGGATTGATGTGAGTATGTTTGTTTGCACCCGGCAATTCTCATCGAATGGGATATCGATGGTGTTCTTTCCTGAATTGACCAAGGAGAGATGAATCATTGCAGGCATTGCAGAGGTATGGCCATATTGATCGCCGATGGTTTCTGAAAGGGTTGCTTCAAGGTGAAGATTTTCTGGCATCTCAACGGTACGGTGAAGAATCACTGATTCAGTTGCCGAAAGTTCGTGATACTGGACGGCCGCTTCCGTCCCCCCGTCCTGCGTGAATGCGAGTTCGATGTCACCACTAGGAGTATCACTCCAATCCCAAGTCCAAGTGGAGAGAATGCGTTCTTGACCCGCTTGAATTGTCATTGCTCGACTTTGAGTCGGACAAATTCGCTCGTCATCAATATCGAGTTTCCACTCATCATTTGTGATGATTAAATCAAATGGGCAAGCGGGATTGTAGGTCAACTCCTTTGCATCATCACCATGATTCTTGACCCGCAGGGTGACTTCTAGGTCAGATGCATCTGAAAAATACAAGCCATTCTCTGGTGTATCGATTTCGATTCGCAACTCAAGGCCGTTTTCAGCAGGTTCAGCGACAGCGAGTGGGGCCAAGACCATCAAAATCAGCAATGCCGCCAATGACGCCGGCCTGAAATTGACATCCCGTAGCATGCGCTCGCCCCATATCGTCAGCATTGTCCTCCCGTTTGAAACCATTGGCGCCCCCTTAGGGGGGGCCAATGAGCCGCCGAACCATTGATTGCCTATCCCCTAATGGAGAATCATGGCCCTAGCAAGCGGAGAATTCGACGTCTCCATAGGAGACGATGGAATTGAGGTATGGGTTACGCAAATGGGCACTATGGCGAATATGAATACGGCATTTATCGACAGAGAAAACCGTATTGTGGCTGTCGTAGATCCATTTGATGGAAAAGGATGGCTCAAAGCCCTAAATGCTGAGAACTTAGAGCCGACTCACATTCTATTGACGCATACCCACAGAGATCATACTGCTGGAGTCAAAGCAATCCGTAAAGCACATCCCGAGATTGAAGTTTGGGGGCACGAAGAATCGGTTTCACCAAGCCTCTTTGGACGTATCATTTTCACGAAAACTGATTTTACACACATTTGGAAGCATGTTCCAAATGAAATAATCACATGGGAGTGTGGCAATATTCAACTTTCAGTTACTCATTCCCCGGGTCATTCTCCTGGTCACGTGACCTTCCATGGACACGACGTGTATGTTGCAGGGGATTTGCTGTTTACCATGCGTTCAGGGCGAGTCGATTTACCGGGTTCGGATCCTGCTGCGCAATGGCGTAGTTTGGCCAAGGCAAAATCAATCTTACAAAACCTTCCAAGTGATTGGCGCCTCATCCCTGGCCACAGATATGATTGGATTGATGGAACCACTCCTGATTGGGTCACGATTGAACAAGCATTGAAGCACAATCTTTCACTGAATGCATTGGATATCGAAACATTCGACGCATTGCCATTCAATCGATTTGACGATGAATTATCAAATTAATCTAGAAGATCACCTAGACTGGGCAGAGATGCTTTTTCAGCTTCTTCTTGTTCCATGTGAACCTGCCATTCAGCCTTCTCAATATAACCGAGTTCCTTCGCTTTCTCAATATCACCGGTCGAAAGATAGTGGTCAATCCACTTCTGGCGTCGCTCTTGTTCTTCATCGTTGAAGGCCATTTCTTGTTGCTGCATTTCTCGGATTTCAGAGAGCCGCTTTCGAGCGCCCATCTGTTTGGCAACCAATGCAACGAAAATGAGTGAAAGAAGTAGTGTGATGAAACCACCCATGATGTACATCATTGCAGATGAGTCATCTTCTTCTCCTTGTGAATCTCCTATATCTGCCGATGTGATTTGGCATTTCTGACCGATCAAGTGGATGTCAGGATCATATGGACAGGCGTCCGCGGTATCCGACCAGCCGTCTTCGTCACTATCGGGGCAACCAAATTTGTCTTCCCAAGAGAATCCCATCACACTCTTGCAAAGGTCGGGTTGATAGTCCCCAATTGCGCTATTGTCTCCGAATCCATCACGGTCGGCATCTTTCGATTGTGTAAATCGCAATGGGAACGCGTCAGAGTTTCTAGCGTCCGCAACCAATTCTCCTGGCCAACATTCGAGTCTAACTGTGGAGTTGTCCTTGTAATTGTCACCAAATCCATCGCCATCAGTATCACTCCATTGTGTGGCTTCATCTGGGAAGGCATCTCCATTCTGCACTCGAGAAAGAATCAATCCTGAATCGATATCACAATCCCACCGATAGGAATCATCACTCAGTTTCTCACCGGTTACATTGGTGTATGTGTAATTGTCACCGTAGCCATCGCCATCTGAATCAGCCCACTGCGTGGGGTCTTCGGGGAATGTGTCAATGGTATCTGCCCATCCATCACCATCTGAATCGGTGCAACCGTAGACATTGCCTTCGGTAGATGA
>JASLKT010000120.1 GCA_030747395.1 Candidatus Thalassarchaeaceae archaeon
CATTTTCTGGGAATAGGCCTGACATTTCTTGCCACAATTGCCTGGACAGTGTCTTGTTGTGGGATAGGATGAGGGTTGGTATATTCAATGCCTCAATGACGTTGGCCATGGCGAATGTTTTCCCTGAACCTGTGACGCCTAACATCACACATCTCGATTGAGAATTTCGCAATTGAGAAAGTGTTTTTTCAATTGCAGATTCTTGGTCCCCCGCTGGTCCATATTCAGCATCGAGCGTGAATTTCGAAATGGAAGGGTCGAGATGTGCCTTTGCCGCACCTTCCAAGGCTTTGGACAGGTCAAAAGGGTCAGCGTCAACTGTCATGCTGCCATCAATCCTCCAAGAAGGACCCACCCTGTTGCAACACTTGTGTAAAAGAAGATTTTCTGGAAATCGGCAAATCGATTCTGTGCAATGATAACACCCGAATTGACAATACACATTACAAGAGCTGACGCTAGGAATGTAATTTCATCGATTGGATTTGCGATTGCAAAACAGGCGAACCACAGTAGCGTGAATTGAACACTCGTCCGCAAAGTGTTCTGTATACCGAAGTGAGCAGGAAATG
>JASLKT010000121.1 GCA_030747395.1 Candidatus Thalassarchaeaceae archaeon
ATCGTCAACACCTATAGTTGATAGTGATTTTGAACCGGAAAACCTAGATGTCGAGATAACAGAAGATGTGAAGGTGGAATCACTTCCAGATGAGCCTGTAGAAGCAGCACCTGAGCCCTCTTCTCCAGCGGAAGTTGGGTCAGCCCCAGCAGAGGCACCGCCATTGCCCGCAGGAGGCCTTCCTGAAGGGTGGACTGAGGATCAGTGGCGATGGTATGGTCATCAATGGCTTGAACGCCATGGCCAAAATTGAATTTTAGTGAAATACAACTGGAAGGTTACTGCGAAGTGTGGCATATTCTTCACCACTATATGCTGCCTCTGATTCTCTTAGTGCTGTTGCTAGAAGCCAAAGTAAATCATTCCATTCGCTACTAGATGCATGTAATTCGATTTCATTAGCAGCTGCCAAATCAAGCAAAATTCTAGAGTTACTTCCTCCATCCATTAACCCCCGAAACAATGTAGCAGCATCGACGCTGTAGGCTGGTGCCTGACCTTTCATTACTTAACCACCATAAGGAGATTGACCAAGTCTTTCAACGAGTGCCTCGATATCAGTTTGACC
>JASLKT010000122.1 GCA_030747395.1 Candidatus Thalassarchaeaceae archaeon
GTTGTGGATGTGCCTTTAGAACTGATCTGAAGACTTTGAGTGCTTGTCTATCTTGTCCAAGTTTACGTAAAATTCTCCCATGGCGCATTTTGAATTCAGGCTCGCGCTTCCAACGTTTTGATGCATCTCGAAGAGTGGATTCAGCCTCAATTAAATCGCCGCGTAACTCTGCGGCGTGTGCCACACGTAGTGCATCCTCTGGACTGTCCACGAAATCAGCATAAGGTCACCATGAATTGAATGCTTCGTAACAAAATATTTCTTGATTTAGTCGTATTCAACCCGAAGGGTTGATGGCGCGCCCTCATAGCGAGAGGGGTATGTCAGATGAAATCCCCGACGAGCCAGAGCTCCCAGTGGGCCAACTTCTGATGCCAATTTTTTTACTGATTGGGATGTCGTTCCTACTTCTAAATCCAAGTATTCGTACATCAATGGCATCTATTGCAGGTGGCATCCTTGAGCCATCATTGCCATTCCATGACCAATATTTCGTCCCTACTGTCCTTTTGTTAGGTTCATCAATCATGATAATCAATACCGTTTTTCGTTCGTTGTTCATGGAC
>JASLKT010000123.1 GCA_030747395.1 Candidatus Thalassarchaeaceae archaeon
GGCAGATGCAACGCAGTGGGACGATAACGATGGAGACGGATTCGGCGATAATTGGGATGATCAAGCCCTCGATGAACTTCGCGAAGGTACAGTTGGCCAATGGGTTGCAAATGCGACCACGCCTGATGATTGCCCGCTAGAATCCGGTCAGTCCGTCGGTGTGACTTCTGGATGCCTAGACACAGATGGTGACGGATGGGCTGACACCTTCCCCGATATTTGGGCTGATGAAAATGAGCGCGGAAACACCCTCGATGAATGGCCAAATGACTCCACACAATGGATGGATACGGATGGCGATGGCTTTGGTGACAATGCATCTGGAACCAATGGTGATTACTGCATCGGTCAACCCGGTGTTGCTGACCATGACGACACAGGTCCTCATGAGAATGGCTGTCCTCCACTAGATGCTGACAATGATGGTGTCTACAATTCCGTTGACCAATGTCAAGGCACTGTGGCCAATTCTACTGTTGACTCGGCTGGTTGTGCTGACTACCAGCGTGATTCCGATGGCGACTATGTCAAGGATGACAAGGATCTCTGCCCGAACACTCCCGC
>JASLKT010000124.1 GCA_030747395.1 Candidatus Thalassarchaeaceae archaeon
CAAATTCGCAAATGGGTTTTCACTGGTTGCTGCAGCTTCCTTCAACCGTTCCATCTCTCGGTGCGTCAAGGTTTTCGGCAAACTTCTCCCTTTTTGTGGTCGTGTGACCCAATCGGGAATTCGATGTCCAATCCAATTCAATAGATGGCTCACAGAAGCCAACCTTGCATTAATGGTCGAAGGTGCGAGATCTGAAATGGATTGGACCCACAAATCCAATCGACCATTGTAATGCATCCCAAGATGGTGGCAATTCACCAGGGATCACAGTCATCAAAAATTGCTTGCTTGCAGTTCGATAGGAACGAAGAGTATGCTTGCTTTTTTTCTCACTTGCCAATTGCATTTCATAGCATCCATGCCAAGGCATATTCTCTAATCGCGATAAGCGGCTAGGCAAACCAAATGGTACACCGAGTTCTTCTTCTGAAAATGGAGTGGCAAATCGCCCTCCAGCGGTCGAACTCGGCCAACCATTTCCAGTCATTTCTCGCCTTTCATCATCTTGCATGCTGCTTCCGTCCTGAGGCCGAACGACCTCTGCAATCCCATCCCCGAAGGGAT
>JASLKT010000125.1 GCA_030747395.1 Candidatus Thalassarchaeaceae archaeon
GAGTCTCTTTGAAACAGCAGACCGTCAAGCACAGGCTATCAAAGAAAATAGATTGCCATATGTTGTATGTGCTGGTATCATGAACCACTTGGCCGAGAATCATAAAAGAGCAAACTCTCACATTGATATTGCTCATCAAATAGTCAAGGAAGACAAGAAAAAGTCGGCATCGATTCTTTACAACTTAGGAAGTAATCTTCTAGCAATAGATGAGGCAGGGCTTGCCATAGAAGTTCTTGATGAAGCCATGGAATGTGCAATTGAAGTCGATGATAGGGAATCGATGGAAACATTAGCGGAATCTATGGTTTTAGCAAATTCTGCCCTAACCGACAAAGAGAGTCAGCAAAATGAAAGTCTGCGACATTACATTGATGGGTTGAATAATTTAGATACATCAAGTTCTGAGGCATTTGAAAAACAAATATCGAATATTGAAAAGCAAGCCGAAGAACTAGCCAAACCTTTGGATGATACTTGGGATGATTGGCAACCAGCATCGAAACTATTGCCCGATAATTCTCCATTAACAGTTATTAGAATGGAAGTTGATGAAGAAGG
>JASLKT010000126.1 GCA_030747395.1 Candidatus Thalassarchaeaceae archaeon
GGCCGACTTGAAGACATCCCCGAAGGCGAGGCGATCTCATTTTACAGGAACGGGGAATTTGCCGATCTTTGCGCAGGAACGCACGTCTCCTACACCAAGAAGATCAAAGCTTTCAAGCTCCTCCAGGTCGCAGGTTCGTACCATCGAGGAGATGCCGAAAACAAGCAACTCCAGCGCATCTACGGGACCGCTTTCGCAACCAAGGACGAACTGAAGGAGCACCTCGAACGTTTGGAGGAAGCGAAAAAAAGAGACCATAGGAACGTTGGGAAGGATCTCGGGTTGTTCCACATTGATGAAATGGTCGGACAAGGTCTGGTTCTTTGGAAACCCAATGGGGCGGTCATTCGCCAAGAGTTGGAAAGTTTCATTTCCTCCGAGCTCAACAAACAAGGATACTCCCAAGTCTTCACCCCTCACGTCGGAAAGCTCGAGCTTTACCGGACTTCCGGACACTTCCCTTATTATCAGGATTCCCAATACCCTCCCATCATCCATCGAGACTGCCTCTCGGCGTTGGCGGAAGAAGGATGCTCTTGCTCCGAACTATCGAACAAATT
>JASLKT010000127.1 GCA_030747395.1 Candidatus Thalassarchaeaceae archaeon
GGGTGTGAAAGTCCGAACTCTCACCAATGCGGTAGGCCGCGATGACCCCTTTGATGGCCAAGTAGAGGTTCATCCACTCGATTTCCAAGATCGTGAAGCGCTGGTAGAATCACTTCGCGGCGCGGATGTATTGTACAACACCTATTGGGTCCGCTACAATCATCAAAGCAAGAACTTCGAGCATGACTTGGCCACAAAGAACTGTAGCATTCTGTTCGAGGCTGCCAAGGAGGCTGGTGTTCGAAGGATTGTTCATTTCAGTGTAGCCAATCCAGAGAAGGCACCCGGTTGGACCTACTTTGTTGGCAAGGTTGCGAGTGAGAAATCTCTGCGTGAGTGTGGAATCTCCTATGCGATCGTTCGGCCCACCGTTCTGTTTGGTGGCGGACGCAACATCTTGGTCAACAACATCGCCTGGATGCTTCGAACCATGCCTGTGTTTGGGGTGTTCGGATTCGGCAATTATCTCATTCAACCCGTACACGTGCGCGATGTCGCGCGTGTAGCAATAGAGTTGGGCGCTGGAAATGAGGATGTGACCAAAGATGTC
>JASLKT010000128.1 GCA_030747395.1 Candidatus Thalassarchaeaceae archaeon
CAAGTGCTAAATTGGAACCTGTAATTGGAGGACTATTTGGGATTGATGTCATCAGTCTATATGCAGATTGTGAGCCATTTCACTTAGATGTAGACTCTTTTTCTTTGAACGCTCAAACTGTGAAAATCAAGCAGCAATCTTGAGAGGGACGACACCATCCGCCTGATATGGTCGACATCGACCCCCCGCCGAATTCAAGATTGCTTTCGGACACCGATGTCGCCGATTCATGGATTAATGCAAAACAAATTTGGATCCAAGGGGGATTTTATCTTGTTTTGATTGCAATCATCATTACAATTGTGACCACTTTGAAGATTATTCAATCCAATCATGCCGTTCTGTTGATTGCAATCGCTGTTATTGCAATCATTAGAATGAATGTAAAAAACACAGTCCTCGCCAAAGAAAAATTGGACTTGATCGCCATTTCCACCGGCCACCCATGGCATGATTCGGAGGCCACTGGAACCACAACTGTGTTTGTACTGAGCGATGAAGAATGGGTTGCATTAGGTACAGAAGTTCGAATTGTATCCACACGTGATCC
>JASLKT010000129.1:0-246 GCA_030747395.1 Candidatus Thalassarchaeaceae archaeon
CGACGTCCGCCACGCGCGCGTCTCCATCCCGCGTCTCAGCGCCCTTCACCCTCGTTCCTCCCCCCGCGCGCACCGCGCGTTCGCTCACCGTCCTCCGTCGCACCGCGCGCGACCCTCACCCTCGCTCGCACCGTCCGTCCACGAGCGTTTCCGAGCCTCCGTCGTCGCGCGCGTTCGAATCAAATCAAATCCAAATCAATCCAAAATGCGCGCGCGCGTTTTCTTCCTTCCTTCGTTCGAATCGCA
>JASLKT010000129.1:256-547 GCA_030747395.1 Candidatus Thalassarchaeaceae archaeon
TCGTCTTCGCTCGACGTCCCGCGCGCGGTGACGTTCACGAGGTACGCGTGGCGCGCGCGCGATGTTTCGAACACTGACGCGTCCGCGACGACGCGCGCGCGCGACGGATGATGAGATGATGATGATGATGATGATGATGATGATGCGCGGTGTCCCCGAATGCGCCGATTGTGACTCGAGAGATTACGTGTATGGGTAAACAGTGAGTCTGGTGATCGTCTCGCGATGATTCATTCATTCATTCACTCATTCACTCATTCGCGGTGATTCGTCGACGCGCGCGCGGCTCGC
>JASLKT010000012.1:0-14847 GCA_030747395.1 Candidatus Thalassarchaeaceae archaeon
GTTGGTGCCATGTATCCATAATCCAAAAGACGCTTGGCAATATCCTTGCCAGTCACACCGGTTGCATCCTTCACAGGTGACATACTCAGCGTAAATTCGTGCTTGACAACATCTGTGGGAGCACCATCAACAGGCATGGCATGGATTTGATCTCGAACATCTTGTGAGGGATTCATGATTCGATGACGCAGATAATTGGCATTGAGGACAGCGTGTTCGCTCATCTTCTCCAAATCTCGACCATAACGCCGATAGAAAGCCCAAGCCCGTACTGTCGCCCCGGAATTTCCGTGCCACTGCTGAACCTTTCCAATTGATTTGGGGGGTTCATACCAATCAAACCAGACCTCGCCCTCTTCGTCTTCATCCGCAACCACGAGTGGTGCAGGTAGGTAATCGGACAGATGGTCCTTGACTCCGATAGGTCCAGCACCAGGCCCACCACCTCCATGGGGTTGACTGAAGGTCTTGTGTAGGTTGTAGTGAACCGCGTCAAAGCCCATCAACCCCGGATTGGTTTTCCCAAGAATCGCATTGAAATTTGCACCATCATAGTACATTTGCCCGCCAGCTGCATGCACAATTTCAGCGGCTTCTGCAATCTCTGGCTCAAAAATTCCAAGCGTGCTGGGATTGGTAACCATCATCGCGGCGGTATCATCGCCAACAACAGCTCGTAGTGCATCCAAATCGAGACGCCCATTTTCTAGAGAGGGGATTTCTATGATTTCGTATCCACACATCGCTGCACTCGCCGGATTGGTTCCATGTGCGCTATCGGGGACGATGACCTTGTCCCGATTTGCTTGACCGATCTCGCGATGATATTCTTGGATACAGCGCATCGCGGTGAATTCACCTTGGGCTCCGGCAACCGGTTGCAGTGTCACTGAGTCCATGCCAGCACAGTGTGCAAGCATCTCTTGCATCTCATGAAAAATAGCCATCAATCCTTGTAGATGTGATGCGGGTGCCAATGCGTGCAAATCATTCATTCCAGACATCTGAACGATACGTTCGTTTACGCGCGGGTTGTGTTTCATCGTACACGAACCAAGTGGATAGAAGCCCGAATCAATTCCATGACTTCGTGTAGAAAGCCAGGTGTAATGTCGGACAATTTCTGGTTCAGAGGCTCGAGGCCAGCGTGGCAATGTGTTGCGTTGGAGTGCGGTCGGAATGGCGAAGTCATCTGAGATGGATTCTGGTTGAGCATAGCCCGCACCCTGAGCTCCATTGAAAGCAAACAAATCACTCATTCGTATCCCTCCAGCCAATCCTGAATTCCTTCAGCGAGTTCTTCGATATCTTCTGAATCGATTTGATCGGTTGCACAGACCAGAAGTTCGTTTTCTCGGTTCGGCCACCATTGTGATAGATCAAAGCCCCCGGTAATGTCACATTCTTCATCTAAGAATGACAGCAAATCTGCTGCAGGACGAGGGAGGCGAATGGCGAACTCGTTGAAATGGGCACCATTCGGATGGACCGATTCAACGCCATCAAGAGTCAGTAGTGCTGCCTTTGTCGCTGCGCAGGCGCCCGCATTTCTTTGAGCGAGGGTTTGCAATCCTTCAGGTCCGAGTAAAGCCATGTGCATGGCGCCCATCAAAGCGATGAGAGTTTCATTGGAACAGATGTTTGAGGTGGCGCGATGGCGCCGAATGTGCTGTTCGCGAGTGCTGAGTGTGAGTGTAAATGCACGTTCACCATCTGAATCCATTGACAACCCAACAATTCGTCCAGGCATTTGTCGAATGTATACTTGCGAGCAGGCAAAGAGTCCGTAGATCGGACCGCCAGCGGTAGGGCCGATTCCAAATGGTTGACCTTCACCGACGACGATGTCGGCTCCATAATCACCCGGAGGTGCAACCAAACCAAGTGAAACCGGTTGTACACCGACAACGAATGCTGTGTTTTCACCGACTATTGATTTCAATTCACATATGCCGGGGTCGAGAAGACCCAACGCATTGGGTTGCTCTACATACACTGCACAAGCCCCTTCCGCTGCGGCTGCTGCAGTAAGATCGAGTAGGCCATCATCTCCATGCGGAAGTGGCTTAACAACAATTTCAGCCCCCTGTGTGTAGTTGTGAATGACTGACATTCGATGTGGTGGAATCAGTTCGGAAACAAAGATTGTCGATTTTTGTGTTGCTTTGCGGTCATGAACTCGAACAGCACATGTCAGCGCCTCGGCAGCAGCGGTACTCGCATCATACATCGAAACGTTGGATACTGGCAACCCAACCAATTCAGAAACCATGGTCTGGAATTCCCACATGGCCTGTAGCATGCCCTGACTGACTTCAGGTTGATAGGGGGTGTATGCGGTCAAAAATTCCCCACGAGTGGCCAACATCGGCACCATTGTGGGCACATAATTGCTGTAGAGGCCAGCACCGAGGAAAGAAGGTCGACTATCGACAGAGATGTTCATGTCCAGCAACATTCGAGCCTCTCGAAGAATTTCTTCCTCTGTCTGAGGTGGGGGTAAATCGAGTGGTTCCACCCTTCGAACATATTCGGGAATATCCGTGAACAAGTCATCAATTGAGGTCATTCCCATGGCGGCGAGCATCTCTTCTTCGCGTCCGAGATTCGGGAGTTGGTCGACCAAGGGCTCACCTCCGAGCGCCCCATAGGGGCGCCTTTCCACTCCCGCCTGTCATCTATCGGCACTTCAAGGTTCGCGGAAGAGGGAGTGAATTTTTGAGGTGAAATAGGCCGTCAACATCATACCCTATGGGTGAGAAGGAATTGATGGGCGAGCACGTGAAGGTGGCAATCAGTGGACAGGACGATTTTGTCCAACCGTATTTGGAAGCCGCTTTGGGGGACAACCTCGTGCAAATACTACCTGAAATGTTGAATGAAAAAATGCAACTTGATGTACTTCTCACATCCTGTGATGCCATTGTTCTGATGAATGCGCATCCACCCATTACAGGAACGGGGCGAGATGATCGGACAGCGCTTTTGGCAATGAGGGATGCAGCTAGGCCGATTCTAGAAGCTGTTGAGCGCCACGGCAGCCTACACCTGCTTCTTATCGGCACACTGCGCGTACACCCACAACCTACACCAGAAGATCCATTCTATTCTAGTCAAGTCTCTTTGGTTCCACGAGACATTGCAGCGGAAGGGCAACTTTGGGTCGAAGAGCGTGCAATTGAACATGCGACTGAAAATTCTCCTGTCAGTGTTCTACGATGCTCCAATGTTCAAGGGGTTCGGCTTGATTCAACAGAGGGCAATGGAATTCTTCACCAATTCGCGCAAGATTCAATTTTTGGCTGGCTTAGTGTTCCAGGTGATGGAACACAAGCGAAAGATTTCGTGCACATTTCAGATGTGATTGAAGTTGTGATGCACATCTTGGAAAATCGACCACCCACTAGAGAAACACTCTGCATAGGAACGGGTGAAGGTTCAGTAATGAGTGATGTCGCAGCAATCTACCAAGAACGTACTGGATGTGATCCGCAATATGGAAACGATGATTCTCACGAGGTGTGGGGTGTCGTCGATGCTTGGGAAATCGAGCAGCGTTGTGGCTTCCGCCCCTCAGTAACACCCGCTGAAATGATTGAGGAGGCGTTTGAAAACGCCGGTGCCTAATCAATTGATTCGGATGAATGAGGAATCGACCTGCATCTGCCAATTGGACCCATCGGGTGCGTTGTAAATGGTCTCGCCCATCGCACCTGTTGAGTATGTACCTCCACCCGGCAAATGTGTGTAATCTGGAATCACTTGAGGTGCTGCTGCAACCGCTGGTGCTGCTGCATATCCCATTGGAGCCATGGTTTGTTCAGCACTGCTCTGTTGATCACCACGTCGCAATACCAACAAAGTCGCCATGACGGCAATTCCAATGAACAATAATGAGCCAATGATAATCCAGAGCAAATTCTTCTGTAGAACAGCACTGGTATCACCCAAATTTACTCGCTCATCAAGGGAACAGCCAGCATAATCTCCGTCCGTTTGAACATCTTCGCCAGAAGGTGTGTCTGGGCATTGATCCGCATCCGACATGACGCTATCTGCATCCTCATCTCGCTGACTGGCCGAACAGCCAATCAATTCGGGTCCTGCATCCAAGACGGATTCGCCAGCGGGGGTATCGATGCACATATCGAGGTACAGACGAACACCGTCGCCGTCTGAATCATCATCACCATACCAGCAACCGAAGGCATCTACCGCGCCAAATCCAGAATTGTTGGTTCGAGTCTCTGCATCCGAAGTTGCAACACACTGATCGGGGCCGAATGGGGAGACCAAGTCTCCTGCAACCCCGTCCATGTCGATATCATATTCAGATACGTGACAACCATCGACTGAAGTCTGCGTCTTGTATTCAGTAGGAGTATTAGGACAATCATCAATGTAGAGTAACTTGCCGTCATCATCTGCATCAGATTCGCCCGGCCAGCAGCCAATTTCATCGACATCAAATCCATGGGTGTCATTGAACATCTCACGAATCATTGAACCAGGGGTGCTTTGACAATTGTCGAGATGGTCCCAAACACCGTCATCATCTGTATCCTGCTGAGTAAACCAGCCACATCCTGTGACATCAATGTCTTCTCCTAAAGGAGTGTTTGGACACTGGTCGACGGAATCTGAAACTGAATCTTGGTCATCATCGTCATCCTCGGTTTCATCTCTGCAACCATCTCGATCCCAGTCATTTTCTTGGGTGGAAAGCCAACCGGTCTCACCATTGGGGCAATTGTCATCGACATCTTGGAAGCCATCACCATCATCATCGGTGTCTTCGTCAATGTCACGACATCCATCGCCATCCATATCTGAAATCGTATCAGAAATCCAGCCAGTCATACCTCGTGGGCATGCGTCACTTGAATCGGGGATTGTGTCGCCATCATCGTCATCGTCCTCGTCAAGGTCTCTGCAACCATCGCCATCGAGATCTGTTGAAGGTACACTTAGCCAATTGAGGGCCCAACCATTCGGCCCTGGGGAGCAGTTGTCGACATTGTCAGCAACTTCATCCCCGTCGTCATCATTGTCTTCTGTGGCATCACGGCAACCATCGCCATCGCGATCATTGGTGGCATCAGAGGTCCAACCAAGTTCGCCGGTCGGACAATGGTCGAGAATTGAGTCCATGGCATCACGGTCATTGACACCGTCGTTGTCATCATCATCATCCTCTCCACCGTCTTTACAACCGTCACCATCGTGGTCCGAGGTTGAATCGGAGGTCCAATTGTGCCAACCGCGCAGACAATCATCGTCGACGTCATTCACAGCATCGTTGTCATCATCAGGGTCTTCTTCTGAATCGTGACACCCATCACTGTCGTAATCATTCGCTGAATTACTGGACCACTGCTGTTTGTACATTGTTCCCGTGCACGGGTCGTCAACATCGTCAACGCCGTCACCGTCATCATCTTGATCTTCAGTCGCATCTACACAACCATCCTGGTCCATATCGATGCTCACATCGGTATTGTCCCAGTTGACCTCAGGGCCGTCACAGTTGTCGTAATCATTGTCCTTGCCATCTCCATCCATGTCGTCGTCGCAAACATCACCAAGATTGTCACTGTCAATGTCGGACTGGTCGACATTCGGGGTGCCTGGGCAGTTGTCATCACCATTTCCTACACCATCGCCATCGCTATCCGCTTGGATGGCCCACAGATGGATGCCTGTGTTGAATGCATACCCATACTGATTAGGATCCGAGAATACGTTTCCTAGAGTGCTCTCAGAACTAGAACCAAGTGTGATTGAACATGACTGCCCAACTGCAACTCCACCTCCACAATGTGAACCCATACTGACAATGGATCCAGACGGCATGGTAGCGATGCTGTAGCCTTCGTCGTTATAGGCGCCATCAGCCGCTTCAGCCCATAGCCAGTTTCCACTGGTATCGATTCCAGCAATGACCATTCCCATGTATGCGCTAGATACAGTGTGTGAACCGAAGGAAGCGCTGCCGGATTGAGCGACGTAACCATCGCTGGTGACCGATGCGAAAGTGCCTGCAATTGCCAATCCACCTTGGCCAGTCATATCAATCGATCTCGCGGTTTGATAGGCACCGCTGGTTGAACCTGTGGCCCATGACCACTGGTTATTGCTGCCCAATTCAGCGACGAAGATGATTCGGTCGTTGGCTCCGCTTCCACCCACTTGTTGCGTTCCAAACTGTGCATTTCCAATCGTGTGACCTGTTGTGTAAACAGTTCCGGAATCTGCAACCATATCCATGATTTGTACAATTCCACCGGTCGCACCTACAGACCCGACGTCAACATGTGAACCACCTTTGGTCAATTTGACAACATAGGATGCCAATTGACCTGCGGCTTGCGTCTGTTGATTGCCGAACGTTGCTGTTCCTGCAAACCAACCACAGCCATACACGTTGGTTCCGTCTACGGTGATACATGCCCCGTAATCTTCCTCGGGTCCACCTGCTGTGTACACCCAGTCCCAACGGTTTCCACCTGTTGTGACTTGACCTGTCAAAATCTCAGAAACCCAAATGTCCATCTTGCCATTGGTATTGACTGTGTTAGAATTGAAATTGGCTGTTCCGTTGAAGGAGCCCGTGGCGAATACACCCCCATTTGAGTCGACTGTGATGTCCTCACAAGAATCGTCATCGGTAGTGCCTCCTGCAACAGCTGTCCACTGGAATTGACCATTGCCGTTGAGTTTGCTTACGTATGCATCCATTGTGTCTTGAGTCGAACGATACTGATCGTTCCCGAATGTGACATTTCCATTGAACCATCCGCAGATGTAAATGTCCGTCCCATGGGTTGCGATTCCACTAACCATGGCATAGCCACCACCACCATATTCACCAGTTTCTGTCAGCCATTGCCATGATCCTGAATTCCCATCGGCTTTCGCGATATAGGCAATTTGACCGGGTGACCCCGTGCCAAAAATATCCGAGGATGAACCATGGGAACCGAAGGTAGCATCTCCAATCACCATGCCTCCAACCACAACATCGCCTGTGGAATCAACGGTCATGACACTCGGCCAAATCACTGCACCCGTACCACCAGAGGCCATTCCAGCACTTTGTGTCCATTCATTCTGAGCGGCATGGAATACTTCGATATCATCAGAGAGTTCCAATGGTGCTTGTTCAGAGAGATTCATTCCCGTCAGGGGTTGCAGCAATAGTGCAATGATTACAGCGAAAATCAGGCTGTTTGCGGTGAACTTCGATTGTTCAGTCATGACACGCCCTATAGGGCGTGATACTTAATGCTCGCCCGTCGTGGTTTGTTCACTGTTTACCGGTATGTTCCATCCAGTCATCCATTTCTGGGGTTCTGAACCACCACTTCTGATCATCGTCGAGCCACCACTCACAACCGTTCTCATCGACCTTGTAGTTAGGATCGTCTTCGTAATTATCGTCAGTGGTTTCAGCCAGCGCTTCTTCAGCAACTTCGGTGGCGGGAGCGGGCATGTCTCCACGTTTGACTGAGCGACGTGCCTCACGTTCAGAGTCCTGCTTCCCTTTGATGACTGTGATGGCGACAATCGCGCCACCTGCAATCAGAAGCACAACTGCGGCGATAATTGCAATCAGCGCATCTGTTGGCATCCCGCCATCATCTGTGCTGGGGTTGAGTTGTTGTCGAGAGCAGCCGCCTTCAATGAGGATTGCTCCAGAGGGGGTGTAAGGGCAGGCATCATCACCATTGGCGACGCCGTCTCCATCTTCGTCCTGCTGTTCAAAGTTACATCCGTCAAAAATCAGTTCCTCTGCATTGCTATCAGGACATGGATCGAGCCAATTGTCATAGCCATCCTCATCATCATCGTCATCACCTGCCCAGCAGCCAAATTGACTGTCAAAGGAAAATCCTGGATGGTCATCACGAATGCTTTGATTTGAGGTGTCGGGACAACCATCTTCGACATCGACGACACCATCACCGTCAGAATCCTGCTGGGTAAGGTAACCACAGCCGTAGAAATCGATCGATTCACCTTCTGGAGTACCGAGACATTGGTCGATATCGTCGGCAACACCATCATTATCGATATCATCGGTGCATCCATCAAAATTCAAATCGAATCCGTCTGCTGCCGCAACTTCTGGACACAAATCCAAATTGTTCTGAATACCATCATCGTCGTTGTCTCCTTGTTCAGCGGAGCAGCCACCATCGTAAACGGTGACGCCTGGGGGTGTACCCGGGCATTCATCTGAGGCGTCATTAAATCCATCATTGTCATCGTCAGGATCTTCGTCTTCATCGTGGCAACCATCGCCATCTGCATCTTCAGCTAGATTGGTTTCCCAACCGGTTTTTCCATTTGGACAACCATCCCCCACATCTGGAACCTTGTCGCCATCATCGTCGGTATCTTCTCCGGCATCGCGACAACCGTCGCCATCGACATCGGTGCTTGGGGCTGAAGTCCAACCGACATCACCAGCCGGACAGGCGTCTTCCTCATCGATAAGGCCATCGCCATCGTCGTCGTCATCCTCATCGTAATCCCTGCATCCGTCTCCATCTCGATCGGTTTCAGTTTGTGAATTCCAATTCAGAGCACCTGTTAAACAATCATCGACGAAATCGAGGATTCCGTCATCATCGTCGTCAAGATCTTCAAGCGAATCATTGCAACCATCGCTGTCCTGGTCGTTGGTGGAATCGGAAATCCAACCAATTTCACCACGGGGGCATTGATCAAGTAAATCACCATTGGAATCAATGTCATCGATGCCATCATTGTCATCGTCAGCATCATCATCAATGTTGTCGCAACCATCACCATCGTGGTCGTTCTCACCATCCGAAGTCCAACTTCGATTGAATGGATAACGAGGGCACAAATCAGAGTCATCTAAGATTGTATCACTATCATCATCCAAATCTTCGTCACTATCATGGCAACCATCCCCATCGTAGTCATTGGCCAATCCACTGGTCCAATTGTGTCGTGTTGAATAATCATCGCAAGCATCTGCTGTGTCTAGAATCCCGTCACCATCATCGTCGTCATCTTCATCAGAATCCCGGCAACCATCACCGTCACGGTCCAGAGTCCAAATGGATTGATTCCAATTGACAGATGGTCCGACGCAATCGTCCCAATAATCGTCGAGAGTGTCTGCATCAGCATCACCATCGCATAGATCACCGAGGTTGTCACCATCCATATCCGCCTGATTGGTATTGTTGACAGTAGGACAGTTGTCATCGACATCAGCGACACCGTCGTAATCGGTATCCACCTCAAAGGCCCAGACGAATCCAGCACCCTCAATGTAAGATGATGAGTTCTTGATGGTATTTCCAAACGAGGTCCCACATCCAAAATCGAGGTTGACACAGTGACGGCCTGCTGTCACTACTCGACCAAGGCCTTGCCATGCGACCGCATGGGCAATGTCATCCTTCTCTCCACCGAGATAGTCAGCCCAAATCCAATTCCCAAATGGGTCTAAACCCGCTACAAAGCCTTCCGCACCGGGGGCACGAATAAGGTCGAATGAGCCAAATGTTGCATTGGTCCAAAACTCATTCCCATCAATGAAAAATCCTGAAACCGCGATGGTTCCAAGTGGCCCCACTGCTAAATCAAGGACGAATTGCTCAGAAGAGGCTTGGCCACTTGATCGAGAAGCCCAAACCCAAGCTCCATTGGTGCCAATGGACGCAACAAAACCGTTTGTTGAACTGGCATTGCCAATCAGTTGCAGACTGACTGAATTTCCGTTACGGAAATCTACACTTCCATCAAACCAACCGCCAATGTAGATGTCACCGTTACCAAATGCTACTGCGGATGCGTATACCGATTGACCGTTGACACCTCCTGCAACATCCCTAGACCACTGGAATGTGCCGGCAGGACTGACCTTCGATACGAAACCGTTGTACGGCCGACCTGCGGTGACGATATGGTTACTAGGCCAATCGACAACATTGTCACGATAATATCCAACGATGTAGGCATTCTCAATTGAATCGATGGTGACTGCAGTGAGATTGTCATTGTAGGAACCACCCCACGCTTGAACCCATGCGAAACCTCCCATGGCATCAACCTTCAGAACATACATGTCTGAGGCTCCTTCGGATTGGTACTGACTGCCTCCAATTTGAGCGGTATCACGGAAAGAGCCGACAACATAGACGGAACCTTCACCGGTTGCAGCACAACCATTGGCGTAGTCATTGCTCGGTCCACCCCATGTGGTCACGAAATCCCATACACCCTGAGAAACGTTGTATAGAGCCACGAAACCATCCGTAAAGAGGCCGCCTGTTGTGACTGAATGTTGGCCGAATGTAATGGTGTCAGTAAACCAACCACAGACCCAAACGCCTGCTGGTCCTACTGTCGCTTCTTCAGCGTGAGCTGTGCCGACCGAATCATTTGGCTTGTCAGTATGCTTGAACCATGTCCAGCCACCCCATTGATCTAGATGAGCCACAAAGGCTGTGCGTTCATCGCGAACGGTAGGTGTGGGGCCATTGTCGAAGAAAACATCACCTCGATATGAACCTGAAATGATGACGGCATTGTAGGTCGTATTGACTACGTCACTAATCCAGACGCTGTTGAAATTTCCAGGCCCATTGGAAGCAGATGTATCCGCAGTGCCTTGTTTAATCCATGTCGTCACACCTCTGGAACCGGCGCTGAGAATGGAATCGACTTGTGCTTCGTTCAAGATTGGGAATGCTTCGGAAAGGTCGGATTCGGGTGCTTCTTCGATTGCATCAATGGTCCCAACCCAAGGGGCGAGAATGAGTAACAAAAGGAGCGAGATAACGAGCCGGCCGCGCGCTTGCATGCGAACGCCCTTTGGGCGTTCCCATTTCAACGTTCAGTCTAGATGAATGGCGGTCGAACAACGACCGCTGAGAGATTACGGCGAGGATTGACTGCAATTTCAACTTCCTCGCCGACCTCTACACCCTCGAGATAGGCCAAACCAATGCCGACTTTTCCAAGACTTGGAGATGGGCCGCCTGAAGTGATGGTTCCAATCTGAACACCATCTTTCAGAACAGCATGGCCCATCCGTGGAAATGGACCTTTACCCGTGGCCTTGAGGCCAAGCCATTTGATGCCGCCTCCATCAAGATGTTGAGCTTTGGTTGACTCTACACGGGCCTTGCCAAGGAAGTCGTGATCCATGTTAAGCCCAAACGGCACAAATGTCTCGGCTGAATCGCGAGACAAATCCTCTGAACCACCCAAATCAGGATGGCAGAAATCTTGCCCTGAAAGCAAGAAGCCTTTCTCCATTCGAAGCGTGTCTCTCGCTCCAAGTCCAACCGGGCAAATACCGTGACCACCTTCATCGAGTAGGGCATCCCAGAGTGTCTTAACCTGTTCATTTGGAACGAATATTTCGAATCCACGTTCACCTGTGTATCCTGTACCTTGAATCCATCCTGTAATGCCCAACGAATTCTCTGAAATCGATTGACCATGGAAGTGACGAGCAACATTTCCCTGGCCGAGAACAACCTCCAAAATATCAGGGGAGTTTGGGCCTTGCAATGCTAGAATACTGGTTTGTTCAGACATGTTTTCCATACGAATGCCTTCACCCATATGCGAATGAAAATGATTCCACATGTGCTCGATCATACTCGCATTGGGAACACCTAAGATTTCGGTTTCGCTGACGACACAGAAAATCATGTCATCGATGATGATTCCATCTTCGTCGAGGAAATGTGTGTAAGCACATCGTCCAGGATTTATCAGGCTGGCTTTTTGAGTTCCAACACCATCTAACCATTCACGAACGTTTTCGCCAGAAAATCGGAAGAATCCCATGTGGGATACGTCGAACAGACCGGCGTTCTCACGTGTATTGAGGTGTTCTTCCATCATTGAAGTATACCAAATTGGCAATTCAAACCCATGGAAATCAACGAGGTTCCCTCCACGTTCGACATGCGCATCATACAACGCCGTGCGAACCGGTTCACCTCCCGACATGAGACAATGGCCACCACGCCGGCCCTTGAATCGCACGGCCACCGGCTCAGGCGTGATTCGCAACCATCAAACACTGTATGGGAAGGGTCAGATGTATGTCGAGCCAGCCTGTGAACGAACCCATCCTCGGATACGCACCGGGAAGCCCTGAACGAGCCGCACTGCAAACTGAGTTAGATCGGCAGATGGCAGAAGTCGTCGAAATCCCTTGCATTATCAATGGAGAGAAGGTGTTTACAGGCAATACAACAACTCAGGTCATTCCCCACAAGCATGGGCACATCATCGCTAACGTGCATCAAGCAGGCAAGGCGGAAATTGCGGCTGCTTGCCAAGCCGCAATCGATGCACAGGAGGCCTGGATAGACATGGGCCTTGAGGCCCGTTGTGCCATCTTTGAGCGCTGTGCTGAACTCTTAGCAGGGGATTGGCGTATGAAGGTCAACGCATCGACCATGCTCAATCAGAGCAAAACTGCGTTCCAAGCAGAAATTGATGCTGCGTGTGAACTGATTGACTTTTGGAATTTCAACTGCTTTTATGCACGCCAATTCCACGACATGTACCAGCCATTGGTATCTCCAGACGGCGTGAAAAATAGTACGGAGATTCGGCCGCTCGAAGGTTTTGTATTGGCCATTACTCCGTTCAACTTCAGTAGTATCGCTGCAAACCTACCGAGTGCTCCGGCAATTCTAGGCAACACAGCAGTGTGGAAGCCCAGCCGTAATTCGTATCACTCAAATTACGTATTGATGGAACTCATGATCGAAGCGGGATTGCCTGCAGGCGTCATCAACTTCGTACCCAGTAGTGGCCCAGACATCTCAGATGTTTGCCTATCAAATCCTGATTTTGCAGGTGTTCACTTTACGGGTTCAACCGCGGTATTCCAAGGTCTGTGGCAGAGGATTGGGGAAGCGCTACCAAATCTCAAGTCCTACCCACGTATTGTAGGTGAAACCGGTGGTAAGGACTTCGTAGTTGCACACCCAGTTTGTGATGAACAAGGGTTGCTCGTAGCATTACTGCGAGGGTCTTTCGAGTATCAGGGTCAGAAGTGTTCGGCGGCCTCGCGTGCGTATGTGCCAAGATCTGTCTGGGGTCGAATGGGATGGCAATTGGTGGCTGAAGTTCGAAAAATTACCATGGGTGATGCGCGAGACTTTACCAATTTCATGACGGCGGTCATCGATCAACGGGCCTTTGACAAAATCTCTGGTTACATTGATCGCGCCAAGGCAAGCGATGTCTGTGAAGTCATCGTCGGCGGTGGCTATGACGGGAGTGTGGGTTGGTTTATTGAGCCAACAATCATTGTGACCAGTGACCCGAATTATGAATCGATGGTCGAGGAAATATTTGGCCCTGTCCTCACCGTATTCGCATACGGGGATGATGACTTTGAAGGTGCACTCAAGATGTGTGATGAAGCGAGCCCATACGCCTTGACCGGATCGATTTTTGCAACCAATGATGCGGACGTGCAAACCGCATTCAACACACTGCGATTTACCGCTGGGAACTTCTACATCAATGACAAGCCCACAGGAGCTGTGGTCGCCCAGCAACCCTTCGGTGGTGCGCGGGCATCAGGTACCAATGACAAGGCGGGCGGCCCGCTGAATCTATTGCGATGGATGAGTCCACGCAGTGTCAAACACACACTGGATACACCTCAGGACTGGGGATACACATTCTTGGAACCTGACGAGTGATGACATGGATACGAATATTGCATATCTGTTGATGATTGCAACTCTCGGTTTCTTCGGATATGTTGGATACAAAGCCGCAACCGAAAAGGAACTGGACCAAGATTCGTACCTATCAGCACGAGGGACACAAAATTCCCTGAAAATTGGGCTCAGTTTGTTCGCCTCGGGCATGGGAATCTGGATTCTCTTCGGTCCTTCAGAAGTCGGATATTACGGTGGGTTTTGGGATGTTGTCGGCTATGCGTTGTCTTCGGCCACACCGTTTCTATTGTTGGCCTATGTCGGCCCGATGATTCGCGGGCAATTGCCCGATGGAGTCACACTGGCTGATTATGTACGGATGAGAATTGGCCGACCTATGCAAATCTATGTCGGATTCATCTCGGTCGCCTACATGTTCACCTTCTTGTTTGCTGAATTCACTGCCATCGGTAAGGCCATGGACATCCTTGGTGACATGGATCCACTCATCCCAATGGTGACCGTTGGGGTCGTGACCACTGCATACACCGCCTATGGTGGACTTCCAGCATCTCTGAGAACTGACCGTTGGCAAGCCTGGGTCGTCCTCTGGCTGATTGTTGTCCTGCTGCTCATTCTGTTCGGAGGTGATATCGGTTCACTCATATCCGATGCGAAAGCGTACAATCCCGAAGATGACTGGAGCATTGGAAGCATGTCCTACATGGATTCGTTCGCCTCAGGACTGGCACTGGTCATCGCCATCACCGCTGCAGAGATGTTCTCTCAAGGGAACTGGCAGCGCGCCTGGGCTTCAGAAGATGATGAGGCTCTCAAGAAGGGGGCAATACTCGCAGCAGGACTCGTTCTTCCACTCGTCTTCATCATGGGTGTACTGGGCACGGTCGTGGCCGGCCAAGGAGCGGTTGATGACCCCTCATCCGCTTTCTTCAACCTCATCGATGATGCGCACGTCCTACTGATCGCAGCCTTTGTCGTTCTGGGAATCGCATTGGTGTGTTCCAGCGTCGACACGTTACAAAACGCAGTTGTCGCCTCGATTTCCCGTGATTTGGCAGACGGGAAAATGGACCTCAAACAGGCGAGAATTGTGACTCTAGCGATGATTCCACTGGCAATCTATCTCGCCTCGACCATC
>JASLKT010000012.1:14946-32728 GCA_030747395.1 Candidatus Thalassarchaeaceae archaeon
GATGCCCTCAGTGTGTTCAAAATCTTCCTCGTCGCCGACCTATTGGCCACAGCAACGGTTCTACCTGTGTTCCTCACCTTGTGGGAAAGAATCGATTCTAGGGCAGCACTTGTAGGTGCGATGAGTGGGTTACTATCGGTCGTGGTTTACGGCATGGCAACTGCCGATTTGAGTACAGGTATTGGCTACCTCACATCTCCAACCAATAAATTTGGTTTGGCCAACCTTGAGGTGTTCCTATCGGCCCTCATCGGTTCCGGTATTGTGACCATCGCAGGTTCTGAAATTCTTATTCGCACTGAATGAAATCCTTCAGGGAATACCGGAGCAGATTGGCGAAGGAATCAAGAATGAACAGGGGAACCATCCTATGGGTGGTACAATTACAATCGGCAATCCCGCAGACACCCTGACCTATGTTCGGGCTCTCGGCCTGATTGTGGGCGGATACAGTGCTTACCAGCGTGACAAGCGACGAGAAACGGATGTTGCGGTCAAAGAGGAAATACTCCGCTGTGCAGATCGTGTTCGCACTCATGTCGAAAATGTTCATGATGATGCCTATCGTGATGGGAACGTCAAGCTCGCCAAAACATGTCAATCCACAATCGAAGAAATTGATGCCCTTCGAAATGATGTGAATCTTGGGGAAACTGGTGGGGAGCACCCGTTCTTCAGTAAGCAAATCACCACCTCCAAGAAAGTGCTTGCAAAATTAATCAAACACGACCATGAAACCATGACTCTGTTGGTCAAAGCTGTCAATCGCAGCAACGATCTGGAAAAGGCCGCAGCCGAAGAGGGAGATGCGGTGAAGGTCGCTCGAGAAACACGACAATTGGTGAGCAGTGTCCGTGGACATTTTAGTGAACGGAGAGCCGTTCTAAAGGGAATCCAATAGGAAGTGAAACAATGGCAACACATCGATGGCGAGATACTCCAGAAGTAATTGCAAGAATGATTGACACAGGATCCATTCATTCATGGTCAACGAAGAATATCGTACTCAAGCCCAATGAAACCTGTGTCATTATGGCAGACGGGAAAATTCAAGATGTCCTCTCTGAAACTGTCCTGAAAAATTACGTCGGTGGATTCACACGCTGGTTGGGTAGCAAAATTGGTGTTGGTTCAAGGGACCACAAGATGATCTTCGCCATGACCGGACCATTTGATCTCCTCTTCAAAATGGAAGGAGCAACAGCGGATGGAGGGCGTGTCAACGGGATGCTCAACATGCGACTTCAAATTCAACGTGATGATACTCCGAAACTTGTGAATATTTTCACCAATAGTGGTCGGGAACTCAATCGTGGCTTCTTTGTCAAAATGTATGAACAAGAAATCATGAGTCGGGTTGTCGTCCCTCTCCTGTCCAAACAAGCAGATATCAATGCGGTACGCACGCCGGATTTTGCAGATATGCTAGAGATGGCTGTTCGCGCAGAGATGCGTGGCTCATTCGACCAATATGGGATTACCATGCTACGTGCCTTTGCGGTTGTCAATGAAACGGACCTTGAGAAATTGCAATCCTACACACAGCAAACCAATGTCATGGCTGCCCGAGCGGATGTGGTCAATGAAACTGCATTGGCTGCCATCGATCGCCAACAGAGTTTGACACTCGCACGTATTGAAGCCGAGGCCAACATTGCCAAGGCCCAGGCCCGAGGTCAAGTTGAAGCGGCGCTTGAAAGTGAACTTCTAGAATTGCGGAAGCAGGAAGCTGAATGGGCGGCAGAACGCCACGACCAATCTGAAAGACAAGACATTGAATTGGATGGGAAGCAGCGTAAGATGGACATCGCAATGAATGCATTTGAGCAAGTGCAGGCCGCAAAGCGAGCGCGAATGGCGCAACAATCCGATGCGGAACTCACCCGCCAGCAAAGTACGGATGACATACAGCGTGAAATGATGAAAATGGCCGCGGATAACGGTGCGCTCACACCTGAAGTCATGCAGACTTTCCTAGAACAACAATCCGCCCAGAAGGGACAACCTGATTCACAGCCCACCTCACAAGAAACGGGCCCCATTACAACATGTGGAAATTGTGGTAATCAAATCCAATTGAGTTGGCAAGCCTGCCCACATTGTGGAACTTCTCTTTGATCTGCAATCCAGATGGATTTACTCATCGATTCTTAGCAAATCGAGCGGGACTGCAATCGGTGGCATGTGATCACTGAATCTGTGTCGACTTGTTTTGGGTGGGAAAACTTCGCCTGAAAGGGCCATTTCAATGACTTGCTGTTTGGTCAGCGATTCAAGGTCAGAAGCCGGCCAGATATCGAGTTCAATTCCGTCATCCGACAAATAATCCACTTTGATGACTGGTAGACGCGAAAGACCAATCCGAATTCCCACGTGATATCGATGATGGCCATCAAGAATCGTGCCAGTATTTCGATCGACCAAGAGCGGTTTGGTGTAAGCACTCCAACGTAGCGTCATTTCATGCAAAGTATCGACATTTCGTGGCTTGACCTCTTCATGTGGTTTCAACCACACAATCGGAACCAACTCGACGTCCATGCACCTCCCACGGAATCAACGTTGAAATCACTTCGCACGTCGATAGCATCATGACCAAGGGGCCGAGGAAGGGGTTGATGGCGGAAAGCGCTTGGTTGGAGGGGGTCGCAGGTGACCTCGTGGGAGAATCTCTCTCAGAAGCGCTTCAATCATGGAAAAATGACCTCCCTGAAGCCTTGCGTGAGGTTTGCAACCGCATTGCAACCGTAGAAGGTGGAATCTGGTTGGTCGGTGGCTCTGTTCGCGAAGCTATGCTTGGAAACCCTTGGAAAGATTTGGATTTGGCAACCTCATTGAATCCTGATGAAATTCTTGAGATTTTTCCCCGAGCGATCCCTACGGGGGCACAATACGGAACTGTGACTGTGCGCGTCGCTGATTCGGATATGCAATTTGAAGTGACAACATTGCGAATGGAGGGAACTTATGGGGATGGACGTCGTCCGGACGAAGTCCAGTTTGGCAATTCCCTAGAAGAGGACCTTTCACGTCGAGATTTTACAATCAACGCAATGGCCATTGATCTCGCTAGAGAACTTCTGTACGACCCCTACCGAGGTGTTGATGATTTGCAAAATATGTGCCTCAATGCTGTAGGGACTGCTGAGGAGCGCCTCGGAGAAGACGGACTTCGATTGCTTCGAGCTTATCGATTCATGGACAGAGGTCACAATGGAATTTGGCAACCAGATGAGGCATTGTCCAAGGCGTTGATAACTTGTGGACATATGTTAGAGAATGTCTCTGAAGAACGTGTTTGGTCTGAATTCCGGAAAATCCTAACGGGAGAAAACGCAGCAACAGTACTGGAGCGAATGAGAAAAGATGGGATGCTCAGTAGAATTCTGCCGGGTTGGGATGCCGATATTGATTTGCAACATCTTCTTGATTTTGCAGACACTGATGTTTTTGCCTGTAGACTGGTCCTGCTTTCTTCCGAAATTCCGAATGAGAGATGGCGGCGACTGGAACACGATTTGCGCGCACTCACATTGTCAAACCATGACCGGAATCGCGTGCTGAATTTACATCGTCTACTCGGTCACTTGCCCACCAATATTGGAGAATTTCGTCGTTACAGAGCCCATGTTGGTGACATGGTGGATGCACATCTAGCGGTTGAAGGTGTATTGCGTCCGATTGCGACATCGACTGTTCGTGAAGCGCTGGAGGCACTAAATCCTCTCAAAGCAGGAAATCAGCCTCTGGTAGATGGACACCTTCTAGCTGCAACTTCTGAATTACCCTCAGGTCGCAGATTGGGGCGACTCAAGGAATGGTTATTTCGTATTCAAATTGAGCAGGATCTAGCCACTACGGAAGAAATTCTGGCCCTACTTGGCATCTTGGACTGGAAAACCACGGACCCTGAATCATGGCCCGACACAGGGTGGCCCTGATTTTACTCACTAAGTGATTCGATGTACTCATCGGCAGTGAGAAGTTGATCTTCGTCGAAATCATGAGGAGCAATCAAAAGAATCCAGCCCTCTGAATAGGTGTCATCGGTGACCAACTCGGGTGTACCTTCCAATTCATTGTTGACTTCGAGTACCTTTCCTGCACAAGGTGAGTGGAATGTTTCACGGCTATCTGCTGAACGTAGTGAAAATAGTACGTCATTTTCACTGAATTCTTCGGCAACATCGGCAAAATCGTATTCGTTGTCCGCTGCAGCATTGTCAGCAAGAGCATCGCTAGGCAATACAGCCATGATTACACGCAAAATATCACCCATTTCTTGGATCAATAAATCCGATGCACCAATTTTCCACGTTCCCTCTTCTTTGTCCACAATTTGCATCCACAAATGATTGCGTGTATATTTACGGTCAGATAGGATGCTGAATTCAAGATAATCGTCCGCCATTATGTCGCCCTCGTTGCCGCGGCGGCACAACGACATATTTCAATAAATCGCTTTTGGATTTTAGACTCCCGTCCATAGGACGGGGTTGCTTTCACGCATTGATTATCAACAAGAGGCCGGTGGCATAAGCGAGGGAACACCATGCAATTCCAAGAGACGGAAGAACAGAGCATGATACGAGAAATGGTCAGAGACTTCGCTGAAGAAGTCCTAGCACCCACGTGTTTGGCTAGAGACAAAGCGCAACAGCCACCCACAGAAGAATGGGCGCAGTTCATCGAATATGGATTGCAATCATGCACTATACCGGAGGATTTTGGCGGTGTCCCTCTCGATGATATAAGTGAAGCAATCATCGTTGAAGAGTTGGCTAGAGTCGACCCCTCATTTGCTGTATTCTTCTGTGTTCATGTTGGACTTTGTGCAAAGACAATCGTCATCCATGGCACTGATGAACAGAAAGCAAAGTACCTGCCAATGTTAGCAACTGACAAAGTTGGCGCATATTCTCTCTCTGAAGCCGGGGCAGGTACGGATGCGGCCGCCATGTCTTGCAAAGCCAAACTTTCCGGGGACGGTACACATTATCTTCTCACTGGAGAAAAGATGTGGGTTACCAATGGTGTAAGTGCGGATATTTACGTTCTTTTCGCCAAAGATGTCGATCACCCCGATTATGGTGTCAAAAAGCATGGTGGAACGACTGCATTCATCGTAGAGCAGAATTTTGAGGGGTTTACAGTCGGTAAAAAGGAGGACAAATTGGGCATCCGTAGTAGCGATACTTGCACTCTCGTTCTAGAAAACTGCAAGGTCCCTGTAGAAAATGTGCTCAAAGCACCAGGTAAGGGGTTCCCAATTGCAATGAATGCACTGGATAACTCACGCATTGGAATTGCCGCTCAAGGTCTTGGAATTGCACAGGGTGCATACGAATCCGCGCTGAAATATGCACACGAGAGAGAAGCATTTGGCGTACCCATCGCACGTCACCAAATGATTACTGCTTATCTTGCCGATATGGCAACACAAGTCGAAGCGGCTCGGTTGATGGTTTACAAAGCAGCATGGACCAAGGAGCAACACTACCATCATGGTGGCCATCGCCATTCCAAAGAAGCGAGTATGGCGAAATTGTTTGCCGGAGATACGGCAATGTGGGTCGCTGAACGTGCTGTGCAAGTTCTTGGAGGCTATGGCTACACCACTGACTTCCCGGTCGAGCGATTCTTTAGGGATGCTAAGATTACACAAATTTACGAAGGAACCCAAGAAGTACAGAAGTTGGTCATCGCCCGAGCTATTAGCAAGGACGTGTGATTAAATCGGAGCCAAATTCGGTTCCTTCTGGATAGGTGACCGGTTCTGATTGTGGATGGAATACGGTTGCATCACCACCGATGAGGATACCCGAATTATCTTTCCAATTCAGGAAGGCACCCTCCCACAATCCAAGGACGGGTCGATCGTTGTGTTGATGGAATTCCTGAATTCGTTGTGCACGTGTTTCACCGAAATGTTGCCTGAATTCATCTCCTTCTTTCATCCAGATGGTGCCATCGTGATAGTGGGCATTGATTTGGAAAGGCACCAAACCAAAAGTTTCGAACGAGGGAGGGGGCACGATTGGCATGTCATTGGTGGTCTGCATTGTCGGACAAGCAACATTGGCACCAGCGCTAACCCCCATGTATGGCATTCCTTCTGATACACGCTGTCGCACAATGTCGATGAGCCCATTTTCATGCAAACCTTTGGTCAGGAGGAAGGTATTGCCTCCGCCAACATACAACCCTTGAGCCTGAGCGATGGCAGCATGGGGGTCGTCAAAGGATTCTATTCCGCGCATTTGAACACCGCTCGGCGCTGAAAATAGGCTTATTTTTGATGAATATTCAGAGTGGTTAGAACTCGCATACGGGATGAAAATAACTTCGTCACATCCATCGAAATGTCGTCGCATTTCTTCAAAATAGACTGCACGTCGTGCATCACTGCGAAGACCACCGCTGCCCAATAGAAGTCTCATATGTCTGTCTCCAAAACACTCGAATCAGCCATGAGGCTGCTGGCAGCCTGTGAGATTAGAGGATTTGGATCAGCAACCAAAGAAGGTAACAAATCGAAAATCGATGAAGGGATGTTGCGGCCATGAAGGTGCTCCAATATCCTAGCACGAGAAATATCACTACCCTGTTGAAGCAAATTCAATCGCATCTCATCAGCTCTTGCCTCTTTGCGAGAACGCAACAAACGTGGTAGCAACAAGGGGTCCTTGCTATCTCTAGCAGCCTCAAAGACGCCGGTCCAATCGAACCACTCGGCATCATCGAGATGTTTTGCAATCACCTTTCGCAGTGCAGGTTCGGGGTCAGCACAAAGATTGGAAATCGTTGAAGCAGTCTCTGACTCGACGAGGAACGGTAAGCGCAATGTTGCCGCTTTGAGACGAAGTGGTCCGGTCAATAATTGATCAACAGCGGGTGACGAATGTCCAATTACAATCATCTGATCAAGTGCGGCTTCACGAACACGAATGTGTGAATCGGATAGCATTGCCTCAAGAATATCGGTGTCCCCAGAATGGGATATGGCCATCTTTCGAATGATGTGATCTTCACTTTCGATTGCGACCGGGATTGTCCCTGAATCGACTTTGAGGCGGGCTCTCCACGCTTCCCGCCGAACCGAATCGTCAGCATCCGTGCAAAGTGTGGATAGAATTGGAAGAGCCTCTGAACCAATGCGTGGTGAAAGTTCCGCAGCGAGGAGGCGCAGTCTATTCTCATTCCGTACGGAAAGAGAAACGATGACCTTGCGATGGCTGCCGTCAACCCACCGACGAATGGCCACAATTGCCTTGTCGGCAAACCACTCATCTTGGTCATCCAATAACTCGATAAAAGCCGCCAAGGCTACTGGATTATCAATCTCAAAAAGACGGCGTACTGCCATTCTACGCTGTCGCACATCCTTGTGCTTTAGCCGTTGAAGTTCATGTTGCAGCATGGGGCCCAAACTGAGGGTATGACCTCCCATGTATAGCGTTCACGGGATGAGGTCTCCGTGACGACCGAAGCCGCCAATCGACTCTTCGTCATCGTCAGTCTCAGGCCGCCCAGGTTGCATCAAACGCACATCGACAAGTGTGATGAGCAATTGCCAAATATCACCAAGCCAGTCCATTTCTGCGCTGAGTAAATCGGCTACAGGGTGAATATCATCGACCCAAATATCCGAATCCAACGTCCAAGGGGGCTCATCTTCCAGATTTGTGGTGTCAGGTAGTGGTTCCAAATTCTCCGGTAGCGCTTCCAAATTGGAAGATAATTCATTCAATCGTCGCAATATTTCTTCATTGAACATACCGATTTCATCTCCCAATATTGCACCCTCTCGAAGCAGTTCAGCGAGAGTGTTGGCTGAGAGTGGTTCGGGTTCAGTATCAGCAATATCGACGGGGCCAAACAACACGCCACCAAGATCAGTGTCCAACCAGTCTTCACCCACGCGCTCACGCTTGACCAAATGTTGAGAGAAACGACCACCGATTGGAGCGATTGTGAAACCACCATCACCCATCCGTGATTCAAGCCAATTTGGAAGGCTTTCCAATGATCCTGTGACCAACACGCGGTCAAGAGGCTCCGGAAGTTGGGGTGGGCAATGTGTGAGTTGACGCATTTTTCTCACTCGAACTGTGTGCGTATCTGCAACAGAAGATATTCTCTCACGGACATGATCGACCACTTCCTTTGAGGGGTCGACGACCACGACGCCGCCTTCGGGACCAACAATATGTGCAATGAGGGCGGCGATATAGCCGCCTTTTGCTCCCAAGATTAGAACTTCTTGCCCTGGTGCCAATTCAAGATGATGCAGCAAGGTGCAAATCATGTGTGGTGCTGAAATGGTCTTAACACCGCCTTTACGGGTCTCCAAGAAAACCAAAGGACGATCGTGCCAAAAGGGATCCAATTCATAATCAGTATACACTCCAATATCGACCGACCGCATGGCCGCAGAAATGCCTGAATCCATGGGCACTCCCGCATTTTCAAGGCGCGCAATAAGTCGCCGGGTACGCGCCTGATGTTCGACCATTGCACTCCCATTTTTCTCCTCACTCAAAAGGCTGCGGTGGGGTTCACCTCATATCCCCAAACCTCTCGCGTTAAATTACGGGTCCGTGGTCTAGCGGTTATGACGTCGCCCTTACAAGGCGAATATCACCAGTTCAAATCTGGTCGGTCCCACTACTGCTCTTCAACCCACTCAGCATCATCGCCAAGTGCAGTTTTACCTTGTTCATCAAGGGTTGTTGCAACCTTTTCCGTGGTCCAAACGGTATTGTCTTTCCAAGTATCCAAATCAGGGTTGATTGAGGAGAGTGCTTGTGTCAGGTCAAGGTCAATGGTTTCATCAGCCGCAGCTTCCGCCTCTGCAGCAACTCGAACTGCCTCGATTCTTCCGAAGTGAGCATCCCATGCTTGAATGGCTTTCTGCATAGCGAAAATGACGAATGAATGTTTGTTGGAGGCTCGATCCCCTCCACCAAATTCTCCGCGTCGAACAAGATATGATTCGCCCACACAAACTCCAACATAAACCGTGCCAACTGGTTTCCCAACATCTCCACCGGTTGGCCCAGCAACACCTGTTATCGAAATGGTCAGACCGCAGCCCGATGACAGTTGTGCACCTTGCGCCATTCCAAGTGCAACTTCATGACTGACCGCACCACGTTTTTCCAATTTGGCGGGATTGACGCCCAATTGAGTAATTTTTGATTCATTGGAATAAGTCACCCAGCCCTGTGTAAACCAGGAGGATGCACCGGAGATATCAGTGAAGCAACTGGCGAGTAAACCACCGGTGCAGGATTCTGCAACTGAAAGGCTCCACCCTTCCTTCTTCAGGCGGCGGACGAGCCGAGCCGCGAGCATGGAGGCTTCCTCACTCACAAACGGACGGCTTCAGCGGCTGTTCTTAGGCATGCCGACGGTATTCCCGCCACTAAATGCGCCCCTATGAGAGCGCAGTAATGCCTTTGAACGGTCGCGTCAGGGTGGGGGCTTGTGAGCGACACTGAATGGGCCGAAATCCACCGAAAGGTGATGGCGGCAGGACTGATTCCTGCACGTTCTGTGCGTGGGAAATTATTGGCCTTGCCTTCGATCGAGCCTTTGCTGCAGGCTGCGGAAACAACCGGAAGCAAGGGCATGCTGGATGAAGCCATGTTAGATTCATTGCTCACCCAAATACAAACACCTGTGGTTGCGAGGACAATCGCGCCAATCGCCGAGCCCGAACCGATGGCGGCCCCGAGAATCCACGACCTTGATCACTACAAATTGGCAGATTTCCCAATGCACGCCAAAGATGTGGATGCTGAGATTACCATACATTTTGACATTACAGGAAAAAGTGTGACCGAGGGAAAGAAGGAAGATATTCAATCTTGTTTCAATGACCGACTCAAGCAAATTCGTCGCTTAATTCTTGACCGGAATTTGCCCAATAGGCCCATCGCTGTCAATGAGGCTGTTCGTCAGCGAAAGCAACTCAGTGATCGTGACAATGCCTTCACAATTATCGGCCTCGTGAATGACCCAAAAACTACCAAAAACGGACATCTGATGTTCTCAATTGAGGACCATACGGGTGAAATTCGATGTTTGCTCAGTCAGCGTGATGAAGACAGCCCAAATCAACAAATTGTGCATGCGGGTTTGATGGCTGATGATGTCATTGGAGTCAGTGGCCATTTCAACCAAGATGGAACGATGATGTGGGTTGAAGACATCCATTTCCCCGCTTTGACAAAACATGAACGGCGAACGGCAGGAGAAGACCAAGCCGTCAGTGCAGCTTTCATCTCCGATTTGCATTTGGGTAGCAAGACCTTCCTTGAACCACAATGGCACAAGATGATTCAATGGTTCCATGATGATCCTTTGGCCAAAACAATCCGATATCTAGTCATCAGTGGAGATGGCGTGGATGGGGTCGGTATCTATCCCGGTCAGGATAAGCATCTCGACATTCCTGATTTGTTCAACCAATATTCGCGCTTGGGAACCATGTTACAAGAATTACCAGATTGGGTCGAAGTGCTTCTCTTGCCAGGAAACCACGATGCTGTGCGACCCGCAGAACCTCAGCCAGCAATCGACCATGAATTACAAACGGACTACAATAACACAATGTTTGTCGGGAATCCATGTGATTTCAGCCTCAATGGTGTCCGCGTTCTTTCCTATCACGGTGTGTCCATCATGGATTTCGTCTCCAGTTTGCGAACGGTCACATTCGAAACACCGGAAGCAGCCATGCGTGCGATGATTGACAGACGTCACCTCGCTCCCTCGTGGGGAGGGAAAACACCACTATCGCCCGAACCGGAGGATCGGTTGGTTATCCAAGAAATTCCTGACATCTTCGTGACGGGGCACGTTCACGGACATCACACTGAGACTTACAAGGGAGTGAATCTAGTTCACAGCAGTACTTGGCAAGACCAAACGGATTACCAACGTATGCTGGGATTCCAGCCTAAGCCCTGTATCCTGACCGTGGTGAATCTACACACCCACGCAATGGCGGCGATTCCATTCGTCTAATCTTCGAACAAGTCATCCTCAAGGGGTGTTGAATAATCCAACTCATACTTGCGAGTGCGAATGAATGCAACGAAAATCATCAGAACAACACCCAATAGAGCAATCTGAACCACTGGATCACCAAGCAGGTCTCCAATACTCGCCTTGTCATCTGAATCATCCTCAGTTTCACTTGGATCTGAACCTTGGTCGGGTAGTGGTGAGGTGGCATCTTCCTCAGCAATCACGAATTCTACACTGGAGGTGTTTGTATTCCCTGAAGCGTCGGCAATTGTGACGGTTAGTGTATGTGTTTCAAGCGCAAGGAGGTTAGGGTAGGGAGCAATTGTCATATCGTGATTCTTGCGAAGGGCTATACTGTCTCCAGAGAAAGTTTGACCGCCGACTTCGATTGATTCCGTCGCTTCCTCACTAGTGTACCAAGTCACTCGTAGTAAGCCACCATCAAGTACCTCAACATCAAGATTCAACAATTCTGGTGAGGTGATATCGGTCTCATTGGATGTGTAGAAAGAAATTGAGGCAGGGGGGGCATCTTCGACCGTAATCGAACAAGTATAGGCCGTTCCTGCAAGAAGTCCGGATATTTGCAATGCCTGAGAATAGAGCATCATAGGGGTCTCAAGACCGCTGTCAGTGCAGTTCACAACGCCGGTGGCCGATTTTGTGGTTGACCAAGCGACAATCGCTGAAGATGTTGTGATGCTTGAGACGCTAATGCCAAAGATTTGCTGTGCGACTTCAGGAAGTTCGATACCAGTCAAAACCGCATAGGTCTGGGAGTCGACATCGTAGGAACTGAGCATTGCGGCTTGATCCGTTTCGTTGGCGAGCACCATGTCGATGATATTCGGGTCGTAATCTCGCCCATCGACGGTGCTGGGGTCTGCTCCACCGCCCAGCCTCCATGTCTTTGCATCAGCATCCACATCACGCCATTTCCCAGTACCAAATCCGTCCTGTGAACCAGCTACAACAATGAATCTGTAATCTGGAATATTGGCACCAATGACACTCTTCGACACAGTGATGGTGATGGTTTTGGATTCCTTGTCAGAAGAGACTTCGATTCCTTTGGCACTGGTCTCACCAGTACTGGCACTAACTGATTTCACTGCCCCAGGTTCACCGGTTACAGAAACGGCTACTTCCCAAGCCCAATCTTCGTGTGTTACGGCATAGGCGCCATCTAGCAATTCGGTTTCGCCATAGGTGGATTCTCCTTGATCCACATAGATTTGCACAATCTGGTGACTGAATCCATTGGCCAGCCCCCAATAATCGGTCATCTCGGCAAACGATACCTCGAAGCGAGCATTCCATTCACTCTGGCTCACCTTGAGGTGCGTGATGTCGAATAGGCCTGCACCCGGTGCGAAATCGCCCGCAAGTGGGTAGGTGTAATCACCATCTCCAGTTTCATCACCGACCGCATCGTCGATATCAAGGAGTGTTACCCATTCTTCTAGGTCAGGCATGATCATCTCAGCGGGTGCAGGTGGAGCAATTTCAACGTCGGTCCCGTCACCATATGCAAAGGAATTTTGCCAACTGGTCACCACTTTGACTCGAGTTGAATATCGAGGGGCTAGACCGAGGTCAGACCATGGAATTTGGAACTCAAAGACTTCGTCAGCTGCGCATCCACCTAGAATCGACTGTCCAGCCAAATTCCAGCGCTCAGAATCGCCAATCTTTCCCTTTGCTTCGAAAATATCGTACTTTGCTCGACCATCTTCCCACAATTCACCAAAGTTGAACGATACCATGCTCTTGGCAGGGAAGCCTAGTACTGTGTTTCCATAATATGTCCTGAAGTTGGTCTCGACTTCATTGAAATTAATTGCATTAGGTTGCATGAAATAGATGGAGACGTCAGGTGCAGAGGACAAATCCATCGATTCCCAATCATCGGGCATGCTGCCTAAATCCACGCGCACGTAGACATTGGAGGCATCATAACCCAAGTGGAATGATTCGATATCCAGCAACTCGTCATCGGTGCCAGCATCGTACATTGCTGCACCATCCCATTCCCCCGGTAGAGCGATGCCGTCAATCATCGGTTCGATGATATCACTGTAGGGAATTTCGGGCAGGGCCGGATTGGTCCACAAGTCGAGAAGATATGGGGGAAGGTCGAGATTGACAGCCCGGTAGATGTTTGAGAGATGCACCTTGAACAAAACGTCCCACATCTCATCATAGCCACTGTCTTGGTCCAATCCATACCACCAATACCAATCGCTGCCCTCAGCGATGTAGAGGCTCTCCCATGCATCATCAAGACCCGCATGATTCGGGTTTTCACTCTCAAAGGCCACCAACGCTTGGCGTGCCTCAACTGTTCGCTGCCAAGCAAGGCTCTCTTCTGCTTCACCAGCCCATGTAGACAGGGTTCCATCGATCCAAGAACCTGTGCCAATCACATCGATTTCAGGTAACGTGAGATTCTTCTCCAGGAATTCACCTGGTGTTGTCGTCACCACGGTTGGATGCGTGCTCAATCGGCTGAACCATTCCTCTGTAAATGGCCGCCCATTGTCTTGGTGTTGGAATTCAGACATGAACATCCAGTTTTCGCCATCAAGGGCCACGGTGAGGAGATGGTCGCTCGGATCTTTGCCCTCGTCAAGCAACTGTTGACGGATATTATCACAATAGGCGAGGAAGTCTGAGACTGCAGCTTCAGGAGTCATTGTACCGTATTGGAAGGCGATTCGATCGCTAATGACTCGGTCACGGAAAACAACTGCAACATCATCCGACATCCAAGGTGTTGCCAAATTTGATGCAACGGATACATCGATGGTTTGCCCACTCATGTCGGTGGATTCTTCGAGATTCAACTCGTCTGTAACCATCCATTCGATTCCGACATCTGCCACCGGTTGAACCATTGCGGGGGACACGGACTGTTCGCTAGGCCACATTCCCACTGGACGGAATCCCAACTCTTGTTCAAACAAGTCCATGCCAGTCTGCAAATGCGTCGTGACATCTTCTGGCCACGATTCTTTGTTGACACGAATGCCATCTTCAAAGGTCCATCCGTCCATCATCAATAACGGCATGATTGGGTGATAATAGGGTGTAGTCGTCAACTCAACTTGTCCACTTGCAGCTAATTCAGAGTACATCGGTAATATGTTGGACATGTGCGCTTCTTGGGCATCCAGTACGTAGGTCAAATTGGCCAATGTGTACTGCCCATTTTGCATGAATAGGTCGATTAGCCCCTGATCACGATGACTTGAATTGTAATCCCCTTGGACATAGGCTGGACTGAATTGATAGAGATACCATAGCACCTGCAAATCAAGAAAATCTTGGGGACTTAGCAGGGTATCATCCATGATGGTTGCAGGCTTCAAATTGTGCATCGTCATACCATGCAAATCCGAATATCGTTGGCTGGACGGGAAGGTCCAGCCCACTCGGGGGTCATCTGAAGTGACATTGTAAATCCATCCTGAGTTCCAAAATGACTGGAATTGCATCGTATGTAATTCAAGTGCAGTGGCGTTTGGATACCCTTCTACATTCCAAGACCGGCGGGCAATGTCCGTATGCACATCAAGCACACCGTTTTCTGAATAATCAAGCAACTGCTCAATGAAAGATGGAACCAAATTGTATGTGATTTTGGTATCGGTGCCAGATAGAATACCTGGGCTGTCAACATACTCTGTCATCGCATGAACGCGCACCCAAGGCATCTCGACCATGCCGGTCAATTTGTTCTTGTAATACGGTTGATGCTGATGGAAAACGATGGCTAGATTAAGCGCATCATCGACCTTGTCAATCGGAGAATCTGAAGTCTGAATGGCTACATCGGAACTGGATTGAGAGGTGGAACGATTTTCGATTTGATACCAATGTGTGAACGTTTCAGCTCCATTGGCCGAAGCAGGGTTCTCTTGTGGGAATACTGTCCACACATTGCCTGCATCTTGCCATTGAGCCCACGCGACGATACCGACATTCTCAGGAGAGTCAATACCATCCCATGGAATTGCAATCTCCGTATTTTGATTGCCCGACCAACCAATCCATGATGACGCTATGGCTGAACTTTCAACCCAACCGGACCCATCATGAGATTGCAGAGATGAATAGGAATTATCCTCAACCACAAATGCATGATCTGCCGCAAATGGAAGTGTTTGGGCCAAATTCCAGTTCTTCGACAAGGGGCTACCGCCCTCGCTGGTATTCAGATAAACAAACAAATCTGCTCCTTCGGTTTCACTGGCCCAATCGGTGCCAGACCAACCGATGAAAAGATGTGTGGAATTCCAAGTCATTCTGAATGTAACCGCATTGAGGTCTGTGGATTGCAAAGAATCGCTTGGCCAATCGCTCATATCTCCATCAAGGGTGATTTCGTCCGGAGTGGAGGCTGTGACCATGCCCAGCCAAGCCGGTGCTAGAAATAACGCGACGAGTACGATTGAGGTCCGACGCATCGCTCCGGCGAGTCCACTTTACATCAAAGGTTTTCCACCTTCCCGGCCGAAGGCCGGGTATGCGCGAGGCGGGGGTATTGTGCCACATCACGTCTTTGCCCTCCGGGAAATTGGGACCCGATGCCTTCACATTCATCGATTTGATTGCAGAAGCGGGGATTTCCGTGTGGCAAGTTTTGCCAATTACACCACCTGATGAGCATCAAAGCCCATATGCATCGACAAGCGCATTTGCGGGGTGGGTCAAATTGTGCGATCCATCGTTTGAGGAGGACCCCGATCACGAATTGGTTCGAGATTGGCTCAGTGTCAATGCACATTGGGCATGGGACTGGGGATTGTATGATGTCCTCAAAGAGATTCATGAAGAAAAACCGTGGTTTGAATGGCCAGAACCATTGCGAGATCGGCATCCAGAAGCCATTGAGCAGGCCATGCAGATGTACATGCCGCGAATCCGAGGGCGAATCATGAATCAGGTTCGGTTTCAGAGAGATTGGATGATTCTACGACACTATGCTGCACAAAAAGGTGTCAAACTATTCGGCGACCTACCCATCTTTGTCGCCAAGGATTCGGTCGATGTTTGGGTCCGCCCACACTTGTTCCACCACGATGTGGTGGCAGGTGTCCCACCTGACTATTTTTCAGAGGATGGGCAACGCTGGGGCACGATGCTATACAATTGGGATGCACACCGAGAAGAGGATTGGACATGGTGGAGAATGCGAATGGCGCGAATTTGTGGTTTGTTCGATTTGGTGCGCATCGATCACTTTCGTGGATTTGAGGCCGCATGGGCGATTCCCCAAGATGAAGAGACTGCGAGAAATGGTCAATGGATGGAAGGGCCGAGCGATGATGTACTCCAAGCCATCATCGATGTTTCAGGGGATACTCTGATTGTGGCGGAAGATCTTGGAATCATCCCTGAGAGTGTGACGGAGCTAAGAAAGAGACACAATCTTCCAGGAATGTCGGTTCTTCACTTCGGTTTTGATGATGAAAACGAAGACAACCCACATCGGCCAGAAAATATTTCAAAGGACTGTATTGTTTACACTGGAACGCATGACAATGACACGACCATGGGGTGGTGGAATGAAGCATCAAGTGAACGGAAATTACGTGTGATTGAAACCGGATTGGCTGGTGAAAATGCTTGTGAAACGCTCATTCGTTTGGCGATGGAATCACAAGCACCTCTGGCGATTGTTCCACTCCAGGACATTCTACAATTGGATTCAGATGCACGCATGAATACACCTGGAAAATCTACTGGGAATTGGACTTGGAGATTTGATTGGCCTGAATTGGCGGAAGGAAATTGGAACGTTTTCAAACGCTGAGTAATTTCTAACCTCTGTAGGGTCAAATTCATAGGACTGTGGAAGCGGACCGAGATGGTCCGAATGAGTGTTGCATACCTCTCTGCCGAAGTCGGTTTTGAAAGTGGACTCCATACCTATTCTGGCGGGCTTGGTGTACTCGCTGGTGACCACATCAAATCTGCGGCGGATGCGGGTATCGATCTTGTTGGATGTACACTGCTATACCGAGAAGGATATGGTCGACAACATTTGGACGAAAAGGGCAACCAGACTGAAACGTTTGGTGAAATAGACCCGCATGAATTCCTGTGCGATACAGGAGTTGAAATCACACTCCCACTCGATGGGATGACGCTACATTCCAAAATCTGGATGTATCGAATCAAAGGTTTGCCTACCTACTTCCTCGATACGCGACACCCGGACAATTCACCAGACCACAGAAGCCTTGGAAATCGACTCTATGGCGGAGACGATACGACGAGAATTCGTCAGGAATATTTGCTCGGTGTCGGTGGTATTCGGGCCCTTCAAGCGTTGGGACACGACATCACTGGATTGCATCTGAACGAAGGCCATTGTACGTTTGCTATGCTCGAAATGTTGCATCAAGGATGGAGTCGTGAAGAACTCAGGCAACGCTGTCTATTCACTACCCATACACCAGTTCCTGCAGGTCATGACCGATTTGGCTGGGACGATGTTGAAGCAGTCTTAGGAGAATTGTTTCCAAAAGATGCGATGAATCTTGTTGGAGACGAAAAAACCTGCTCAATGAGTCATCTAGCAGTGGCTCTCGCAGGCCAAGTCAATGCTGTATCGAATCTGAATGCATATGTGGCGAGTGGAATGTTTGAGGGAACACACATTCATCCAATTACGAATGGAGTTCACCATGAAACGTGGACAAGTCCTGCAATGTCAAATCTGTTCGATGAGCACCTC
>JASLKT010000130.1 GCA_030747395.1 Candidatus Thalassarchaeaceae archaeon
GATATGCCAGCCATGTCAACAAGAAAAGGAGAGGCTCAGAGAGGCGTCCCTTGGGAATGGAACACCGATTCATGGTCAGAGGTTCTTTCCAAGACATTGGCTATCGCAAAGTCCCTTCACACACTCGGCTACGAAAAGCATGACAAACTCAGTATATACTCATACAATCGGCCTGAGTGGTTCCTAATCTATGCAGCTTCACAGATGCTCAATGGTGTCGCAGTCGGCGTATACCACACCTGTTCGCCCGAAGAGGTTGAATGGGTTGTGGGTAACTCCCAATCGAAGTTTGTCTTCGTGGGAACCAACCCACAAGGCGGTGACAACGCCCAGAAAATGCCAAACACACGTATGGACAAAATCATGGGTAATCTGCCCCTTGTTGAGAAGGCGATTGTGCTTGAGAATTCGGGTTCAATGGAAAGCGGAAATGCCATGTCTTGGGCAGATTTCCTCGCCATCGGCGATGGTGTTGATGATGCTGTCATCAAGGAGCGTATGAGTGGAGTCGATCCTCACGACACCTGTGCGCTAATCTACAC
>JASLKT010000131.1 GCA_030747395.1 Candidatus Thalassarchaeaceae archaeon
AACTGGAGTTACTGATGGGCTATGGGATGAACTAGAAGTCGAATTATTCGATGCGCCTCTAGGGTTTGACATTTCGAATTCTACATATTACGGTTCATCCAATGATGGCACGTATGTCCATTTGGAACTTCATGTTGATCGAGGAAGGGAAGTTCATGACCTTGGCGGTGAGATTATCAGTTTGTCAGATGATGAGCGTACTGAACTTCTCAGTTACTACAATGAACATGGCTTCGGTGTTGGTGAATGGCTATTTTCCATAACAATTAACGATAGTAATCCAATCATTGAAAATGGTGAGGATGTGGATATCACCATTGTTGTAAATGAGAGAGAATTGTCGACAATAGACCCTGAATAATCGACGCCCGTAGGGCGTCAACTATCAAAAAGGGGCTGCGGTTCGTTAAGCCCCATGCGTCATCGACTTATTCCGTTCATCCTCATCGCTTTGATGGTTACAATGCCGTGGGCGAACGTATCCGAAACATCGACGCAGTCGACGGTTAGCGAGCCGCTTTGGTCGGCTGCAGAAGCGGCT
>JASLKT010000132.1 GCA_030747395.1 Candidatus Thalassarchaeaceae archaeon
TCGTCCAACTCTGTCCTGAAGTCGATTTGGTTGGTGTCACCATCATTGGAATTGAAAGGTACGAGAACCACGATGTCGATACTCAGTGATGTCCCCGGTTGCAGGGTGAATTGTAAGAAGCGATCATCGCTCAATACACCTGCTGTCAAATCCATTTGCCAATTCGGCATGGCTGGAGAGGCGCGCACACTGAAATCGATTTCGATATTGCCCCGATTTTCAATCACCAATGTATGTTCGATGCGCTCCTCGTTCTCAACAGAAATGTCTTCGATGAATCCTGACGGACCCAGTGGGTCCCCGTTCCCATCATACAAATCAGCGCTAAATGCACGGCTAATCCAGACCTCGACGTATGAACCCTCATCCGAGAGAGAATCGGTGACTGAGAAAGAGGAGTCCTCTAAACTCGAAGTGATACAACTGACATCTTCAGTTGTACCGGCCGATGGGAGGCCATTGTCGATGTAAGGTACGCGAACACGCACAGGTACAGGGATAAATTGCAACCTTGCCAATGGTTCTAACGTGAGAGAT
>JASLKT010000133.1 GCA_030747395.1 Candidatus Thalassarchaeaceae archaeon
CGATTCCCAAGCCGAATGTCCATCCTGCTGTTGGTTGCCCCTTCAGGCGACGTACGCCCTCTCTGGTAAGCATGAACATTGTCAAAAGCGACAAGGAAAGTGAAAGGACAAGGGATGCAAATATTGTTGGGATAATTGGTTGACCCAACCATAAGGGATCTAGGACCAGTGTGGAACTGAGGAATTGGAAAATTGCACCTGCAAAAAATCCGTACAGTAGTAGGCGAGTAGCTGTAGGTAAATCGTAAAATCCAACCATTTTTGACATGCCACCTCTCCATCCAATCCAAACACCGATGATGCCTATGGATGTTGCAACTTGCAGTTGCCAGAGTGGAACGGTTAGATCTGCCACACTTGCGGCTTCCTGAGCCCCTTCTTAGGCTTGTCCGGCCCTTCGGGCCGTTCCGAGGGGTTCTTACGAGTAATGCTAGAGGACGGAGTGATGGCACTTGAGGGGTTGAAGGCTGGTATCTTTGGCGCCATTGGTCGACTCAAGGGGAAGCGAAAGCTCGATGAGGCGGAAATGAAGGAATT
>JASLKT010000134.1 GCA_030747395.1 Candidatus Thalassarchaeaceae archaeon
GGATTGCTAAAGACAGCTGTTCCTTCTCATCACTGTTTGACATAAATTGCGGTTATCGGGACTATACAAAAAATTACTCATCGCCATTTCAACCTTATTCGGATAGGATGTAAGGGGTTATCCGAACCCCCTCTGCAACAATTTCAGCGATTGGAAGGGGTTGCAGTGGGCCAGTCGGAACGCTACCCATTGATTCACTCAAGCAATACGATCTACTGTTTCTGGAGTGATGGCCTCATCCTTTGTGACACGGAATGAAATGGCCTTGAGATTTTCAGGTCCGTTGCGGAATTTTCGGATGACCATTCTCGTTTCGAAATCTGTCCCCAACATGCCGACCTCAAATTCCATGACGATATCACAAATCGCATACAGTTCTCTTTCGACCGATTTGTCGACCATGTCACTGGATACATTGAGCAGAAGTATGCCTCTGTGCAATTGTGTGTGGGCTTGAATCATACGCAGCATCGAAATGACTCGAGATGGCTCATTTCGTGCAAAGAAAAAGTCGAGATTGTCGACCGCC
>JASLKT010000135.1 GCA_030747395.1 Candidatus Thalassarchaeaceae archaeon
CACAGATATCACAAATATATCCGTTTAAAAATGTGGAAAAAATGGGCTCATTTAATGTGAGTAAAAGCTAATTTAAGTGTAAATTATTTGCCATTCTGCTACTCAAGATTATGGAGAGACGCGTCTAGAGCAATGTACAATCAAATACCGTCCTTGACTCTGACATCTTTGCGACCAGATGATGACATTTTTATCCACAAATCATTCTGGGAAGGTCTGGTGATGTAAATTTCTATTGTGATGAAGATGACGAGTACAAGAACATCAATAGCTCTATAAATATCAATTAGTAATTATGATGATGATGATGATGATGATGATGATGATGATGATGAAGCTGACAATGATAATGATTATACAAAAGAACTGAGAGCAAGAGAAACGAGGAAAAGAAGCTGAGAAAACAATAAAAAGAAACCATTTTGGATTAAAACCAAATGACAGTCTAGTGGTCCGTTCACATGTTTATAAAATACTGGAACTAGTCTGCCGAAAGCTTAAAACTAATCCACTGAAATCCTAAATA
>JASLKT010000136.1 GCA_030747395.1 Candidatus Thalassarchaeaceae archaeon
AAGTTTGAATTTGAACATCGGAACTGGATTGTGGAGTCGAGCGGTTCTCGATCTGATACCAATGTGTGAATGTTTCAGCCCCATTAGATGTGGCTGGATTTTCCTGTGGAAAAGCGGTCCAAACATTGCCTGCATCTTGCCATTGAGCCCATGCGATAACGCCCAAGTTCTCAGGGTCCCCAATTGCACCCCATGGTATTCCAATCTCGGTATTTGGGTTGCCGGCGTGACCAATCCAAGATTCTGGTGAAACGGAGTTATCGACCCATCCGGTTCCATCGTGACTTTGTAAAGAAGAATAGGTTGAGTCCTCAAGAACGAATGCATGGTCTGCCGCAAATGGCAACGTCTGTGCCAAATTCCAATCCTTGGAAATTGGACTGCCCCCTTCACTCGTATTCAGATACACAAACATGTCAGCCCCCTCAGTCGGACTGGCCCAATCTGTTCCAGACCACCCTAGGAATAGGTGTGTGTCATTCCAAGTCAAACTGAAGGTGACACCGTTTGAATCAGTCGAAGAAA
>JASLKT010000137.1 GCA_030747395.1 Candidatus Thalassarchaeaceae archaeon
ATTCTAAAAGAAAAAGGGCTTTCTGTTTCGGGCAATAAAAGTAAATTAGTTGAAAGACTTCAAGAATAATTAAGGCGTAGTTCTTCGCATTGTACGAGGAAAGGGAATTACATGTTTTATGTGATCCGAACCACAAATCCAACTGACTGTTCTATCTAATCCAAGACCGAAACCTGAGTGTGGAACACTACCAAACTTCCGTATATCTAGATACCAACCGTATGACTCAGGCTCCAGATTTTCTTCAATAATACGCTCAGTTAACTCATCAGGAGACCATACTCTTTCGCCTCCACCAATAATTTCACCATATCCTTCAGGTGCTAAAAGATCATGACAAACTAGAGAACGAGGATCTGCCGGATCAGGTCTATGATAAAATCCTTTTTCTCTAGGGAAATTTGTTATGTATAATGGCGAACGTAAATCCTGAGTAAGAGCTTTTTCTTCTTTATAACCAAAGTCATCTCCCCATTCTAAATCAAAACCCATTGAATTCAATTTATCAATAACTTCTTCATACT
>JASLKT010000138.1 GCA_030747395.1 Candidatus Thalassarchaeaceae archaeon
GCAAGATGCAGAAACAGGCATGAGAATCGGTCACGCCACCATGGACATCCGCTATCACGAAGGTGGTTATGATGCGACGACAGTTATTCCAGGGATGCAAGTCACGATGATGATGGAATTCCAAGCCATTGATGCCATCATCCCTGCAGGACACGGCATTCGCTTGGTCATGACTGAGACGGGAGAGGATTACCTTGCACCGGCTTGTGGCAATGTTTGCGTTGTCCACGTTCTTCCTTCTTCATCGTCATTCCAATTGCCAATCATCCATCGTGATGGCAGCACCACCCTCATCACTCCGCAATCAGCAGAGTAAGGATCTCATTCCGTTGAGTAACCGATGTGTACACCTTCAGCATCAGTCTTCATGATGTGAATGGAACGGAGATTGATGTTATTCTCTGCCAATCCACGAGTGAATACCCCTAACGAACCAGGTACATCATCCAAGATCGTGGTGTGCAAACTTCTCATGGTGTATGAGACACCTGAATCATCTAGTGCGGCTGCGGTTTCAGC
>JASLKT010000139.1 GCA_030747395.1 Candidatus Thalassarchaeaceae archaeon
TTTGATTCCTTCAGGACATTTTCCAGAGAATCAATGGTCACTATGCCATTTTCATCTGCTGCTTTAGAGAGGACACTGTACCCGTCTACAGAATCGGAAGCAGACATTGGTGGAGTCTGTGGCTGATCATTTAGCCACGAGGACAATTGTTTCTGAATCTCAGGTGGGACATTGGCCACAGATACTGCATCACTAGCCGCATTGGCTGAAAAGTGGCGTGACAAAACTTTGGCATCATTGTGATTGCAATGCGGGCACAGCAAATTTTTGGCACTACGTGGTTTGCCGAATGCTCGTTCACAGGATTGACACAACAGCACGAGCCAGGAAGGTTCCATGAAATTTGTGAGAAAGTGGCGGTTGTTGAAGACTGCGCTCAAAATCCAAAATCACTTTTGCCGCTTCCACTCAATCCACTTGGGCCACCCAGACTTCCACCGATACTGGAAACACCGAGATTTCGAGAACGGGTGGGTCCACTTGAATTACCGATGTTGAGACTGTTGGGGAGAATCAATG
>JASLKT010000013.1 GCA_030747395.1 Candidatus Thalassarchaeaceae archaeon
GGCCAAGCGTTGTATGGTTCATCCATTGACCAGAGCCCTTCAAACATCGCCAAGAAGACCGGGTGCATGGTGTCGACATTCTCCAACGCCTGAGATCGAATGTGAACCTCAGCAGGGCAAATGACGAACCAAGTATTTGAGATGATGAACAACAGAATCAGACTTTGACTCATAATGAGAGATTCGTACCGTCCTCTCTTGTTATCTGGCATAGAAATCAAGGGCAACGGGTAGAAAAAATAGAACAGAGAGAGATAAATTGCGACAGTCCAAGCCATGAATGGAATAGCCAAATCCAAGGATGTGGTCGGATCGAATACCGTGGTCCCTCTCCAACTCATGAGATGATTGGTGATGAGATAGAAGGGCGCCAGAATCATGACGTCAATCGCCGCCATGCTCAGTAGAAAACCAGTACCAGATTTCCTAGCACTCGGAACATTCCAAATCGGCCAAATGTCGAGAAGTTTCTCGCGCACGCGAACACCTCACTTCAGATTCCGAGTGAATGATTGGATGCCAGTAATGTGTCTGGCCAAAATCAAGTTGTGAATGTCGTGAGTTCCTTCGTAGGTCTTGACAGACTCTAGGTTGTTCATGTGTCGCATGATTGGATACTCGCTTGTCACGCCATTGGCCCCATGGATGTCTCGGGCGACACGTGCAGTCTCTAGAGCAATGTCGACATTGTTCATCTTGGCCAAACTGATGAATTCAGGAATCCAGTTGTCGCTGTCGACCTTCTGGCCGAGATGGTAGGCCAGAAGTTGTGCCTTGGTAATCTCTCGAAGCATGGTTGCGAGTTTCATCTGGATGAGTTGGAAGGCGGCGATTGGGTGATTGAACTGAATCCGTTCAAGCGAATATTGCTTGGCCGCATCAAAACATGCTTGCGCCGCACCTATGCTGCCCCATGCGATACCGTATCTTGCTCGGTTCAGACATGAGAACGGACCGGAAAGTCCCTTGGCCTTTGGCAACAATCGATCCTTTGGAATCTTGCAATCTTGGAAGACCAATTCGCTGGTTACCGATGCCCGTAGGGAGTGCTTTCCCTTCTGTTCAGGAGCGGTGAATCCTTCGTCACCCATCTCGACGATGAATCCACGAATATCTCCATCGAGTTTTGCCCAAACAATGGCCAAGTCACAGATGGTGCCATTGGTAATCCACATCTTGGCACCATTGAGTAGGTAATGGTCACCCATATCTTCGGCCTTGGTAATCATCCCACCTGGATTGGACCCGTAGTCTGGCTCGGTGAGGCCGAAACAACCGATGAGTTCACCGGTGGCCATACCAGGTAGATACTTCTGCTTTTGTTCCTCAGTACCGAATTTGTGAATCGGGTGCATTGAGAGTGAACCTTGGACACTGGCAAAGGAACGTAGTCCACTGTCCCCTCGCTCAAGTTCTCTGCAAACAACCCCGTAAGCTGTGTATGACATACCTGCACAGCCATATTCTTCGGGGATGACCATCCCGAGGACACCCATTTCGCCAAGATCCTGAATCCACTCTCTTGGGAAGGTTCCATCGAGGTAGTGCTGCTCGATATTTGGGATAACTTTCTCATCGACCCAATCACGAACCATGTCACGAACCATCAGCTCTTCTTCCGAAAGCAATGCGTCGACATCGTAGAAGTCGAGAGCCTCGTATGCCATGTTGAGTGCCCCGAGGGGGCCCCCTTTGAACGTTGCCGACGCCCCCCATAGGGGGCGGATTAGGAATTCTTGGCTTTACGTGCGGCACGTTTCTCCGCTTTTTCTTTCTCGATTCGTGCATTCTCGGACGCTTCATACTTGGCATTTCTACGTGCGAAATATTTCTTCTGAAGTGTCTCACTATTCATGAAAATCAAGCCCAGAACTGAACCAGGAACAGCAACCAAAACAACGGCCCCCAAAATGTAAGAGATCAGACTGTCCGTCCAAACATCTGTTTCGGGTGGGGGGTGGAAACCGATGACGGCTCCATATGATGTCACTACAAATCCGATATTGGAATCATCAGTAGTTGCCCATGAACCAACAAGTCGTTCACCCGCAAGTGCACTACTGCTCGAAACTACTTCTTCGTATTCGATCCACTCGTAGGCTTCACCTTCTGATAAATCCCAAGCCATGACCTGGAATGGAGCCATGGTCACGAGAACCTCGCTAGCCTCACGGGTGTGGATGTGGGTAAATTCACCGCTGATACTGGGGATAATTTTTGTGAAGATTGTCGATTGTTGCGGCTCTTGAATGTTCAACCCAATAATGCCGATAGCTCGTCCATCACCAATGGCCACACAGCGATTGAACACAGGTTCTGCACAATTGACAGCACGCCAAACTCTGTCAGTGCCCCCAATCCAATGAATGGTATGCGCTGAATTTGAATCAATGATGGCAATTCCATCAGATTCTGTTGTCACAGCGCAAAGTGATTCTTCAGCCTGACAAGCGACCCCTGTAATTTGACTTTCTTTTGTACCGTTGAGCAATTGGAATACACCCTGGCCACCTTCACCTTCGTGGTAAGCCCACAACCAACCGCCTTCGCCACCTGTGTAGGCGTCACTTCCTGCAGCATTCCAAGCCACAGTTGCGATATCGACACCATTCAGATACGCACTACCGGATACTGTGGTTACAGAGTGATCTTCTGCAGCGTATCGGAGCATGGTTCCACCATCACCCACAAGAAGTGCGGTCTTTCCACGTGGGTGCCAATCTATGGCACGAATTGTTTCATTGACAGGCGTGGCCAATTCGATTTGGGTATTGGGGTCGCTACCATCCAAAAGGCGCGCATACCCTTCCGCTCCAGCGATCAAAATTTTCTGAGTGGTTTCACCTCCAGTAGCAACCGCTTCCAGCCCCAAATCATGATCTGAGAGCCAAATGGGGTTTTCCAACTCAACCGTTCCTTCGGCAGAGACAACGGATACCATACAGGAAAACAGGAGGAGGGTGACCAAGCCACAAGCCGAGGTCGTCCTGTTCGCCATCGGGCAGCCGACAACCCTCCCAATTATCACCCTTCTTAACACGATGACCAGCCGCGACCCTTAACGACGGGTTGTCGCTCGGAGGTAACATGGAGACCTTTGAGGTGAAGCGAGGATTGGCCAAGAAATTGGCCACGGAAGGAGGACTGGCCAGATTGGCTGGCAAGCATTTTGACAATGTAGATGGCAGCGGTGATGCTTTTACAGGCAGTCATGGAATCATGACCAATATCAATGCTGAGTATAATTCAATGGGAAAGTTGGTTGTGGATGTTCACCAGGAACGCCCAGATTTCGATGATCCCGATGCCATGGAAGTTGCAATGGACAGTCGCAGGCGTTGGTCCGCATTCCTAGACGAAGCCACAGGGTATTCTGCAAAGCAGCGAGGTGACAAGGCCAAGGAGTTCGCAAAGAAGGCATCTAAGGCCAAATCCGGGATCAGCCAAGCTCGGAAATTAATGGAAATGTCAACCAATATTTCGGATGAAGTTAAGGCAGAAGCAGAGAGCATGATTGAGGAGATTCAAACTGCTCTAGACGCTGGAGACAACACGAAGGCTGCCGGGCGCGCAGAGAAACTTAGCAAGTTACTCGGCTGAGTACAACATTCTATAGGCGATTACAATGGATGCAGAAACACGACTAAACCTGATTACTGGGGCTGCCCAGGAGGTTGTTGGTGTCGAGCATCTCATTGCACGGATTGAAGATGGTGGAACCATTCGAGCCTATGTCGGATTTGAGCCCAGTGGCAAAGCACATGTGGGATGGAAAGTCTTGGCTACCAATCTAAGGAGAATGTTGGATGCTGATGTCAACGTCCTCATTTTCCTCGCGGATTGGCATGCTTGGGTAAACGACAAATTTGCAGGGGATATGGGGAAAATTCACACGACTGCGAAGTATATGGAGGAAGTATTCCGATCATTATTGAATCATCCCGATGAGGGAGATGGTCCGGGTCAACTTCGCTTCGCTTATGCTTCGGAAATCATGGACAGCGGCGAATATTGGGCCCGTGTATTGCGTTGTTCGAAGAATATGAGCCTTGCACGCGCACGACGAACATTCAGTATCATGGGTCGGGACGAAGCGAGTGGTGACGGTGATTTGTCCAAATTCTTCTATCCAGCTATGCAAGCGGCTGACATCTTCGAGATGGACATCGATTTGGCCATTGGAGGCATGGATCAACGCAAGGCGCACATGTACATGCGAGATGTGGCTGACCACTGGGGCTGGACCAAAGCGACTTGTATCCACACACCCATCATCTCTGGCCTCAAGAGTGCAGGCGCACGAATGGACTCATTTGACCACAAAATGAGCAAATCGGATCCATCTGGCGCCATCCTACTACACGATTCCCCCGAGAAGTTGCGCAAGAAGATGCGCAAGGCCTACCTTGATGTTGAGAAGGATGACAGCCCAATCTACGAATTACTTGAGCACATCATCCTCCCCGAACAGGGGCAAATCACAGTCACACCCAATCCCGAATATGGTGAACCTAGCACTTACGATAGCCTAGAGGGCTTCATCACCGCCGTTCAGGACGGTACAGTCCATCCCTTGGATGCTAAGTTCGCTGTTGCAGATGCCATCTCCTCTGGTTTGGACACACTACGTTCCCACTTTGAATCTAATCCGCAGTTGCTTGATTCTGTGAATGAAATCACAGGTCAGTAAGTCACCACTTACGTGAAACACATTTTGACCATTGTTCAAACACCTCGCGTGCGTATGGTTCATTGATGAACAGCAATATTCCCAAATTAGTAGGGGTATCATTGAAAACCGAGTGGGGACCGCCCCAGCCCAACTCACAGGGGGTTACACCAAATGTCTGAGGTCGGAATCGACGATATTGCCATCCATTTTCCCAAGCTCTACCTAGACATGAAGGATTTCGCTGAAATGCGAGATGCTGATTATGGTAAACTCAACAAGGGCCTCGGTCTTTCTGCCATGGCAATTCCTGATGTCCATGAGGACACGGCTACGATGGGAGCCAATGCAGTCACCCGCCTGATCGATCGAAATGGCATCAAACCAACCCAAATTGGTCGAATGTATCTGGGTACTGAAAGTGCGCTCGATGGTGCCAAACCTACTGCGACTTACATTCTAGATATGCTAACCCAGCGCTATGGTGGCCGATTTGGCGAAGAGTGTTTCCGAAACTGTGACGTTGTCGACATGACATTCGCTTGCATTGGTGCTGTTGATGCACTACACAACACTCTCGATTGGGTTGCCCGAGGCGGAGAATCGGAAGACCGGATTGGAATTGTCGTATTCAGTGACAATGCCAAGTATGACTTGGAATCCGCTGGAGAGTATACGCAAGGCGCAGGTGGCGGTGCCCTACTCATCCGACACAACCCCCGCCTCGTCTCGATTCCTGATCGCTGGGGTGTATCGACATCACCAGTTCACGATTTCTTCAAACCTCGTCGTGAGGTCTCAATCAAATCTGTAATATCCCACGTGGTTCAATTGGCTCGAGAGACAGGGGCTTCCATCAAAGAAGGCATGGTCGAGCGAATGGTTCGCCACCTTCCAGAATCCACCGTGCGTAGAATGGGAATTTTCAGCCACGGTGTTGACAGTGTTCAAGTTCATCGGGATGAACCCGTCTTTGATGGTCAATTTAGCAACCAATGCTACCAAGATGCCGTCGAGGAGGCTTTCCGTGATTTCCGGGCCAAGGCAGAGGTCGATGGCCGTTGGGATCCAGATGGGGGTACAGTTCTAACCGAAGATTGGGCTCGAATCATCATGCACCTTCCCTATGCCTTCCAAGCCAAGCGAATGTTCCCTGCTGTCTTCGCATACGAACGCAGAGGCAGTGCTTCCTGGGACGATGTTGAAGCCGAGATTGGCTTGCCTCCAAGCATCGAAGACTTCGATGACACCCCCGAAGGTCAGGCTGAACACAACAAAGCTCTAGATGGCTATCGTCGAGTCATTTCCAAGACTCAGGCTTACCAAGAATTCCACGCTGAGCGAATTGAAAAAGGACAGCGTGCCAGTTCACTCATTGGCAATCAGTATACAGGTTCAATCTTCTTGGCCATGATGTCTACCTTTGAATCGGATTATGAGGCCGATAGTCCACTCGATGAACAACAATTCGGACTCTGCGGTTATGGTTCAGGTGCCAAAGCCAAGGTCTTCGAAGGCATCGTCAGCGACCGATGGCGCGAAGTCGTCGCTAGTTGGAATCTGTTTGAGAGAATGGCTGGCCGCATGGCGATTGACCAAATCACCTACGAGGAATTGCACAAGGGCATTCATGCCGGTAGCGTTCTCAAACCACGTGGCGAATTCGCTTTGGTTGATATTGAGGGTGAAGGCGAACTAGAGGGTGCTCGGACCTACGCTTGGGTCGAGTGAATGTTCAGGAATTCCCTGCGAATCGTTCATAGAGGGACTTTCGATGGCGCATCACCGTAGGTGATGAATGAATGGCAGATATTGCAGTTCTATTGAAACAGGTACCGGATACCAATGCGAAGATTGTTGTCACTGGCGGACGCGTCGATGAAGGCGCCGTCAACAAGTGGTCGATGAGTCCATTCGATGAGTATGCACTAGAGGCCGCATTGACACAAGGTGGTTCGATTACTGCGATTACTTGTGGACCCGATCGTGCCAAGAAGATGCTTACGGATGCAGCCGCAGTCGGCGTAACTGACCTCATGCACATCGTCGTTGATGATTTGACGACACTCGATTCAAATCAAATCTCATCCATTCTTGCAGCCGCGGTTGAGAAGACCGGTGCGAGCGTCGTATTCTGTGGAAAGCAAGCAGCAGATACCAATTCGGGCTCGACAGGACCAGGCGTCGCTGAGAAATTGGGTGCTGGATGTGTAACGATGGTAAGCGAACTTTCTGGTGATTCATCTGGCTTCCTTGCGCTTCGCCCAAGTGCAAATGGAATGGAGCGAGTGAGTGTTGCCGCACCTTGCGTCATCGCCTTTGACAAAATGAGTACTGAATTGCGACGTCCAAATGTCAAGGGAATCATGATGGCCAAGAAAAAAACAATTGAGACCATGTCCGTGAGTGATTTGGGCATCGATATCGGTTCTGCATCTGTATCTCTAGACAATCAATCTCCGCCAGCAGAGAAGCCGGCGGGACAGAAATTTGAGGGGGCTGAAAGTGTCTCCACAGTGGTCGGTAAATTACGCGACGAAGCAAAGGTGATTTGAGGAGGGATGAAGAATGGTTACAATCATTGCAGAAACATCAGGAAATAGCCTACATCCAGTGACTGCCCAATTGGTTGGTGCAGCCGGTGGGGATGCCACAGTCTTGTGCGCAGGAGGCATCGGAGCCACAGAGGCAGCCGCACTGTCAGGTGTTACCAAGGTCATCTCCGTGGAAGGAGATTGCTTCTCATCCTTTGATGGCGGTGCATGGGCTTCCGCTATGGGTTCACTCACGGAAGGTCGAATCTTCGCAGCTTCTACGGCAAACGGACGCGAGATCGCAGCCCGAATGGCTGCCGCCAAAGGTGTCGCAGTCGTACAAGATGTGACTAGCATCTCAGGGAACAACGTCTCTCGCCCGATTTATTCGGGTAAAGCGGTGGAAACAATCTCTGTATCCGATGACACAATTCTCACTCTACGCCCTAACATCTTCGCTGCAGCCGATGGAGGTGGCAGCGCCGCAGTTAGTACTGTGAATCAGAGTGCTGATGTTGCTACATCGGTCAAGGAAGCGATTGCCAAGGCCAGCGAACGTCTAGATGTATCCGATGCTGACATCGTCATATCCGGTGGACGGGGAATGGGCAGCATCGAGAACTTCAGCCACCTTGAGGCCATTGCAGATCAATTGGGTGCTGCTGTTGGTGCCTCACGTGCAGTCGTCGATGAGTGGGGGATGTCACATAGTATTCAGGTTGGGCAAACCGGTAAGACCGTCAACCCCAGCCTCTACATTGCAGTCGGAATTTCAGGCGCCATTCAGCACTTGGCAGGCATGCGTTCCTCAAAGTACATCGTCGCCATCAACAAAGATGCAGATGCGCCAATTTTTGGAGTTGCAGATTACGGAATTGTTGCCACGTGGGAAGAAGCTCTTCCTGCATTGGCAGATGCTCTATCCAATCTCTGAGATGATATCGTGCCCGACCCCATTGTGGTCGAACCCACAGCAAATCACGATGCGTCAGTCATTTGGATGCACGGACTAGGGGCTAGCGCTCACGATTTTGCAGACATGCCTCGCATTATATCGAGGCCTAGCACACGCTGGATTTTTCCGAACGCTCCGGTGCGACCTGTGACGCTAAACAATGGATGGCGCATGCCATCATGGTTCGACATCCGCCATTTGGCAGGTGAATCGGATGATGAGCGCGAATGTCCAGTTGAAGCACAAGAATCCTCTGAAATGATCACGGCCCTGATTGAAGCGGAACACGCACGTGGCATTCCTTACAATCGAATTGTTCTGGTTGGTTTCAGCCAAGGGGGGGCGATGTCACTGTACACTGGTTGTCGATTTTCACAGCGAATCGCGGGGATGGTTTGCATGTCTGGCTACCTTATTTTCCCTGAAGTTCACATGGATGCTTCCCATCCAACCAATCGGGATACACCAATTCTAGTCTGCCATGGAATTCGAGATGATATGGTCCCATTTTCTTCTGGACAACGAACGGTTGAATTCCTTCGTGAAAATGGTTGGGGTGTTGATTTCGAACACTATCCTATGTTCCATGAAGTTTGCATGTCGGAAATTCGACGGGTTGAAGAATTCTTTTCGGAAATCCTCGATTAATCATCGAGTAAATCGTAGGTGTCTTCACGAGTTTCGCCTAGAACTTGCACGGTAATCGTATCCGTACTACTTTCTCTGGCACGATCACTAACTGTCAGTGTGAACGTGTGATTGCCAATCGGCAATCGAACATTGACCTTTTCAGTAGTCCCAATTTGCTTTGAATGCCCATCTCTCCAGATCCATTGTTCAATGCCCTGGCTGCCTGGTGATGTCGCTGAACCATCGAGAAGTACAATCGCAGTCCCATCCTCATTGGCGTTGACAACAATGTCCATTCCCGCATCTGCGGTGGGTGCGATATGCGAAACAAATTCCTCATCTGAAAGCCCCTCCATGAGGTCGGTATCTTCTTCTTGGAATTGTGCGAGTTGTTCAATTTCATCATCTAGCATCGCAAATAATTCAGAATCATCGACTGTCGATGTACCGGAGTTGAGTTGTTCCTGCTCCTCTTTGGTTAACAGTGAAGCGAGTTCGTCACCATCGTTGGCATAGATGTCTTCATCAGGGGCTGCTGTTGGTGATTTCAGTTCGGCCCCATCAACGAATTCCAAGAGGTCATCATCGATATCCGCATCTGCAGACAACGCATAGGGGATGGCATTTGGGTCAATCCAGAGGATCCGGTTCTCTCGAGTGTAATCGTTCTGATTGTCTCCACTCAAAGCGATTCGAGAACCATCGTGACTCGCGACAATAGATTGAACCAAACCTGTGTGTTCACATCGCCAAACCTCATCCCCCTCAGGGCTGATTCGATGAAGGTAGAACCAAGAGGCGATGAGAATATCATCTCCATGCCTTCGAATGTCATTGATTGTGTACATTGATTTCCAAATTTGATTGGTGCCCAAACCATCATCAATTTTCAAAACAGAACCGTCGAATTGCCCAGATAATGCCCCCATCCCATCTGGAATAAGGCACATACTACGAGAATTGATTTCTTCCGAAAACATTCTTTCACCCGTTGAGGACCACCGTTCAAGTGCAATTTGTGCAACTTCAGAAGGTGTGATTCCAAGGACCTCTCTGCAGAGGAGGAGTGAACCATCGTGTAGGAAACACATCGCTGAGACAACTTCCCCAGTTTCAGATTCTGGTACTCTACTCCAGCGCTTGTTCCCGTTTGTATCGAGGACGTGCACATTTCCTTCATCATCGGAAACCGCAACCCCTGTCCCATCACCAGCCACTGAAATTCCAATCAGTTCACCAGCAGAAAATCGCCCTCTCTTGATGCCATTCTCGGTGACCAAGTGGAGGTGACGGCCCCCGTCGATACAACCGACGATGGTCCCATCACCTGACAAATTGAGGTGATCACAGCCACCTCCAATCGCATGCGTCCAACGATGCCCACCTAGTCGTTCATGCCCGTAGAGATTACTCGTGTGCGTGCCGACGACAATCACGTCTCCACTGGCGATTTGAAGATGTGTTACAGCATCATCAACATTGAATGGCTCCAGAGCGGTCGGATTTTCAGTAGTATCAAGAATCCGTATGACTCCATCATCACTTCCCCATGCCATCCATTTACCATCGGGAGACACATCGATTGCTCGAACAATGGCTTCGCATTCGATTTCTGAAATCGGGTCGATGACCATCGGCATGGCTGTTGACCATCCCTCTCCATCTTGAGATTGCCGCCAACAAGTATCAGGAGAAAACTTTAGTTTTGAGTGTATCAATTTCTTTCTGTGACCAACCGACAAGCGGTTCTAGATTGACCAAAGGAGTACGCACAGAATCCTCTTCATCAACAAAGGTAGGCGCATCCGGTAAGTGATGAGCAACAATACCCCATGGAGATGGGTTCTTGTCACGACCTGGCCCTGTGACCAGTTTTCCAGCATATTCTTCTGAAACCAAGGAGGGGTCCCACGCTTTGAGTTGCTCACCTGCCCCCTCAAGGGGTTGGATTCGACATCCACGGTGCATCATCAACCAAGCACAAAGCAAATCTTCTTCTGAATTGAGATGGGCTATTACCAACCCTTGAACTCCAGAAGGAAGTCCACCTGGACCCATGAATCTTGTACCCAATAGGCGAGCTTTGTCAGGGAAAAGAGCCACTCTAAGCGCCCAATCCGGTTCACTCAAATTGACTGTAAGATTGACTTTATCAAGCACGGCGGCACCCGTTGCACCAGCGAATGTTTGACTGGTCCACTCACCTTTTTGGCCATGGCGTTTACAGCGAACGGCAAAACTCCCTTCAGGGTTAGGGTTGGCTTCCAGTGCTGCATTTGCAACATCTTCTGGTGTGGGTTCAACTTCGGTGAATGGATCCACAGCATTGACACCAAATGTGTGTTTCAGGGCATCTTCAATTTCAGTATCTGAATCTCCACTGACAAACATGAGCCCCCCTTCAACACGAATACTGACTTCTGCTCCACGGATTTCACATTGTGCAGTGAGTGTGTTTCTCAAGATGCGTGTGAAGTGTTTTCGAACAGGTTTCGATTTCAGCATCGATTCACCCATCCGGACCAACCATTGGCCCATCCAATCACCTCAGGGTTCGTTGTGGATCTCTAGGATCTCATCATTTTTCATCTGCTTTTTTTTTGCCGAATCGTTCCGAGCATCTTCCAATTTCGCGAGATATTCTTCATCGATATCCCCTGTCACATAGACACCATTGAAACAAGATGCATCAAATTCTTCGACACCACAGGCTCCACCTTGGCAAGATTCAATCAAATCCTCTAGGGTTTGATACATGAGCCAATCTGCACCGATCTCTTGACTCACTTCTTCCTGTGAACGTCCATGGGCGATGTATTCATTCTTGGCGGGCATATCGATTCCATACACATTGGGGTGGATTACAGGGGGTGCCGCACTGGCGAAGAATACCTTGCTGGCTCCTGCATCTCTAGCCATCTGTACAATCTTTGCACTCGTATTACCTCTGACAATACTATCATCGACAAGGAGTATATTCTTGCCCTCAAATTCGTAAGGAATGGGGTTGAGTTTTTTGCGCACACTTTCTTTCCGAATGGCCTGACCTGGCATGATAAAGGTTCGACCAACGTAGCGATTCTTAACAAATCCTTCACGGAATGGAACTCCTAGATCCTTCGCCAATTCCATGGCTGCAATTCGCCCACTATCCGGTACGGGAATCACGACATCGATATTGGAATCGGGATGTTCAGTTGGAACCCGGGCTGCCAATTTCCGCCCCATCTTCAGTCGGGCACGATGGACACTGATTCCATCAATAATTGAGTCCGGTCGTGCAAAGTAAACGTGTTCAAAGATACAGGGTGTATACGACGCCTTATCCGAACATTGTTTTTCGTATAGTTCTCCACCCGCAGTAATGAAGACAGCTTCACCGGGTTCAATATCGCGAACAATTTCACAACCTAGGGTAATCAACGCAACCGATTCAGATGCCAGAACCCACTCATCTCCACCATTGGGGCTATCTCGTCGGCCAAGGATCAGGGGTCGAATGCCCCAAGGGTCTCGGAATCCAAGGATCCCATACCCTGTAATCATCGAGATGATTGCATACCCACCTCGACAACGTTCGTGGACTTTGGATACAGCATAGAATGCATCTTCGATATTGAACCACAACTCGTCATCCATGTATGTTTTCCCACGTTCTAGGAGCTCATGAGCTAAGATGTTCATCAAAACCTCCGAATCACTGTTGGTGTTGACATGGCGCAAATCTTTCCTGTATAGCTGATCTCTCAATTCCTCAGCATTTGTCAAGTTACCATTGTGCGCCAGTGAAATTCCATGAGGGGAATTCGTGTAGAAAGGTTGAGCTTCTGCGCAAGAAGATGTTCCAGCCGTTGGATAACGAACGTGACCAACACCCATGTGTCCAATCAGTATATCCATGTGCCTTTGCTGGAACACATCTCGAACCAAGCCATTCGCTTTTCGTTGGTACAAATGTTCACCCTCACAGGTGACAATCCCTGCTGCGTCTTGGCCACGATGTTGTAGAACGGTCAAGCCATCGTAGATGATGGGTGCAACGGGTTGGTCGACTTGGGCGACGACGCCAATGATACCACACATAGCGCAACCCAGTTCGTCGTCTCGTGGGAGGGCTTTAGAGTTTGACACCCTTGTACGGAAACACCAATTCCACGATTACTTCTTTTGATACATGCTTCGATTTCGCTTGTTCCAGCGATAACCGCGCATGGTTGAGGTGACATTGAATCCACAGGATGCGCATTGGCGCTTTTGCTTGTGGTAACTGTGGCGACCACAGCGTCGGCATCGAATGTGCGTGGACTTCTGGCGCTTGCCCATGCTTGGAGTGCCCTTGCTCATATTATCACCTCAGCGAGCCGGCGACCGACCCGCTCTATATCAGGGTTGCCTCACGCCCTACGGGCGGTTATATTCAGTCATCCAGTTCTACTGACACGTCGCCACCGGTTGAATCCATCTCTAATAGTGGGTCGGGAGTGTGTTCTCGACCGGTGACCAAAGCGAGTAGGAGTCCGAAAACCAGTCCCACAGCAGCAAGCATTGCCGTCATCCCTGAGAACAACATCACACCTTCACTACGCATGTTTTCAATCGAACCATCCATTTGCCAATGGGTCAAGCATAGCGCAAGACCTGAAAGTAGGATTAGTCCTACAACTTGTTCTTTCCATCGAGCATGTTGATGTAGAGCACCCACGCTAATCAACAATAGAGCAAAACTCGTGATTCCAAATGCCAAACTGAATCCGAGAATCAGGCGTTCGCCAATCGATGAAAATTCCACTCCACCCGAAAGTTGCCATACGAGCAGATCCATGCTGAAAGCAATCAGGAGCATTAGGAGAGCAATCGGGCCCCACCAAGAATCTCTTTCTTCAGTCATTTTCGGAACCCTCCAATTCAAGATTCAGACGAAGAACAGCATCAACAACGGCCTTTTCTTCCTCCGTCAAAGGTGCGACAACATCTGGATCTGGTGCTCGTCTTTCAGCCATATAGACCAGCCAAATGAAGGCAAGTATGGCCGAAATAGAACCAAGCATTCCACCGACTAAAAACATCATCTGTTCCCAGTGAATTTGATGCCACCCTGATGCTGCCAATCCTTCCGAACCATTCTGCATGATTTCGATGAACATCATTCCGCCAGCAATGGTCAATATTGCTAGAGTAAGTGCTTCTTTATGCCGTTCATCCCCCATCATAACGCAGAATGATCCTGCCAATGCTGAGACCAGAATCAAGATGCTGAGAAATGTATTCACCCAAGTGCCCCAAATCGTTTCACCGATTCCATTGGCAATCGCGTCAGGGGGTTCAGAAATCAACATCCAACCAATCCAGAACAAACCACCCATTGCCATCAGGAATCCAAGGGGCCTCAATCCACGTGGTAACGGGCCCACAGGAGAGGGTCCCGAGAATGTCGCAATCAGCGACCCAACAGCCATCAATGTGACTGGACCAAGCATGTGGAGAAGCACCGCTAGCAAGGCGGTTTCGAAAGTATCCCCCCCACGCGTATTGGCTCCGAATAAAACAATCAATGCCACCGACACAAAGAATGCCACACCTGAAAGTCGTTTGCGAGAATCTTTTCGATCTGTCAACCAAAATCCAGTCGCCAAACAAAGCAATGCGAGTGGCAGCCAAAAGCCAACCCAGGGGTCCGAAAGGCTCCACATCGATATGGCCTCCTCGTTAGGGTTCATCAACGTTGACCGACTTCGCCACGCAGTAGCCCGATTTCAAATCCCCTCGCGCGCGACACCCTCATATACGGGCCGATGGTCGCAGGCTCGCACCCACACGGTGAAGGAGGCTCAATCCATGGTCAAGATGCCACGTCAAGTCAAGCGTTACAGTCCCAAGGCTGGGCGCCACACGATGCACACCATTGAGCGTGTCAAGAAGCGCCGTGCGAGTGAATTGAAGTGGGGTCAGCGGCGATTCCGCCGAGTGACAGCTGGTTACCGCGGTTTCCCGCGTCCCAAACCCGAAGGCCGTGAAAAGCCTACCAAGCGAGTCAACATTCTCTACCGGTGTACTGAAACTGGAAAGGCCCACACTCCTCCATGCAAGCGAGCGAAGAAATTCGAACTCGTCGACAAGTGATTCTAGGTGAAACAAATGGCAACCAGTAATTTCCTTCGAGTCCATTGCCGTGATTGCGGCAATGAGCAGATTATTTTCGAGCGGGCAACCACCCTCATCAATTGTGGTGTTTGCGGCTCAGTTCTTGCCCGTCCCGCGGGTGGAAAGGCGCAACTAACGGGCGCTACCGTCGCTGAGATCCTCGAGTGAACGGGGGTCAAGGAAAAATGTCTGGCGAAGGCGAATGGCCCGAACTCGGCGAATTCCTAGTTTGTACGATTAAGACCGTCAAACAGAACGGCGTGTACGTCGATTTAGATGGCTACCCAGGGCGAGAAGGTTTCATCTTCATCGGAGAAGTTGCCTCGGGGTGGGTCAAGAATATTCGTTCAGTTGTCCGCGAAGGTCAACGTGTTGTGGCCAAGGCATTGAAGGTCCGTAGGGACAAAAAGAGCGTCGAACTCAGCATAAAATCAGTTAGTGATGAGCGCCGCCGAGATACTCTTCAACGATGGAAGAACAAGCAACGTGCAGGGCAACTATTGCGAATTGTTGGCGAACGTTCGGGTTGGGACGATGCCAAAATCGATCAGATGAATATTGAATTGGCTGAAACATTCGGAAGTCTGTATGCCTCCTTTGAGGAATCTGCCATCGAGAACAATGCTCTTTCCAATGAAGGCTTTGAAGGTGATTGGACAACTGTGTTCATTGAAATTGCCATCGAAAATATCATCCCTGATTTCGTCAATATCCGTGCCATAGCAGACATACAAATTCACGGTAGTGAGGGCATCGAAGTCATCCGAAAGGCTTTGACAGCCGTCGAAAAATGTTCATCGGAATCCGCTGAAGTAGAAATTGCAACTTATTATGACGGGGCACCTGAATATCGCATTGAACTCAAAGCTCCCGATTGGGAGGTTGCCGAATCTCATTGGGATCTTGTCGAGGCAGCCATATCCGAAAACATCGGTGATGACGTCGGTGTGGTCGAAATCTCACGTCAATGAGCCCCTCTCGGAGAGAGAGGTTCAAAGGCCTCACCATGAGGGCATGACATATGGCTCGGACTCGCTTACAGAAATGCACCGTTTGTAGTGCATACGGACTTTCCGAGACTTGTGAAGAATGTGGTGGCCTCGCACAAGCTGCGGGCCCCATGCGATTTTCCCCTGAGGATGCTCGTGCCGACCTACGTCGGAAACTCAAACAGGTCGAATCCAAGGAATGGGCATCGACTCTACCTTCTCCGGGGGACGAGGAGGAATGAGTACCACGATTCATTGGACTGGAAAAACAGGTCTCCCCGAACATCAATTGATGATTGCAGCCGTCCCTGGTGTGGGGAATGTTGGGAAATTAGTGCTTGATACTCTGAATGAGCAACTAGATTCATCGATGATTGCCCGAGTGATTCACCCCGATTTGCCACCTCATTCTACCATGGAAGATGGCTTATTGGTCCCACCCCATCTTTCGATTCATTCTGTCCCTTTGGAAAATGGTAAATCTGTGATTACGATTACGGGCAATGGTCAACCGATGACACCTCGAGGTCAGCATGAGATGGCTGAATCCATCCTTCAACTTGCAAAAGATTCCGACACACCGTTTGTCATCGTTCTCGCAGGTCTCAGTGCAAAACCCGGTGAGGAGCACATTCACCTGACCTGTTCGGCCACGGATGTACAAGAATCATTGAATGAGCGAGGAATTTCTGTGAGTTCCGAACAACCATCAGGTGGTATGCTTGGTTTGGCCGGTCTACTCGTTTCTCTTTCCCCTCTTCATGGCGTTTCCAGTGCTGCTTACTCAGCCGAGTCGATTGGCACCAGTATCGATGTAGTCACTGCGGATCGCCTTTCACAACGAATCAGCGCAGATTTTGAACTCGGTCTTGATTTGCCCATTGACAATACTCGGGAAACTGCGGCTCGCTTGTTGTCGATGATGGAGGGCAAAGAAATCGCAGGTATTGATTTGTCAGACGAAGACTCTGGCTCCGGCTTCTATGCTTGAGACTCGTCAGGCTTATGTCAAAAGCGTAGGTCGAAGGGCTACAGCCGAGATCGCATAGCCCGGTATCGCGGTGGATTCGAAATCCACTGTCCTCGTGACGCGGGAGTTCAAATCTCTCTCTCGGCGCCATCAACCTCTTGAATCGGATGCCTCAGCCGAGGTTATGGAGGTTGGTGTTATCCATGATGGCGAACGAACTGCGATGACGTTCGATGAACCCATTAGCATCGCCTCAGTCTTAGAGAAAATGGGAATCCCCCCTTCCACAGTACTCACCGTTGTAGATGAAAAAATCGTACCTCACACATCAACCATCAATGGCGATATCGAAATTGAACTGATCATCGTATCCAGCGGCGGTTAGCCTTCCCGCCGTTTGAGAATCGCCAACCGGGTATTCTTTTGGAATTTAATTTCAGGCTGATCAAAGAATTGTGAATACACACCGTTGAGAATTGCAATATCATCTCCAGGGCGAACTGATCGAGCCCCTGATGGCATTGCAAAGGAATAGGCGACGATACTAATGGGGCCCGTTGCGTCCTGAATCGTCAATCTCCACTTTGGTTTCCCTGAACTGGTTCGATTCTTGTGCCAAGTCGTATCACGAATCGTCATAACGCGACCAACCACACTACCTGCAGTGACCAAGCCGACAATACTCTCCCCATCAGCATCCTCAGGTTCGATGATTTCGATTTCCGATACATCATCGAGCTCAACACTTGGATTCAGATTCCACTCGGTTGGTCTACCTCCCTTGATTCGGACATGAGATCCGTTGGCAATTCGGCGTGTGATACGCTTTGGTTTCGGGAAAAAGCAGTTTTTCACTTCAATTCGGTCGACACCTTGTTGCAAATTGAACTTAATCTGAATATTGCCATCATCATCGCTTTGTGGCGATAGCAACCCAGTCACCTCACCGCAAATATCGATTCTAGTTTGCAAATCAGATGCCGCAGTGATTGGCCACTTTCTTCCGGCATGTTGCAAACTTTCCATCGTCGGCAATTCTTGGCGATTGTCCCCATTTGGACAAATGCTACGGTGATCACAATTTCGGCACCGAGCCAGAGGATTCTCATCAACACCTGTGTGGATACCTCCCGCCTTGAATTTCTGCACAGGAGAAGGTTGCGTGGGGTAATCTTCGATGTTGGTGCTTCGGTTGAGAAACAATTCTTCATAATTTGTTCGAAGTTGAGATTCTAGTTCCAGCAAGCGACCCTCATCAGGTGCTGTGATTGTTTTGACTGCTGGAACCCCTGCATACCATAATCTCAAATTTTCAACTCGCGATTTTCGGCCATGAGTTTCCCACCATAGCCAAGCATAGATTTCAAGTTGCAACACATATCCTGCTGAGCGGTCATTGTTGCCCATCGCTGCCTTTAGATCAACAATCGAGATATGGCCGTCCCAATCGTAGACGAAATCATACTCTCCAGCAAACCAATGCTCAGGGTGAATTGAGCCCATACTGAATGTGCCTGCATCAGGGTCGACAAACCAAGGCCTGGCTATTTCCCAAGCCTCCATCAGGGTACATTCACCCTCTCCAACGGATGGATGTGGTAGGGACCAATTGTGTGGATATCCATCGGGAGCAGGCCATTCTGGGCGAACCCCTGCTCTAAATTGAGATAGATTTGGCCCTCCATTTTCTGCAAGGCATCGCTGAACTTCTTCTAGATGAAAATCCAGTGTTGCATTAATCATCGCCATCATTTGTTCATCATCAAAATCCTCTGCACTTCCAATCGACATAGGGTGGTCTTCAAAATCAGCCACATGATTTTCCCGAACCTCTGGGAAATGAATTTCTGCTCTTGCGCGCGCCCACGCGCGTAGAGATTCCAAATCATCGACACCCTTGCTCACTTCAAGCTCGGGTGCTTTGTAGCGATCGGGATTGAATCGATCGGGTCGCTGTTCAGCATCGAGGGGTGTTTCTAGGATGTTCCAATCAGCATCTTCAGTCACCAGCATAGGGCTTTCTCGAAGAATTCTGCAGACTGCATTTTCAACAATATGACCTCTCATCATCGCAGGGACTTGTGGGCCACGAAGAAATTCAATTCTCTGGTGGTACCAAGAACGGGGGCAGCTCTGATACTGGATGAGACTGGTCGCCGACAGCCTCCTGAATTTGCTGACCAACAGCGCATCATCATCGATTATTTGGACGGGCACGGAACCTTCCCTATCGTTCGACGTCTTTGAACCATGCGGCCCAAATCAATTCAATCCTGTTCCGAGGGAGTATCAGGAGGGGTACTTTCGACAATCATTCGTGTATTTCGTGGGTCAATTCGCAATTGAGGTGTACCTTCACGCCATCCGATTTCTGCAGCCATCAAACGAATATGATCACCCACTCGAAGGTTGTCGAACGATTCGCTTCGCCCCATCCCAAATGCAACAACTTCGGTCAATGCAGTCCCGTCCCAAATGTGGGCCGTAGCCATCGACCATTCCTTGCCCTTGGCATTGGTTCCACTATTGCTACCACGGCTGATGACCATACCTGAAATATTGGCCCGGGTGGGAATCAATCCAATCCGATCAATATCCAACTCCTTTGCCTCTTCTACTGAAAGAATTTGACTATCCACATCAAGGTAAAGTCGAATCATACCACGCCACTGACCTGGTGCAGCATTGACAACGACAACATCTCCTTGGTGTTGATGCAATTGTGGAAATTGGTTTACGCCCATCTCCTCGATGACTGCTGTTTTCCCTCCGGCTGTAATCGCAGCCCCTACCACTTGGTCCCCGTAGTGATTTGGCATCGGCCCCCAATGTCCATGCAATGAGCCTTTTACAGTCACACGGCTGGGCAATTCAGCGATGGTGGTATAGGGTGCACCTGCCAGTTTGATTTCAGTATCGGGGATGAGTGAATGAAGTGGTTGTTCCTGTCCGCCACGAGGGTAATCACAGGTTTGCAATCCGTGACAGATTTCACAACCCAGTCGACCTTCTGCGGAGGGCCCCTCTGAACTGAGATGCAAGTCATCCAATGACGTAGATGCCATTTCGTTCTGAACGGCCAGTAGTCGAATAGATTCAGCCTCTAAATCCTCAATTAATTCGGCCTTGTGAACAAATCCATCGGCGAGGTGCCATGAATTTGCCTTCGTAACAACCCCTTCGTCAACACGATTACTTGGTTTACTCGGATGCTCACGAGTTTCATTCCACAACCATTGGTAAAATCGAAGTTGATGAGCTACTCCTGAATGATCTCGTCCATTTCCGCGATTTGCTTTGATGTCCACAATGTGAACTTCCCCTCGCCATCGATGTGCAACATCGAGTTCCCCTGCCGCCCATCCATCTGGATGGAACAGCCGCTGGGCTGAAAGGATTCGTGGATCTTTGACCCAAGGTCTTGCAATTTCCCAAGCTTCCCACCACGAACAAGGTTCACCTGATTTCATCCACCCTGTGCCAATCCCGTCATCCCAACAAGGCGCAGGAGTTCCAAAAGGGTCCCCTTCTTTTCGGAAGTCCTCTAAATGAGGGCCACCATTTGCTTCCAAGCAAGCAGTTGCTTCACCGATTTGTAATTTGATTGCATTCTTAATCATGGCATTCAATTTCTCGCGTTTGATATCGCTGATTGAGCGACCCTCGGCCTTCCATAGGCAATCAGACCAAGCGACATTCAATTCTTCAATCATCCGATCAACGACCGGTCGCATCAGTGTACGCAACCAATCCTTCAGTGATTCAAGAGAGTCAATCTCCATCCGTTTCCCATGATGTCCTGGTGCCCATGTTGAGGCACCTTCATCCATCCCCTCGGTGGGATGCGGCCTTTCCATCCAAATGGCAGTCACCGCCTCTTCGACAATGTGTCCAAGCAACATTTCAGGATGTGATGCAACCCGAATGCCCAACCTTCGTGTCAAAAACCAATCACGCTTACATCGTTCCCATGTGACCAAGGAAGATGCACTCAATCTCCGTCGACTGCGTGCGTGAACACCGGTTGCTTGAGGGATTACTGGCATTGTTGTCATCCTGCGTAGAAGTATTCACCACTGGCTTTTTGTTCGCGGTCTTTGCGACTATCGGCCTTGTTAATCCGCGGCCGGTGACTGTCGTGATCTCGCCTAAATGTAATTTCGACTTGCTCCAAGAATCGGTTCATCCCTTTGCGGAGAGGCAGAGGCCCTACGGCTAAACCCTCAGAGCCCCCCTCACCTTCAAACACAAGTAAGGAATCACTTACAATGTCGATGAAATAGATATCATGATCAATCACCATGGCTGCTTTTTCATTGACTTCCATGGTTTTTCGAATTGCTTTTGCCGCTTCCATTCGAGCATTCGCATCGAGGTGAGCACTGGGTTCATCCAGTAGATACAGGTCGGCTTCACGCCCCAAACAAATGGCGATGCTGACAGCTTGCAATTCTCCACCCGAGAGTCGACGTGCATCTTGGTCGAGTAATTTGTCAACTTGTAAAGGCCGAATCACCGTCGTATGGAATTCACCTTTGCGCCATTTCATTCCGAGTTCACTATCTAACCAGAGTTGAACGGTTCCAGCAAACTCAGGTTTGACATGCTGTGGCTTGTAGGAAACCTTGGCCTCCATGGTACACCACCCCGCATCCATCTCTAATTCGCCAGCAATCATTCGAACCAACGTTGTCTTGCCTGTTGCGTTAGGTCCGACAACACCCACAACTTCGGAACTGTGTACCTTTCCAGATTCGGTTTTCAGATGGAATGAGCCTTGTGTTTTTTCCATGTCACCCCATTCTAGAATCGGGTCTCCAATTTCTTCGCTTCGCATTCTCCCACGTAGGAATTGTATCGGTTTGTCACGGATGCGCATGTTTTCTTGTTCCAGATACCCATCAAGGTAGGCATTAATTGCAGTCCTAGCGGGTCGAGGTGGTGTGAAAATTCCATACGCTGCCCGTTCACCGTAGACGACGTGAATCAAATCGCAAAGGACGTCTAGAATGGCCAGATCGTGCTCAATGACAATCACGCGTTTACCTGATTCAGACAATTTTTGGATGATTTTTACAACCCGCATTCTTTCGTGAATATCCAGATATGAGGATGGTTCGTCAAAGAAGTACACATCTGCATCTTTGAGTAAGGTCGCAGCTATCGCAACACGCTGCAATTCTCCCCCAGATAGTTCTGGTAACTTTCTATCGAAGAGGTGATCGATGGCCAATGCTTCACTGACTTCTGTGATAACGCCTCGTTGGTCTACCCTTTCCAACAAGGCACTGACCTCACCTTGGAAGGCCCGTGGAATTTTGTCGACATATTGTGGTTTGACTGCAATTCTGACACCATTGTCGGAAACACTCGTCATGAAGTCCCGCAATTCCCCTCTAGGAAACGCTTCCAGCACATCTTCCCAAGGTCGTTCCTCTGCCAACCAGTCACCGAGGTTGGGGCGGAGTGTCCCAGAGAGGAGGTTGATGGCGGTAGATTTACCCATGCCGTTGGCACCTAGAATTCCGACGACTTGTTCTTCTCTGGGGGCTGGTAAACGGAACAGTCTGAAACCATTTTCAGAATAGCGATGGGTCATATCAGCTTCAAGTTCTTGAGGGAGATTTGTGATGATTAGGGCATCAAAAGGGCATTTATTGATACAGATTCCGCAACCGATACAGAGTGCCTCAGAAACAATTGGTTTACCCGAACCTTCGTGCATCACGATGCATTCGATTCCATTCCGATTTGGAGGGCAGAATGCTTCACATTCAGCGTTGCATTTCTTTGGCTGGCAACGATCTTCCAACAGCACGGCTACACGCATATTCTCTCCCTCCTTGTTTGCTCGCCCTTGCTGTCGTTCTTAATCGGTTGCGTGGCTCACCATAGGTGAGTCCGCGTTTTTCTCAGTTCAGAATGAGAAGAAGCGATGTCGCAGGTACAAACTTGCGGCAAGGGTCAACTTCTCGGCTTTACTCAATTTGACACGTTCTGTGAATACATCGCCACCACTTCTTTCGATACGGCGCAGGATACTGCTGTAGAATGTCATCATGGCGGCGGGACTGTAACGACTCTGTTTTGGAATTCTTGAAAGCAGTTTGAATCCCTTGTCACGGTAGGTCCTAACTCGGGCACAATATTCCTTGACAAATGGTTTCCAACCAGGGTGTTCAAGTAATTTCCTTCCTGAAAACACATCGGCCTCAGAAATTCCGAAGCGCTCTAAATCTTCGAGCGGGAGGTAAATTCGGTCTCTTTCAGCATCTTCTTGGACATCCCTTAGAATGTTGGTCAATTGCATGGCAATCCCCCACGATTCAGCAAATTCACGCTCTGCTGCCGTAGATTCGACTCCATAGATGTCTATGCAGACAAGACCGACGGTTGATGCAACCCTGTAGCAGTAGGAATACAATTCCTCAAACGTTTGGTATCGATTGGTATAGAGGTCATCCTCCATTCCACTGATCAGGTCGTCCAAATATTGGCGTGGAACCTCAAAGTTTTCCACCGTATCCTTGAGGGCCATGAAAATCGGATCTGTGCTCGACATGCAGTTGTAGGCGGTGGAGAGTTTCTTGCGGAAGAAGAACAATTGCGCCAATTTATCTTCAAATTCGGTTCGTTCAATGACTGGTTTGGCCGCGGCGAGTTCCTCCAACTTCCGCCGGTATAGAATTGCTTCTGGATCCTTGGCGCCTAGTGCCCCTGGAAATGTATCGACATAATCGCCATCAGCGATATCATCTGCACGTCGACAAAATGCGTAGAAAGCGCAGATTGCTTTGCGCTGTTCATCTGGTAGATACTTGAACGAGTGGTAGAAGTTTCCCGCTTCGCGGCGAGTCAATTCTTCACAGTAAGCGTAGGCTGCATCCAACATCTCTTGTGGGACATTTTCTTCTTCCCAGACGGGGGCTTGAATGTGTTCGAAAGGATTGATTAATTCCCCTCCGTGGCTCACTACACCCATAAAGTGAGCCGATTCGGTAGCCAGTTCAAGTGCTGTAATACTCGCGGCTCGAACAGCTTCACGTGTCAACACAACCGCTGCTCGAAGTTGTTCCAAGCGTGGATTGACTGCAGTTCCTTCTTCTCCCTTCCGGGCGGGTTCATCCTCGATGAGAATGAACTCATCTAGGAATTCAGAAGAATTACGATTCACAGTATCTGACATACGCGTCAGTCGTAGGGTAGGCTCGTGCCTTATTGAACCCACCCCTCAAAAGTCCACTTGGTCCCCTTTGGGGACCTTTCCCCCACAAAACCTATCTCAGAGTTTAATCTTCAAACATCCCGATTTGATTTCAACAATCTTTGGGATGAACCCGGGATCAATAATGATCGAATTGTTTTATTTTTCAACTTCTTGATTTCAGGCCGCAAAACCTTGACTCGGCATTCAGCATCTAGTACATTTTGAGTACGCAATAAAGTCAGTGTTCGCTGTCCAATCAATACTGGTAACATGCAGGCGCCACGAAGTCTAAATTGTCTGTATGGCAACATCCCGATATATTTGATAGCAGCATCGAGATGGGATGCAGCAATTTCGATTAAATGGTTGTATAATGGGCGAAAGGAATCGATGTTTTCCATGTCCAATAAATCACTAGGCTTCAAATCGTATTTATCCATTGAGTCTTGCGGAATATAGCACCTTCCAAACCGCAAATCTTCGGGTATGTCTCGAAGGATATTAATCAACTGAAGTGCCTTCCCAAATCGGACTCCATTTTCGAATAATTTCACTTCCTTTTCAGGATTGCAATTGAATAGATGTGCCAACGAAACCTTTGTCCAGAATTCACCGACACTGCCGGCAACTCTGTAGGCATAATCATCCAATTCACTTTCATTTTCAAGAGAGTTAATTCCTCCGTCTTCGTTAGCGATTCCAAATCGTTGTAGGTCAAGAGATTGACCACTAACAATGATTTCTAGACATTCTCGAATTCTCACTTGATCGTCCATCGGGAATTTCTCAAGGCAGGTCACCACTGTGGCAACATTCTGCAGCAATTTCGCTTCGGAATCGTTGTCTTGGATTTGGACTAATTCAGAAAAATCAGGAAGCGTTTCTGAACGTCCCTGGGCCACTTCATTGTATTCTTGCAGCGTGTGGAGTAACAGTTGTGTTTCACCTTGCTTTGAATCCGCCACTGTATCAGCGATTCTTGCCAGAAGGTACAGCAGGCCAACTTGCGATCGTACCTTAGTTGGTAATGCTTGTAAAGTAATGAAGAAGGAACGCGAAGTTTCTTCCAAAAGGGCATCAATTTCAGGATTGATTAATCCGACCACAATATCCCCTCCAGTAGACTCTACAGGCCAAGTGTTCTTGACCCTGTGGGCATCTTTGTTCTAGGCAACCTTTTCTAACGGGAGTTCTGCCCTTCCACCCGTAGGGGTGGAACCATGGACTGTCAGGTGTGTTCGGAAGAGATCCCTGGGGATTCACTTTTCTGTCCCGAATGTGGGGCACGACAGGACCCTTCAAAGTCAGGTGCGATGGGAGCTCGGAACTTCGGAGTAGTCAGTTCACAAGCCGTTCAAGCAACCCATGATATGCAAGCCACAGATTCAGCAGGTGGGACTGGTGCAAGCATAGACCCCTCCAATTTCCTCAACCAAATCGCTGGCCAAATGTCAGATTCCCCTGCTCAACATTCAGCACCAACCGAGCCATCATCGGTAACTGACCAAGTGGTGGATCAGATTGTCGAATCCGAAAGGGCAGAGAAGGCAGGTGCACGAAACGAATGGCTGGCAATGAACCAAAAAACTGCGACTGGTGTTCTGGCTGGACTCTCCGGCGGAGAAGTCCCAGAACACTTGGCATCTGCTTCAGGTGGTGCAAGATTCCTAGATGATGGTCAGGATGTTGGGATGGAAAAGAAACGAGTGAAATCCAATCAACCATCACCTTCCTTACTTCGTAGAATGGCAGAGGTCGCTGCTCGCCGTGTCGCTCGGAAGCGTGGTGTTGCCGTTGAGTCACCTCAAGTCGCGATGACTGAAGATGACACTGTTCTAGTGAATGTGACCTACATCGATGATGGTAGGGTGCTCGACACCCCTCCCGATCTATCAAATGCATTTGAACACGCAATTGCAACCGAGTTGGCTCTCAAGGGTTTCGATATTGGAATCGAAATCGCTCTATTCCGATCATTGGACGGAAATATCGAACTTGTTTGGGGAGAATCTGCCGATGCGGATGATGGCCCGGACACAGATGATGAAGACCTCTTTGCTTGCGATGATTGTGGGCATTATCCCATTCGAGACTCAGATTCAAGTTGCCCCGGTTGCGGTGCACAATTTATCGGTGATGAAGATGATTGGGATGACACACCCGCGCCACCTTCTCGAGGCCCGAGTGGCCCCCCAAGTCGCGGCCCAAGTGGCGGCGGCCCCCCAAGTCGAGGCCCGAGTGGCGGTCCCGGTGGCCCTCCAAGAGGCCCTTCGCGTGGCCCCGGCGGCAGTCCACCTAGAGGTCCATCTCGTGGCCCAAGTGGCGGCGGTCCATCCAGTGGTGGCAGTCCACCCAGTGGCGGCCCCCCTAGTCGCGGTCCCGGTGGTGGCCCTCCAAGTCGCGGTCCCGGTGGTGGCCCTCCAAGTCGCGGTCCCGGTGGCCCCCCCAAGAAGAGAAAGGGCCCACCACGCTGATTACAGCAGAATCCAGACACCCAATCCTGCGAGTAGGCATCCCATGGTCAGTTCGACCTTACGGGCGTTTTCTTCCAATTTTGTTTGCAATGATGTGCCGGAGATTGTGAGTGCGACCAGCACATACCACCCACCATCTGTACACATTGCGATGCATGCAACCAATGCTCGCTCTCCCCAAGTGAAGTCGGGCTGAACAAATTGACTGAATATAGCGAGGAGAAATGCCAGGATCTTCGGATTGAGAAAGGCGATTAGGAACCCTTCGGAAAATCCTCGACGGCCAGATGATTGATGTGTATCTTCATTACCCGAACCCTTCAACATCAACACCGCTAGAAGCAATAGGAATAGACCTCCAAGGATTTCCAGTAAATCAGCCGCACCACTGGCACTGGCTTTCAGTTGGGCAATTCCAGCGACTGCGATGAAGGCATAGATACCAAACCCAATTCCGTGCCCCACACCACAAGCGACCCCTCTCTGTTTCCCACCTTCCACAGTGTTGCGGATGAGAACAGCCAACGACGGGCCCGGTGACATCGCACCGAGAATCAACACGATGACAATGGGCGCAAGCGCAGCCAAGTCCATGGCAACTTAACGAAGCCCGGCGACCTTCAGACTTTCCAGTAGAACAGCACCGATTTCAGACGGATCGTTGGCACAGCGAATCCCGGCGGCTTCCATTGCAGAGACTTTCTCGGATGCTGTGCCTTTCCCTCCACTGATAATCGCGCCAGCATGCCCCATCCTCTTTCCGGGGGGGGCAGTCATCCCTGCAACAAATCCAACCACGGGTTTACTCATGTTTTCAGCGACCCATTCTGCGGCTTCCTCCTCTGCATTGCCTCCAATCTCTCCAATCATGACAACAGCAACAGTTTGGTCATCATTCTCAAATGCGGCCAAACAATCGATGAATCCAGTGCCATTGACTGGATCTCCACCGATGCCAATGCACGTACTTTGCCCTTCATCAATACTCATTGTTTGGGCAACTGCTTCGTAAGTGAGTGTACCCGATTTGGATACAATCCCGATTCGTCCTTTGGCGTGAATGTGACCTGGCATGATGCCAATTTTCGACCCGCCTGTTTCACCTGGGGTGATGATACCTGGGCAATTGGGTCCGATGAGACGCACCCCGTCGGTATTGTGGACATGGTCGACTGCCTTGACCATGTCAAGGGTCGGAATCCCTTCGGTGATACAGACGATTACTCCCTCTCCACAAACTTGAGAGAATGCATCTGCTGCTTCGATAATTGCTGCTCCAGCAAATCTTGGGGGGACGTAGATGACACTCGCATCAGCCTCTGTCGCTTCAATCGCCTCAACCATGGTGTCCCATACAGGTGCTTGCACGCGACCCAAATCGACGGTCTGGCCTCCCTTGCGGGGTGTGACCCCTCCAACGATGTCCGTTCCATATTCGACCATCTTGGTCGCATGGAATGTTCCTTGGTTACCTGTGATGCCCTGGACGAGAACCTTGGCATCTTCACCAATCCAGATACTCATCAAGAATCACCGCCTACAAGTTCGACAATCTTCTGGGCCCCTTCTGCTAGGGTTTCAGCGGTGTGGATGTTGAGTCCACTTTCCGAGAGAATTCGCCGCCCTTCTTCGAAATTGGTTCCAACCAAGCGTACGACCAATGGATCTTCCAGAGCCAAGGCCTGTGTGGCTGCAATCACTCCGCGCGCGATGATATCACAGCGCATGATACCACCAAAGATGTTGACGAGAATCCCTTTGACGTTCGGATCTTCCATGATAATGCCAAACGCAGTCGTGACCTGCTCTTCATTGGCGCCACCACCAACATCGAGGAAGTTTGCCGGCTCGCCACCATACAATTTGATGACATCCATGGTGGCCATTGCCAGCCCTGCTCCATTGACCAGACAACCGATGTTTCCATCCAGTTTAACATAGGACAATCCAGCAGCTTTGGCTCGAACTTCTGTGGGTTCTTCTTCTGAAAGATCACGTAATTCAACAATCTCAGGGTGACGGAATAGAGCATTGTCGTCGAATCCAACCTTTGCATCTAGAAGCACGATTCGGTCATCTTCAGTGCGAACCATTGGATTGATTTCAACCATTGAACAGTCATTTGCGACGAATAAATCGAACAAACCTGTGATGTTTTCCACAAATGAATCGATGGCACCCCCTTCAAGGCCCAATGAATCTGCAAGACCTTCTGCTTGCTCGGTTAACAAACCCTCACTCGGGTCGACATGTACCTTGAAAATCGCCTCGGGTGTTTTCTCAGCGACTTCTTCGATATCCATGCCGCCTTCGCATGAAGCCATGATGAGCGGCATCTTCTCTTCACGATCGATCAGGATTGCGAGGTAATATTCGTGGGCAATCTTGCAGCCCCCTTCGACATACAGATTGTTGACCAACTTCCCGTCGGCACCAGTTTGCTTGGTAACGAGGAGATTCCCGAGGATATTTCCAGCATAGGTTTCAACCTCTTCACGATTGAAAGCGATTTTCACTCCGCCTTGCATCACCAGTTCTCCACTGTCTGGATTGTGCAGGCTACCCTTACCTCGGCCACCGGCGTGAATCTGACTCTTGACTGCGACAACATTGCCGCCAAGAGCATCGTAAGCGGCCAAGGCCTGTTCGACAGTTGTGCAGTGTACACCCTCTTGTACAGCAAGTCCAGCATCGCGGAACAGTTGCTTGCCCTGATACTCGTGGATGTTCATCGGCGACCCTCAATCACATTCGACCGATAGCCGCTCTTTGAACGCTTTGACGCGCGCGCGTGAGACGTGTCTGCGGTTAGCAAGGCACTTGAGGGGGACCCGACTCGCGAGAGTGATGGACGTCATCGTATTGGCAGGCGGCTTCGGCACTCGCCTCCGCCCTTGGACGCTTCATGCTCCAAAGCCACTGATTCCAATCTTGGACCGCACAATGATCGAACACGTGGTCAGCATCTTGCCAGAAGGCACGGTCGACAAGGTCCTGATTGCCGCAGGATATGGCATCGAACAGATGCGCAACCACTTCGCCGCTCTTGACCTACCCTACGAAGTCGTCATCGTCGAAGAAACTGAACCATTGGGTACAGGAGGCGCAATTGCCAACTGCCGCGAACATCTTGGTGAAGGCACCTGTTGCGTCATCAATGGAGATCTCCTCACCAGTTTGCGTGTGGATGAGATGCTACGCGCACACAAGGCAGCAGGCACACTTGCATCCATATCATTGTGGGAAGTTGAAGATCCTAGCCGCTTCGGAGTTGCAGATTATGATTCTCAAAGTACCCGAATCCGCCGATTCCAGGAGAAGCCACCGCGTGAAGAGGCCTATTCCAATCTCATCAATGCTGGAACGTACCTGCTTGAACCTGAAGTATTCGATCGAATGCCTGAAGGCGCATTTAGCATGGAACGGATCGTATTCCCAGTTCTGGCCGAGGACGGCGAATTGTCAGGATTCCCCTTCGAGGGTCATTTCGTTGATGCAGGAACTCCAGAATCCTACATTGAGGCCGTTCAAACCTCGATTCAAAACGAAGCTTGGATTCGTGGTGAATCTGTAGATGGCGGGAATTGGTTTGGGAAAAATGTCCACCTCGAATCAACGGCACAGGTATCTGGGTCTGCAATCGATTCAAATTGCAATATTGGGACTTCATGCTCAATTGTAAGCAGTTCCTTACTAAATTCTGTAACCGTCGATTCGGGAAGTAAGGTCACAGGTTGCATGATTGGGCACAACGCCCAGATTGGCGAAGGTTGCAATCTACAGAACGTCGTTGTCGATCACGGTGCAATCGTACCGAGTGGACATGTGCAAAATGGCGGCGTGTTCCCGACGGCAGATTGACACCTTACTTGCAGGGTTTGATGGGTTGTCACATCGTTGTTAATTTGAATCCAATCGCATGGGTGCCTTGTGATGGCAAAAATAATTTGTTATCACCCTGAGCATCATTCAATGGCGAAGCGCATAGAATGTGACGCCTGTGGACACATGAATGATTTCCGCACTTCAAGGTGCGGGGGTAAGAATTGTAATGCACGTCTCACAAAGATTCAATCCAGAACAAATAAGAAAAGAAAGAAAGAACATCTCAATAAAATGAGAAAGATGTGCAAAGGGAAAGTCACTTATCGCAGCATGAAACAAGCTAGGGCACAAGCAGAAAAAATACAGAAAGAAACTGGTAGAATGTCAAAAATCTATGGCTGTAAAGATTGTAAAGGGTTACATCTAACAAAACGACGAAGTTAATCAAGGTGTAATTGTACCTGCTGGCCATTCGCAGAATGGCGGCGTATCCCCGACGGCAGATTGAACACCTTCCGTCTTTTCGCAGGGTTTGATGAGCGCTCTCATCGTTGTCAATTTCAAGACCTACGCTTCCGCTCAAGGCGAGGCTGCAGTCTCACTAGCCAAGGCCATGGCAGAAGTCGATGTAACGACAGATGCGACCATGGTCGCCGTAGTCTCAGCGTTTGATTTGAGCGCGGTCAAGGCAGCTGCCCCCAACCTCGAAGTCTGGACCCAGCATCTGGATCCAATCGGCTGGGGCTCAAACACCGGCTGGCTACATCCTGAGACCGCAATGGGGCACGGCGCAACGGGCTCCATCATCAATCACGCCGAGCACAAGGTCGATTTGGGTCATGTAGAGACATTACTTGCTCAACTTCCTGACGACTTCCCTGTTTGCGCGTGCGCGGCTGATATTGACGAAGCAAAGGCACTGGCAGCACTTTCTCCAACTTTCATCGCTGTAGAGCCCCCTGAACTCATTGGTGGCGACATCAGTGTGACCACTGCTGACCCAGGCATTGTATCGGGAACTGCTGAGGCCGTCAAGACTGCAAATCCAAATGTCCGCGTGCTGTGTGGTGCCGGTGTCAAAAACGGTGCAGATGTAGCCATGGCCCTCAAATTGGGAACTGAAGGCGTCTTACTGGCCAGCGGCGTGACCAAAGCGAACGACCCTGCAGCAGTTCTCAGAGACCTTGTATCTCAACTTTGAACAGTTCATCCCATCACCCCATCAATGGCCCGAAAACATACCATAGGGTCATCCAGATGACGATGCCTGCATTCATGGCCCCCCAACTTCGTACCGCGAATGGTCGAGTCAGTGTGCCTGCAAATCGTGAGATTGGTCCGCCCCATGAGGCCACCAATCGAATCAGGAGTGCTAAGAACCCAGCGCTCAGAATGAATATGATGAGCATGATTGGTCCCATTACGAATCCAAATCCACCCGAAGCAATTCG
>JASLKT010000140.1 GCA_030747395.1 Candidatus Thalassarchaeaceae archaeon
ATGATGATGATGATGATGATGATGATGATGATGATGATGATGATGATGATGATGATGATGATGATGATGAAGATGAAACTAATCATAAATCGGCCAATTTTGAAGCTACAACCTCCAGATTTTGCATGGTGATAGATATAAATGAAACGTACATGATGATGATGACGATGATGATGATGATGATGACGATGATGATGATGATGATGAGAATGATGATGAAGATGAAACTAATCATAACTCGGCCAATTTTGAAGCTACAACCTCCAGATTTTGCATGGTAATAGATATAAATGAAACGTTCATGATGATGATGATGATGATGATGATGATGATGATGAGAATGATGATGAAGATGAAACTAATCATAACTCGGCCAATTTTGAAGCTACAACCTCCAGATTTTGCATGGTAATAGATATAAATGAAACGTACATGATGATGATGATGATGATGATGATGATGATGATGATGATGATGAGAATGATGATGAAGATGAAACTAATCATAACTCGGCCAAT
>JASLKT010000141.1 GCA_030747395.1 Candidatus Thalassarchaeaceae archaeon
ATTCAATTGGCCTATGCCATTGGTGTTGCAGACCCAGTCAGTGTTCGAGTTTCCACTGATGGCAGTAGTGCGCCGGGCATGACCGAGGAAGAAATCAGTCGCCGAGTTCGACATTGCTTTGATTTCCGTCCACGTGCGATTATCGATAAATTGGGCCTTCTCCGGCCGATTTATTCTGCAACATCGGCGGGAGGTCATTTCGGTCGAGAATCGATAGGTGGGACCTTCCCTTGGGAATGCTTGGATGACGACATTATCGCAGCATTGCAGGACTCCTGAAATCCCTAATTCAACGAGAACGCTTACGCGTTCTCCCATCATCCTCAAAGCAGGGTACGGATTCGGTTGCTCCCATGTCCCACCAGCGACGCCTATCATTCGCGTTGTGTTTGCTCCTTGTTTCGAGCACATTCTTGACTGCTTTTGCTCCATTGGCATCGGCGGATAGTCGTATTTTGCTTGATCTTTCCAATGACCATGTGGTCCTCATCCAAGGGGATAGTGCTAACGTCACTCTG
>JASLKT010000142.1 GCA_030747395.1 Candidatus Thalassarchaeaceae archaeon
AGGAGGAGGGTCTTCTCCATCTGGATCACCATCATCATCACTGTCAGGATCACAAGGATTTGTACCTTCTTGATATTCTCTAAGATTGTCTGAACCATCTGCATCTGGATCTCCGAATTTATCGCTTGATACAGTCGGATTTAAACCACAACCATCTGGTGTTCTATCTGAATAAAAATCTTCCCAACCATCAGGCATTCCATCTTGATCTGTGTCTGAATCAAAAGGGTCGGTATCCCAGTAAAATTCTAAACTATTTGTAAGTGAATCAGCATCTGAATCTAATGAATCATCTGAAGCATTACGTGGATTGAAACCATAATGAACTTCCCATCCATCCCAAGCGCCTCCATCGTCTGTATCTACATCATTGGGATTTGTATTATTGTAATATTCTTCTAAATTTGTATATTTTTCTTCATCCGAAATTTCCCCGTCACGATTAGCATCGTATCCGTCAGAATCATTATCATCGTCACCATCTGGATCATTAGGATTAGATGCCCCCACAGGT
>JASLKT010000143.1 GCA_030747395.1 Candidatus Thalassarchaeaceae archaeon
TCGGCCAAGTGTGCAGTAGTCGCAATTCCTGAATATGGTAATTCATCACTAGGTGTTCCACTCGCGTTCAACAAAGCCGCGGCAACTGCTGAACAAATAGCAGCACTTGAACCCAAACCTGCAGCGCCAAACAGTTCACTCTCAATCTGTACAGACAATGGGCCTCCGCCATCTTCAATCCACATTCGTTTCAACATGGCGTCCAAGTGGGGGTGACGTTGTTTGTCAAAACGCATCCCATCAATCAACCAACCAGAGGTTGATTCCTCAATGGTGACATGCACCCTTCCATCAATAGCGACGGCAACGGCAGGTTGCCCGTATACAACCGCGTGCTCTCCAAAGAGAATGCACTTTCCCGGCGCACTCGCAAGCACCATGACCTAGGCGTAAGGTAGGAACCTCATATCGGTATCTCTCGCGTGCGCGTGCGAGAACAAGTTCAAAGACAAGTCGCCAGTAGGCGGGGTGTCAGGAGATAGGTGCATGGATGAGGAGACTGATTTTGATGTC
>JASLKT010000144.1 GCA_030747395.1 Candidatus Thalassarchaeaceae archaeon
ATTCCATTCCATGCCTGAAGGTTCATTTGGGTGCACATCAAATTTCCAGGTAAGAGTTCCTGAACTATTGTCACCAACCCATGTGAAATCTGATTCAACACCATTCCATGACCTGTATTCGTGTTTGTCAGCAAGCATTCCCTCATAATCGTCTTGAAGCGATTCCCCATTTGGTGCACTACCTGCGACAAATCGGTGGCCATCAAACACGACTGATGGAGCGGAGCGTTCGACATTGATGGGAGGTGTATTTGCTTGGCTGGTTGGACCATATAGCGCAATCCAACGATCATCTCCGGCCTGTGTGCCAAATGGATCTTGAGATTCTCCAATGAAGCGATGGTGAACCAAGACCGTGGCATCTTCGCCTTCAAGGGCATCCATCAATGCATGTTCGGTGTCCACGCAATTGACACACCATGTTGCCGTGTATACCTCCACAACTTGAGTTTGCGTCATATCTCCTCCAACCGACAATGTTGTCGAATTGTTTGAAACACCAGCCAAATCG
>JASLKT010000145.1 GCA_030747395.1 Candidatus Thalassarchaeaceae archaeon
ACGGCGGTTCCCTCATCCGACCAGAAGCTACTGGATACGGATTAGTTTACTTCGCACGTGAAATGCTTGCTACACAAGGCAAGTCATTCGATGGAGCAAATGTTGCAATTAGCGGAAGTGGGAATGTTGCTCAATTCGCTTGTGAAAAGGTTCTCGATTTGGGCGGAATCCCAGTCACTATGTCGGATTCATCAGGATGGATTCACGATTCAGCTGGCATCGACCGCGAGAAACTGTCATGGATTATGGATTTGAAGAATAATCGCCGGGGCCGTATCCATGAGTATGCAGATCACTTTGATGGAGTCACTTTCAATAAATCACAACCCGAACCTGCTCTAAACGGACTTTGGGGTGTAAATGTCGACGTTGCTCTTCCGTGTGCAACTCAGAATGAGATTAATGGAGAAGAGGCAAAGATGCTTGTTGCAAACAATGTGATGGCTGTTGCAGAAGGCGCTAACATGCCTTGCACACCTGATGCCGTAGAAGTGTTCCAAGAACATGGGA
>JASLKT010000146.1 GCA_030747395.1 Candidatus Thalassarchaeaceae archaeon
TACATGCGTCGAAGCAGCTATGGTGGCAATCCGTGCAAAACGAAAATCTGTGAATTCAAAGGACTTCAGAACTGCAATTGAGAGAATCTCTGAAAAGAAGGCGAATTCTGTGAGTGGAGATGCTCCTGAAAATCTGTTTCACTGATGCGAACACTCATGGATAGTCTCCGTTGAGAGCGATTCATGGCGGCACTGATCGAGTGTGTTCCGAATTTTTCGGAAGGGCAGGATGCGAGTGTCATCAAGGCGATTACTGACGCCATGACCTCTGTTGATGGCATCACCTTGCTTGATGTCGATATGGGTGCTGATTTCAACCGAACTGTTGTGACAATTGTCGGTCCACCAGAAGCGGTATTGGAGGCTGCAGTCATAGGTACTGGTGTGGCCCTTGATCTCATAGATATGTCCAAGCATTCCGGTGAGCATGATCGCATGGGTGCCGTTGATGTTGTACCCTTTATTCCCATCTCAGGTGCCACCATGTCCGATTGTGTTGAACTATCAATC
>JASLKT010000147.1 GCA_030747395.1 Candidatus Thalassarchaeaceae archaeon
CACGCCCTTGTTTGCAGTGAAAGAGATGCGAACCGATTAATTTCTCGCTCAAGCCTTATTTCTGAAGTACTCAGTCCCGGAGGTGTTGTCACGATTGAAAATGCAATTGAGAGTATTTCACAAGCCTTCCTTGCGTTGGACATTCCCGGTACTGTTGCCGTGAAACCCAGTCGGGCAGGTGAGAAAATTGAGGGTTGGTCCAGTCGGATAATTGCGGGTGAAATTGGTGGCGCATTGGTTGAAGCTGGGAGGGCGATTGATTTGACCAATCCAGATGTCACTCTCCGTGTACACCTACTCGCTGCTTCCAACCGATGCATGCATCCAGATGATTTTACCGCGCCTCCAGTCGTTGCATGGGGAATCACAACACATGATGGCGATGATTGGGCACAGAGAACTGCACCGAATCGCCCTTTTTTCAAACCGATCAGTTTGGATCCAAAACTTGCTCGAACCATGGTCAATCTCGCTTGTCCAGAAGGAGGACAACTCTTAGATCCATTTTG
>JASLKT010000148.1 GCA_030747395.1 Candidatus Thalassarchaeaceae archaeon
CTGCAGGCGATGTAATCGCCAACGTACACGGTCGCAAATCGGGTGCAGTCGCCGCACTTGTGGATGGAATCGAGCGAGATTTATCACACGAATTGACCAGCGATTGTAGTGTTCGCCCGATTACAGGAGACAGCGAGGCTGGACTGTACATTCTACGGCATTCTTGTGCACATCTCTTGGCACAGGCCGTTCTGGAGTTTTACCCGAATGCCAAGCCTACGATTGGGCCACCCATTGAGAACGGTTTTTACTACGATTTCCACATGGATCCATTGTCTGATGATGACCTCAAACAAATTGAGAAGAAGATGAAGGAACTTGTCAAATCGAATTTGCAAGTCCAGCGTGAAGAATATGACAACGATACATTGCGAAGCATGTTTGCTGACAATCCATTCAAGATTGAAATCATGGATGACAAAATCGAGGATGGTGCTGGCAGTTCCGTCTATCGACAAGGTGACTTCGTGGATTTGTGCAGAGGACCGCACGTTCCAACCACTGCAATG
>JASLKT010000149.1 GCA_030747395.1 Candidatus Thalassarchaeaceae archaeon
ATGAGCAGGCAGATGTATGGTGCGCCTTGTGGGGGTCTTGGCGGAGGAACAATTGGTCGAGGCTTCAGAGGAGAGTTTTGTAGGTTTTCCACATCATCATCATCATCATCATCATCATCATCATCATCAGCCTCCTCCTCGTCCTTGTCGTCGTACTCATCCTGGTCGTCATCATAAGCATCATAAATAGGACTTCTTAGGGAAGCCTGTCCATACCAAAACGGATGAATTTTCGGAAAAGTTCCAAACGGCCTTTGACCCCCCCCCCCCTCATTTTCGGAAAATCATATTGCGGATTTTTTAAAAAGCTGTAGAGCCTTAAAAACCATACATGTGGTATATTTTTGAAAAGCCCTGGGTACGAGAGTATCAAAAATAATGATCCCTGCTGTCAAATACAAAATCTCAACTTCAAATTACTTTTTTTGAGTCACCTTGTTGAGTTGATCAAGATGTTTCACCACAGTCACAGGAGCGGCACTGGAAGCCATATGGAAACTCTCCGAACA
>JASLKT010000014.1 GCA_030747395.1 Candidatus Thalassarchaeaceae archaeon
GAAGTGTTCGGTGCCTCTACTGAGATGGTCGGATTGCCACAAATCATGGGTCTAATGGGCCTTACCAGCGCAGCAATTCTCGGCTACTTCGTCTACAAAGGCTGGCTTTCACGCTAATCATCACGATTGCGGGTCTTGCGTTCTTCAACTTCAGCCAGTTTTGCTTTCAACCGACTGCGCAGAAACCAGATTGCTACAGTAATACCGACAATGTTGACCACAATGACAGACATTGGAATATCGAGCGCCATTCAATCACCTCACAATGGTGGAATCAAATCGATTTCGACCGCACCTTCAGGAATTCCAATACAGGTTAGAACAGCACCCTCTTCGATGAGATCTTCATCGATACCAGGTGGCAATGGTTCTGGCATCGACACCGAACCAGATTTGATTCGGCACATGCAAGTTCCACAATTTCCAGATGTACAGTTTCGTGGAATCTCAATACCGATGGCTTCAGCCAACTCAAGAAGAGGTGTGTCGGGTTCAGTTTCGGTCACTCCGAGAAGTAACTCACCACGATAGATGCGGACCGTCGCCATGATTGTCCCACCACCTGCCTCAATTTAATTCATCAGTTAGAGATTGTTTGTTTTCCAATCTCAGCCAATATTGTCCTAGAATGAACCCCATCGTAAATGCAGTCACATGGCCCAAGACGACATACATCGATGCGCCTCCATAGATGTGAGCATTCCAATATTCAAATCCAGAATAGAACAAAGCTCCCGCAAAGGGACGCTCAATTTGTGAAAACAATACGCCAACGACGCCGAATAAACCAACGGAACCACCCATGTAATTTCGACCGCGGATTCCATAATCATACCAGCCATCTTCCGGATAGAGATAATCGCCGGTGTAGAGATAGAACGTCATGAAAATTGCTGCCATACATTGAACGCTAAACATGGCAATCATCGCCTTCTTTGTACCGATTCTAACTTCGGCACTCTGTAGGAATATGACAATCACCACGACGATCAACAAGATGTGGTCCGAACTGTTGTGAAACCAAATCGAAGTGAACAATGAAACGACAAAGATGTGAGGGGCCTCAAATAGATTGTATGGCCGAAAAACGAAATCACAAATGATGACTGAAGACGATGTAGAACAACTGCTAGACACCAATCCAAAGATCGCATAAAATACACCAATGAGAGACAGATAAGCGATGGAAAATCGTCGAGATTGGAGGGCATCTCGCCAATGCAACGTTTTCCCTTGGCCATCTTGCCATGGCCATACCATCGGCCACATGGGGCGTTGTGAATCGCTCATTCTTCCTCATCCCCCATGGGCAGTGGTGCATGCTTTCGAAGCCATCCAATGGATGCACAAAGTAACATGACACAACACAATTCGACAATGAAATAGGATTCATCTCCATAGTGACGTTCTACACCGTCAAATACCGTGTCGAGAATAAACCACTCCAACTGATGGAGGTGGAGATGTTCGTAGGCATAAACACTCATACAACCATCTGGGAATCCATCCGTTGCACAAGAAATACTTCGAAGAATCCAATGATCCCAGATATCGTAGGACAACGCGGTAAGAATCCCATAACCGTAACGACGATCATTGTAGATCGCCCAATAAATGACTGCAACTGCACCAGCCAACCAAAACCAAAAGACGAACTGAGAGAATATTGAACCTGATGGGCTGCCATCATGATAAGTGAAAATGGCCAATGCATCGACAACTGCATGTGAGAGGAATGCCAACAGAATGCCAACCCAAAGCCAGCCTTTCTGTTCACGTGAACCTTTGAGCGGATGGACATGGTGACCATGTGATGCCATCAAACCGAGATGAATACAAGCAATCCCCGCCAATGCGTGTGCCGGAATCATCATGATTCAACGCAAAGGGTGTCATGCCATAGCGTTGAGCATTAACGGTCTGCCCAGCGTGTCCATTGGCCAGATTGTTTGTTGAATGCAAGTCCAGCCTTCTTCATCCACTTGTTGAACTTGGTCGCACCGGCACCGGTTGCAATGATGAAATCTTCACGGTCTTCTTGGGCCTGAATGTAACCCTTGACTGCGAGGGTCTGATCAATCCAATCGTTGATTGACATCAAGCCGCTGGAGAGGTTGCTTTCTTCAACCGCTGCTGCAATCGTATCGGCTGAGGCTCCTGTAGCGGCCAAATCAGCCTTGATTGTTTCCTTGAATGAATCCGTCTTGGACCGAGGTGGACGCAATACCTTCTCACGTGGTTTACGCTTTGGGTCGATTTTGATCCAATCTTTCTTAGATTCCAAACGTGTTTCTACAACATCGGCCATGACTGATGAAAATGGAGTTTCACAGTCCCAACAGATGAAACCATAATCGTCGCCCAAGTCCATGTTGACACTGGAACGAGGATCCATATCTTCGCCGCATTGAGGGCAAGCATGGAAGCAGAGCTTTGGAACGATTTTTCTTCGGAAATCAACGATGTCTTGTGGTGTGCCTTCAAGTTCAAGCATCTCATGATCTCGTGCGGCTTCAAGACCACGAGTTTCAAGTTGATCTCGAATCTTTGAGCGCTGCTCATCCTTGGATTCATCATCGAAATTATTCTCAAGCTTAACAATCAGTTCGATTGTCTTACCCAATCGATTCATGACCACTTTCTGACTTCGGAATTGCTCAACCTTAGCGAGTTTGAGGCGTTCCCGCTGCTCTTGTAATTCCAACAAGATGTGCTTTTGCTGTTGCTTGAATCGTTGTTCCTCAATCTTGTCCATCTTCTTTTCTTGTTCCCCTGAAAGGACATTTGAGAGGTATCTCTCCTTACCAGCAGTTGTGGAGCCCGATTGTAATACTTCGAGAACAGAACGCGCAATTTCCGGTTTGAGACCATAATTTTGCACAAGTTTATCTTTTTCGAGTTTCTTAATCTCGCCAATTTTAAGACCGGAGTCGGCGAGAGTCATCGCTGTGGTTTCATCAACGCCACGGCGCAAAAGCGCCAGATAGGTGTCTTTCTTTGCCATTGCAATTCCCCCGGTGAGTAGTTTCAGTGCATCGCGACCTACTTGAAGTCACGGAATTCGGGCCGCAGGCCCTGCATCAGCACACAGCCCACTCTGTCCAGCGGAAAGGGGGCTCCCCTATCAACTCGTTGTCGTTTACGTTCCTTTTCATGCCTCACACGTAGAAATTAACGTGCAAATCTCTAACCAATCTTCAGGTTCAAGCATATCAGGGCGTTCTTCCATCAGTGGATGTTCCTGTAACGAATGAATTGCCTCTTGCCAACGGCTGCGGTGCCATCCAGGAATTCTCGAGAGGCGTCTTGGGGATTTTTTCAATAAATTACGCAATTTTCGACGGCGGTCACTGAAACATTGGGATGTGACTTGCCTGAACATTCGTCGGTCGACTGCACTACCCAATGATGCCAAACGATCAATGGGTTGAAGACGGACCAAGCAAGATGTGACTCGAGGTTGAGGTGAAAAGCAAGAGGCTGGGACGCGACGGCCGATTTCAATGTCATAATCAAGCCACAATGAGAGCCCAAGGGGACCGCGGTCAAGGGGACCAATGGCCATCGCCATCCGCTCAGCAAACTCTTCCTGTACCAATAGAACAGCCGCAACAGTCCTAATTTCTCGTTGCATCCGTTCCAGCAGTGGACTCGAAATTTGATATGGGATGTTGGCTACAATTGCATCGACATCTGTCGGCCATTTAACGGTCAATGCGTCTCCTTCAATGAGGTTCAATTGTTCACTTTCGATTTCTTCTTCGAAGTGATTTTGCATATGCTCCAATGAACCCGAATCGATTTCTATGGCACTTACACGCGCGCCCGCACGTAGTAGATGATTCGTGAGAGAACCTGGGCCACACCCGATTTCTAGGACATGCTTGGATGAGATGTCTCCAGCCATCTCAACCGCTGCGTTGAGTACTGAAGTATCAACCAAGTAGTGTTGCCCTAATTCACGATTAACTGGATGTAAATCGCGGTGTAAATCTACAAGAAAGCGCGCATCGCGCTCCACTGAAATCCCTCACGCACGGATAAGCAAATCGAGAAGGTTCGGTGTCGTGTGTGGGTCTACAATTTCTTGACACAATCGATCTGCAAGTAAATCAGCGGCATCGATTTGGCATGCTTCATCTAACGAAGCAATTGTTTCCCAACCAGTACGACCGCGAATTTCAACCATTGAAATGGCCTTTGAATTTCCAATTCCAGGTAATAGTTGGAATGCATGCATCTTGAGTGTTAGATTTCCGGCTCTATTGTAGAATGACAAACAAACCTCTGGATTGTCAGAAAGAATGGATTTGACAACTCCGTGGAGTTCAGATTGTGCCATGACGGACAAATCCCTGTGACGAGATGTACCGAGTACATTGGCCCCCTCAAGTTCGATTGAAGTCCCAGGTTCATGCGTAGAACCAGCGGCAGCTTCACGAATACGAATCAAATACAGTCCCTTCTCAGAAATACCCTGAATCATACCACTGGGTTTATGATCAAGGACACGAGCATGGGTCTCTCCATCTAGAGGGCCGGGGTCGCCAGCCGGTGCAGAGGGGGGCCTAGGTTGCATCTGAATCAGTCCTCCGAAGTGGGTATTGCCTCAATAATAGAACGGTCAAAATGGACCGATACATGTTGGTATCACAGTATTTGTTTTCGAACCGTATCGACGATGGACTCAATTTCGCCGCCATCCATTGGTACGCGCTTGCTCGCTAGAATGGAACGAACCTCTTCAACGGACATCGGCATCATCTCTGCAATCTTTGCACAGATATCTGGATGATCTCCCAATTTCTCATTGGCCATCAAGTCGTTGTACAATGACTTGTACACTTTGGAATCGGTTTTGTGACCGTTTCTCTGATCACTTGCAGCCCACTCTGCGTGTTGAAGAGCTAACTTCTGCTCGTATGAGAGGAAGCCACGGCGGTCTTGGGCGTTGAGTAGTGCGTCGCGGACGCTTGCATAGTCAGTGTATTCACGGTCAGTCATGATTCTCACTCCAACGGGCGCAGGTGTTCTGGTCGAGCAATCACGGTCTTCTGCATATTGCCATCCTTTACTGCAACAACATATGCCTTACCTTGTTGTTCTTGGATAAAGCCAGTTCGGCCTTGGAAGCGACGATGAGGCATTCCACGCTGCTGGCCACCATCTAGAACGATTGCAACACGGTCGCCTTCCTCATACTTGTGCATGATACGGCGGATGTTCAACCGGCCCTTATCGGCCTTGGAACGCTTGAGAATACTTCGAGTGCCCTGACGGGTTCCTTTGCTACGACGCATACGAGTGCCTCCCTTTCCCCCTTTAGGGGGAATCGGGCGACCTGCCGCCCCTAATTAAGCACACCGCCTAACAATGAATTGAAAATCAGTCCGCGTGGATGTCTTTTACGTCCAACCATATGACTGCGCAGTCTGTCTCTAGAAGACCTGCGACGGAAGGATTTGTGCGTCCTTCATCACTGTGAACCAATTCCTTGACGTAGGTACCTGACTCGCAACGGACATCGAATTGTGCTTCGTGATCTTCGACGATAATATTCTCAATTGAGATGACCTTTCGTTGGCGAATTTTGTCTGCACGCCGATGAGCGACACGCTGTGGTGTCTGCTGTTCGAGAACCTGTCCCGATAATGATTCGATGCGAGTGATAATTTCCTCATCAGAAAATGATGATTCACAAGAGAAACGGATGGTATAGGATTTCTCGGCCTTGGTTTCTTTGATCCTAGATACTTCGGGACGATTTGAGGCGCGCAGGCCATGAATCTCGATTTGATCTTTGGCCGCTTTGTTGATGCTCTTGGTCAACTTCTCAAAATCAACCGTTCGGCGGAGTGGTGATTTGAGTTCAGCAACAAACGGCCGCCCCTCTCCTAGACATCGAACATCAATGTCTTCGCGTCCCATGCCATGGAATGCATCAGATGTGGCTCCCACGAATTCAACCATTGGTTCACAAACCAAACTCTGGATACTGTGTGGATACTGTTGCCCGGTCCCATTGCATGATTCACAACCCCCCTCACGGCCACGACAGGCTCTACAGGGCCAACGAGTCTGGGGGATTCCAGGGGCGAGTTTTCGATACCTCCCATACAAGAATAAAGCACGAACATCTGCATTCACCCCCAGTGTCAGTGTGTCGAATAAGAGCATGACCTCCGGTCGTTCTTTGACCCAAACAATCTCGGGTTTTTTCACAGAAACGGCTGATTGAACTGCATCGGAAAGGGTCGCTTTCAATGGTCGACTGCCTGTAGCTGCGATTGTAGAACGCAAGACCTCTTCAGCCGCGACATGCTCCTTGGCGAAATGAATCCCCAATTGTGCTTTGGAAAATTCCACACCATCAACAGCAGCAGAGATTCGATTGACAATCAAAGCGAGTTCAAGGAACAAATCTTCGCAAAAAGGACAGCAATCAATGTCATCGTTCACCTTCAAGTCAGGGTCTCTCTCAAGTGCCTGTGAACGAACTCTTTCACCCACTTGATCAAGAGGGTCGCCAGCAATTCGAACCCCGGCTACGCGGCCAAGGCAATGGTTGCAAGTTCCAATGCGAATGGTATGTTCTATGCCCGCGGGTGCTGGACAGCGTGGAATGTCACGACTTCGGAAATTGGTATCCTCGAAATCGTCGAAATCATCTTCAAATTCTTCTTCTTCGATTTCGGTTGCTGGAACCATATCTGCCCAAGGGTCATATGACGATTCGAAACCTGTATCGGCATACTTCGTCCAATCATCTTCCTCATTGGAATCAGGGTTCATTTCATCCACCATCGCGGAGCGAAGATGCGGGACAACCCACGCCTTCGCCAATCCAAACGACAGAGGGGGTAGTTAAGACACTTCGCACATCATAGTGAATCGGGATCTAGGGACCCTGTTGCGATTGCGTGGAGTCTATCTGTACTCCAAATGCCGGAATTACAACCAGAAGCAAACGTGAATCGAATTCCGTAACCACCGACATTTTCAGCCTTGGGTTTCTCGTTTCTTAGTTTATCAATTTCTCCGCGCAGAACCTCGATTCTAGATTCGGCTTCACGCCTAGGTTTGCAATTTGCACAAGGACACCAATATCGCAATTCTACATATTCCACTGTATGTTCAGTACCATCTTTCCATCGCAATACCATGTCAGTTTCTCGACGTTCAAGTTGCTTTAATCGAGGTGCTTCACTCATCTGTAACACCTCCACTAATTCCAAGTCTATTCTCAGCATTGATTTGTAATTGTCGTATGCCACCGGCGCGTATTGATTCTGCTCGGATCTCGCGCCAAGCAATGATGCCGAGAACGCTACTTGCAATCACCATTGAAGCAATAAAACTCAGAGCAATCATCAACGCACAGAACAGCCCAAAGGAAGCAAAGAAGCCCATTGGGGACAACGAAATGATGGTGAAACCAGTGACATCAGATACTGCTGAACCGACCAGAGCCAAGCCTGATGCGCCACCCATTGCAACGAGGGATGAGTGTACTGAACGACCTTTTTCACGCTCTTCACGATAACGTTCAACAACGTGAATCACGTAATCGATCCCCACTCCCAAACTCATTGCTGCAATCGCAACTGTGACCATGTTAAGGCCATATCCTGCGAGTGCAATCATTCCATACAGCCAAATGACGACAACCAAAATTGGGAAGGTGGTAATCACTGCGAAAGCGAGTGCACGTTCACCCCAGAAGAAATTCAACAAGAAAATGACAAGACCGCAAATCCCCCCCACGGTTCCACCATAGATTTGGCTCATGATTGCTCCAATTGCAAAACCTGCAAGCAGGCCCCACGTTGCAAGCAAAGCGACTTCTTCCTTACCTCTGCGTAATGCCGCAGTGGATTGATTGACACTGGGCCTGAAGCCCCACCACAACGTGATGAGGCAAAGATACACACCCAGAATGAGTGTGCTTTGAAGTTCATTTTGCATACTCGATGCAGCAACATACCTCGTCACTGGAGAACCAGTGGAAATGGCCCAGGTCACAGGATATTCATCTGAGACGGTGCCTAGATTTCCACGGATTGCCATATCGCCATTGGATAGATTGTTGAACGGAGCCAAGTCATGTCCAAGTTCAGTGAGTACTCGCTCTGTAATCGTAAATTGTTCTGGTTTGATAATCCCCCATCGCATCGTCATTCGATCGTATGTAGGGTTGGTACCATCGATACAAAGGTGGGTTGCATTCGGATTGAGTTCACACTCCGCAGAAATGTACAACTCTGGAATGCTAGGAGGAATTTCCGGAATGATGCCAGCGGCAGGAATCCCATGCACTGTCAAAAATCCATACAGAAATTGCAAACATCCACGCGATGAAACATCAGGCAAACCCGTCATGGGAAGACGTTCGCAATTGACTCCATTTCCAGGCATGGATTCATTCCAACCGGCTTGTGAAAATGGTTCGGAATTGGACGCTAAACTTCCCATTGCCCAATACACCAATTCGTCAATGGCATGCAATTCAATTTCACCCGTAGGCAATCTTGTGTATCGATTCGGATCATCTATGCCTACAATGTTCATATTGATTCGCAGTTCGTTGATTGCAGCGTAGACATCTGGATTGAGCATATCGCCTTCAATCAGAATCAATGCTGGTTCTCCCTCGGAACTGAATCTCTCATTTATGAGGAATACAGATTGGGAGATTTCAGCGTCCTCATCCATGAAATCCTCAATTTTGAAATCGCCTTCAAGAGACAGCATCACCGGGGTGGCGATGGCGGTCAAAATTATAGTGAAAACGAGAATGATGGGCGCCGCCCAAGCCGAACCGCCGGAAATGCGTGACAACCAATGCTTTGGGACAAGATACAATTGATTGCCTGATTCTTCTTTGAGACGGCCACGATTCTGCATCCAACTATCAATATCGTATCGAATCAATGGCGCCCAAAGGCCGGTCAAAACAAATGCTGATGCCACACCCAATGCGGCTTCAATTCCAAAGGAGCGCAGTGCTGGAATACTCGATGTTAGATTCGCAGAAAATGCAGCAATGGTCGTCAAGGAGGTGAGCATTATCGCTCGACCCACTCGAGATAGACTCGTGTGTACTGCTTCATCGGTTGATTTCCCTCGATGGCGTTCTTCCTTGTAGCGATGAAGCGCGTGTAAACTATCATCGATACCTAGAGCTAAAATTAGAATGGGGAGAAGATTGCTGAACTGACTGCGACTGATGATTTTGACATCAAACGTGCTTCCAAGAATCATACCCCAACCAATCAATCCCTGCATCCACAATAAACTAAATCCAAGGGTTGTGGCTACGATTGCGACATCAGAAACTCTGCGCAGGCTACCCCACAATAGAACCAGAATGCACACAAACATCGTTGCTAGAAGGGTAATGGATTCTTGCAACTCTCGATTGACTTCAATATTGATTCCAGACGGAGGAGCTAGGAGGGACACCGATTCTTGATCGGTTACTCGAATTGTGTGTTCAAGGTGAAGCAGTGCCCAATCTGCAGAACATGGACCTTCACCTGATTGCTTACTCTTCTCGCATTCTTCAGCAGACAGTTCCGGTGGAGTGGTATACAAATCCAGACCGTGCCAAGTCATTGACCCTGGTTCGGTTCGAGCTTCACTCCAAACAAAGGTATAGCCTGAAGAAATCATGTCTTCTTTATCCAATTGAATTAGAATCCATGTTGATGATGCAGACCAACGCCCTGGCATCCAAATCGCGTTCTCAAAGGTACCATCCTCCCCAACCTGACCGCCAACTGGACCGATTACTGGACTTGTTGAATCGGGGAGAAAAGCACGATCGGTAGTTGTCCAACGCAAGAAGACGCTGGGTTTAGCCAAAATCATGCGATTGGCTGCCAAATCAATGTGGGCCTGTGTCACGTTTTCATCTGAAAATTGTAAACATTCCAATACCCCACAATCAGACCAATTTGTGAGGGGTGGCACGATATTGCCAAACGGATCTATTGCTGAACGTGTCAACAATGAACGATTGTCCATGAATGCTTCAAATTGCTCAAACAATGAGAGAGTGCCATTTGCACTTTCCCCGGTCAATTCACTCACAATCGGACGGTAAAATTCTGCAAGAGGATCGGTTCGAGCAATCATAATTTTCTGCTCAAGTTCACGGAGAAATGTCAAATTAAAGACACCGCCTTCGGGGATTCCGTCACCTGAAAAACCCTCATTTTCCCCTTGGAAGGGGGCAATCTCATTTGGAGTGGGTAAAGCCAATCGATCTGGATTGCCATCAGCGTCTACATGTGGTGCTTGATTGCCATTTTCAATGAATGTTGGATCGCGAATTGAAACCACAAAGCCGACTGTCAATTCCTTGGATGCAAATTCGTCATTGATGACTTTCTCTGCTTCCATTTCAGGGGTATCCATATCGTAAGAGTTGACATCGATTGGAGTGAGAGTTTGCAGTAAACCAGGAACCATCACAATCGAAAATAAGACGATTGCAACATGGAATTTCGTACGATTGCGAACAGCAAAATCTGCCACGTCAGAGAAGTCCCTCATCGTGTCGCCAGCCGTAGGCCGGAGAGACGGGTATAAGGGCGTGTCCATCACATGCCCGTGTCCCTGAGAGCCTCCAAAGCAGCTTTCTGTGCAGGGGTTAGGGACTCGGGTTCATCGAGCGTGAATTCGATATCAAGATCGGCGCCAGCATAACCCATTTTTGGCAGCCTTTTTCGATCACCGATTCGGGTCTCTGCGGCGACTTTTACTGAAACCGTTTTTCCTACTGGTGTCAGCACTCGAATCTCGCCACCAAGCATGAGGGTGGAGTATGGAACTGCGACTTCTTGGATGAGATGTTCTCCCTCCCAACGGCGTCCTTCTTCTGCATCAATTCGAAGTGTAACGGTCAAATCTCCGGGTTCACCCGTTGGATGTTCATTGCCCATCTTTGGCAACTTGAGTTGCTGTCCATGCTTCGCACCTTTTGGAACATTGAGTGTGAGGCGGGTTTTCTTACGTCGAACACCTAGATTTGTGCAATGAACGCAACCTCTTGCATTACATTCAGAACAACGAATCAATCGATTGTGTGTGAACTGCACTTTACCTCCGTCCAATGCACGCTCAATTTCAATATCGAGCGGTGCGGAAATGTCTGCGCCTTTTGCAGATTGGGGAGGGGCTGAACGTGGTTGTCCAGCAAACGGTGAAGCCTGTGGACGTCCACCACCACCCATGAATTGCCGAAGAAGGTCGTCAATACCCATCCCCCCCATGCCGCCAGGCATTCCACCCATGCCACCGAAAGCCTGTTTCATCTGCTGCTCTTCATCGAATTTACGACGCTTTTCAGGCGTCTCCACCATCTCCCATGCATTCTGAACAGCCTTGAATCGCTCCTCGGCAGCGGAGTCATCCGGGTTGCGATCCGGATGATATTGGCGCGCCAACTTTCGGAAGGCGCGTTTAATCTCCGCATGTGGGGCATCTTTGGAGACCCCGAGTGTGCGATAGGGGTCCGACATGGACCGTCCATTGAAGGGACTGATTTCAAGTTGAGGCAAGAACACTGATGGAGGGTCGATTTTCTCAACCCACCATGGCGGACGAGACGAGTGGGCTTGTCCGATACACCGATTCTTGGCTAATCGACGTTGATGGGCACCCCCATCATGGTGATTTTATTCTTCGACCCGATGGGGATTGGCTTCGAAGCATCGGTGACGAAGATGTCGAATTCCAGGTAGATGGGAGTGGGCGATTACTGACCAGATCTTTCCAAAATTGGCATACTCATTTGGCAATGGTTCTGAATCGTTCGATGGGCGAAGGATTGCCATTGATGCGATGGTTAGAGGAGAGTATTTTTCCTACTGAAAAAGGACTGACACCGGAATTCGTTGAAATTGGCACGAAAGCTGCTGCGGCAGAACTCATTGCCACAGGAACTTCGTTCGCCTGTGATATGTATTACCACCCTGAAGTGGTCGGTGAAGTTCTCGCAGAGAGTGGCCTTCGGGGTGTTGTATGTGGTCCGATTACCGATGGATTGACACCGAATTTCAAAGCCGGATCAGGTGATGCTCTAAGGCATGTCGAAGGGTTGGTTCGAAGTGGTTCCTCAGCACCAGAACGAGTGTCTTTTGGAATCGCAACACATTCTGTTTATTCATGCAGCGAAGAGTTACTGAAAAGGGCTGCTGATGTTGCCAATGCAACTGGGTGTACACTGAGTATTCACACGTCTGAAACTCGTCAAGAAGTCGCCAATTGTCATGCAAAACATGGCATGTATCCCATTGAATATTTAGACAGCATTGGCTATTTCCAAGAAGGTACGATTTGTGCCCATTGTGGTTGGGTCACAAAACGTGAAATGCGTATTCTTGCCGAACATGATGCACACGCAGTTCATTGCCCTGTTAGCAATCAGAAATTGGCCACTGGTGGGACCATGTCCTATCCAGCGATGATTGAAGCCGGTGTCGATGTTCGTTTGGGAACGGATGGTGCGGCAAGCAACAATGCACTGGATATGCGTTCTGAGATGAAAGCGGCCAGTTTGATTCAACGACATGATCACTGGGATGCAACATTGCTAGATCCTGTTCACACCTACGAATTGGGAGTGAGAGGTTCAAAGGATTGGGTTGCTTGGAATCTCAATGATATCCGCATGAGGCCGATTGGAAAAGACGGACGAAGGTTGCTTGCAAATCTGATTTACAGCAATGGGGACTGTCTCGATATGTGGGTCGACGGTCGTCCATTGCGTCGAGATGGAAAGACAATCACTGTCAACGAATCGATTGTAATTGATGAACTGGAAAATGCCGTCCAAGCGTACTATGAGAACGTGTAGGTGGTAGTGATGAAGGGAACTGCATTCAGTTTGGTAACCCTTCTACTACTCACATCTCTCTCTGGTTGCTTCGGAGAAGATGAAGTTGCGCCTGAGCCGCCATTAGAGGAAATTCGCCTCAATCATCTCACTATGAAGGGGACTCACAATTCGTATCATGTCAAAACACCAGGTGTCTCAATCCTCGACCCAGAGAACAACTACACTCATGCAGAACTCGACGTGCAGGCAGACAGATTGGGTGTCAGGCAATTCGAACTGGATGTTCATTACATTCCCGGCATTGGTTTGAGAGTTTATCACACAACACTAGACCCCTCGACCAATTGTGAGGGGTTTGCAGGTTGCATGAACATACTTCTCAACTGGTCTATTGAGAATCCGGAGCACGTACCCCTGTGGATTTTTGTCGAGCCGAAAAATTTGCCCGTCGTTGTTGATGAATTGAATATCTTAGAAATGATTCAAGAGGAAATTGCAGCAACTTGGCCCTCAAACAAAACCATCACACCAACAGATGTGCAGGGGAATTCACCTGATTTGCGAACTGCAATCACCACTGAAGGCTGGCCAACATTGGAGGAGAGTCGAGGGAAGACTCTCTTCGTTCTACTGGACAAGACTGAGATTCGAGATCTCTATATCGAACGGAATCCAACATTGGAGAATCAAACAATGTTTGCAATTGTAGATGAGAACCATTCTCTAGCGAGTGTCATCTCTTTTGTCAATCCAGAAACACACGGAGACCGACTTCGAAACGCCTCGGATTTAGGATTCATGGTTCGGTCACGCCCCGATGAAGCAACCCACGAAGCACAAGAGGCAAATTATTCCCGTTTCCAACTCGCATTGGGAACGGGGGCGAATTTCATCACCACTGATTTCCCTGGAAATGATCAGGATGCAAATTATGCAATCTGGTTGCCAAAGGGACCTGTCATGTGTAACTCTAGAACAGCCCCAAGCCATTGTGACACGAGAAATCTGGAGTCATGGGGAAATTATACTCCAATGTCAATTGGTTAAGGGATGCCTTCATGGACGAGTTGTGTTCAGGCAGGCTTGAGTGAGATGTCCGAAGATACGGCTATCGATGAACAAGAGTTCGAAGGTTGGGGTGAGATGCTAGATGCACTCAATCCACTGAAGGTGAAATTGAACCTGCTCCTTTTCGCCATTCCAGTCACTCTCTATGCAAGATATGTAACACATGATCCGGTCCTGACATTCATCTCATCTATGGTCGCAATCATGCCTCTCGCTTTCATCATGGGTCAAGCCACCGAACAAATCGCATTGCGCACGAGTGAATCCATCGGTGGGTTACTGAATGCAACATTTGGAAATGCGGCAGAGATGATTATTGCTGGAATGGCGATTTTTGCAGCTGCTGAGGCTTTCGCAAACAATGATACCGAGACTGGCAATGATATGGTTCAGATTGTTCAAGCTTCATTGATTGGCTCAATTCTAGGCAATCTTTTGCTCGTTCTCGGTCTTGCGTTTGTATGGGGTGGAATTCATCACAAGGTGCAATCGTTCTCGACTGCTGCAGTGGGAGCGAATGGGTCGTTACTTCTACTCGCAGTCATCACCCTGACATTGCCTACTGCATACGGATTTCTTCCCGAAGAGAGTCAAAAAGTGGATGGTTTGGTCGACCTATCTCACGTCGCAGCGGTGATCCTAATCATCCTGTATGGATTGTTCCTACTGTTCCAACTGCGCACGCATCATGAGTTATTTGCGACCGATGGTACACACGAGCACGAATCTCCAGGAATGTCGCAACGTGAGGCGATTACCCTCTTGTTGGGTTCTACAATTATTCTGGGCTGGATGGCTGAGATTCTCGTCCATTCCGTCTCCGAAGGCGGAGACGCCCTCGGTCTAGAACCTCTGTTCATTGGTGTCATTCTCTTACCGTTCTTTGGAAATGCGGCTGAACACTTCACCGCTGTCACTGTCGCAAAGCGAGACAAGATGGATTTGTCCTTCGCAATCGCGGTTGGCTCCTCGACCCAAATTGCGGTGTTCGTCGCTCCACTGATGATTCTAATTGCGTGGTTGGTGGATGTTCCATTGACTTTTGAATTCGGAATGTTTGAAACAATTGCCGTCTTCCTGTCGGTATTGATTGCAAATGCAATCGCATCGGATGGAAAGAGCAACTGGCTTGAGGGTGCAATGCTGCTAGGAACCTATGCGATAATGGCAGTCGCATTCTTACTCATTCAGGATGTGCCGGCACCATGAAGCGCGTCATCTTACTCATCGTCAGCGGGATTTGCGCGATTCTCATGATTGGTGGAATGATTGGATATACCTACGAAGATTCAATTGAAAACGTACCCGTTCCGATGACTGGAACTGCCGTTGGATTCGCTGATGAACCACTCACAGAGAGTGCAATTCCATCGGCACTGATTAGTCCTGAATTAACGATCACATGGGATTCGGATGTCTGGGTTGGATTGGTGAACGAGGAAGAATATCAGCGATGTTCCCCCAGTGACGGAATTTCGAGTACATGTGGCCCCACAACGACGAACTTTGCAGCCGGTGGACCAAGTTCACAAGATGCAAAGACGTTCACGTTCGATATTGGTGATGATGTGTATTATCCCGTCGATGGGCAATCGTTCGGTGGAACCGAATCTAGCGTCGATGTAGATTACAGTGTCAAGGTCACACTGGCATGGCCTGTCATCATCTTCCTCGGTGCCCTAGGAACGGGGTTGCAAGTTCTTGGATATCGCCTGCGTTAAGATGAATGTGGTGTGGCCATGAGTGGGATTCGCATTGCAGTTACTGGAACCCCTGGTGTCGGCAAAACCACTTTTTGTTCGACTTCAACAATCAATACCACAACCGTGGAAAAAATGGCAAAAGAATACAATTGTATTGGGGGCATTGAGGACGACGGTGCGGCGCCAATCGATTTGGATAAATTAGCCTCAACAATGGAATGGCCGACTGAGGGGGTCCTCCTTGTTGACGGCCATCTATCACACCTACTTCCAATCGATGCAATCATCCTCATTCGATGTCATCCCACTGTTCTGAGAGAGCGCTTATCAGAACGCGATTATTCGCAGTCAAAAATTGATGAAAATGTCGAGTGTGAGTTGATTGGAGTCATCTCTGCAGAATGTCTTGATTCGCCCTGCCTTGAATTGGATTCGGCAATCGGACCTGAGGCAATGATTGCGAGTGCAGAGCGCTGGATAACAGATGGGTTCAAACCCCGTCGGCCAAACGAAGGTATCGACTGGATTGACCAAATTCATGGAGATGATTGATTGGCATTTGAGAAAGCAAGGTCTTGGCATACTAAACTCCTGAAACCGTTCGTCGATCGAATGGCGAATGTAGACCCCGCTACACTGACATGGATTAGTGTGTTATTTGCCGCGGGTTCTTGCTATCTTCTCGCTACAGCTGGACGAGATTCGGATGGTGGATGGCGACTGATAGGAGCCTTCGCTTTGTTGTTCGTCGCCGCTGAGTTGGATGCACTGGATGGTGCCGTTGCGCGGGCCTATGACAAAGTGTCAAAATATGGAGATTGGTTAGACCACACAATTGATCGCTTGGTCGATTTGAGTTTGTTAATTGCCATCGGAATCAACACTGCTTGGATTTCAGTTCATTGGTTGGGGTGGGCTGCTGCAACCATGACTTTGCTCGGTTCATACATGGGGACACAGGCACAATCTGTGGGACTCGACCGCAATTACGGCGGCTTTAGTCGGGCGGATCGCCTCGTGACCACTTTTGTGGGCATATTTTTGGGTGCAATCATGGCATTCCAAGGCACCGCTGACCTTGAAATTCCTGATGTAATTGCCAATCTAGTTGGATTCGGTGAAATCAATGCACTGAGCGCTGTTTTGATGATTTCATTGTTGGGTGGAATTTGGACGTTTTTGACTCGTGCCTCCTCATCTCGTAAGGAACTCCTCGATGGTGAATAAGATACACTAATCCAACCCGCCTATAGGCGGGTTTGAAGCCGTCAGACTCAAATGGGCCACAATGGCAGGGCGGAGCCGAGGCGAAGCCATGCGTAAGACGAATTCTCGTGTTCCAATGCTTTTGATTGCCCTGTTGCTAGGATCCCTAATCACTTGGGTTCCGCCTGTTACTGCATCCGGAGAATCCAGTGATGATGCTGAATTACAAGCTCAAAATATCGGGGCTTATTTTGACAGCGTCACTGAAACAACAACAGTGCAATGGAGTAATATTGTCACAGAAAACTATCCACTGATGTTGCAAATGCAAGAATCTCGTTATCTTGTATATCGGCATAATGCACCACTGAATGCTTCTGTTGTCATCAATCTAAATCCATGGGCAAATGTGTCGATGTGTGCATCTGTCAACCCTGGCGATTGTTCAGGCATGATGTTCTCAGAAACATACCCACTTCCAGCCGGAACAAACGGCACCTATTACTACGCCATTGTAACATATTTCGAAAATAATGACGATGGTGACTCAACCAATAATTACGAGTATGATCTCGATGGCATCACGTATTCGCCATCTCATGTTGGCAACTACATTCACGGAGAGGCCAATGTTTCTGAGGGTGTATCTGAACTCACTAACGAGATCACTGCACCGTTTTTCGTTCAGGCTAACTATGTGGAATCACTGAGCGTCACCGACATCAGTTGGGTCAATCTAAACACAATCGTTCCAGATAGTCTACCAGAGGTTGGAGAAGCAGCCTACGAAATTTCGGTCTATCGCCATATGGCATTGGCAGAAAGAGAAACATGGGGATCAATGCCGCATTCGCAAATTGCCCAACTCAGTGCCGGTGAGACATCCTTCCGTTACACTGTACCAACCGAGACTGACATTGATGTATACTACTCGGTAACCTACATCTACCTCGGATACGAAGATGTTCGATTCTTGGGGACAAATACACTTGGAAACTCCATTCATGAGGACAACGTTGCACCTGAATCCGTTCAGGGTGTTGCTGCTTCCTTTGAGGCTGAACCTGCTGGAGGAACTGGAAATACAACCATTACTTGGACCGACATTGAACTTGAAGAGGGTGAAACATACCACATCTGGCGATCTGGTTCACAGATTAATGATACATCTGAATCTGGCGTTGAAATGATTGGAACGGCTGGTGATGGCGATGAAACCTATCGTCACGAAGTGGAACGTGGTATGCTCGGTCTTGCCTTCTACGCAGTGACTGCCTCCGATACAAATGGAAATCACAACAGTATCATCTCCGAAGGTATTGGTGCAGTGGCGGAAGATACCTTCACGCCATGGGTCGCTGAACCGACCAATGTCTATGCTGAATACTTGGGTAGTGGACTGACAACCGTGACGTGGACGGACCAACTTGGCGTGGAAGGTGAACAATATCACGTTTGGAGATCTAGCGTACGATTGACTTCTCTTTCAAACCTAGAACTGGTGGCTGAACTGATTGCCACTGTTCCAGATTCTGTAGAAACGGTCACCATCCCGATTGAAGATGACGTCGACGAACCCAGTTACTACTGCGTATCCAGTCTTGCACGTTACAGCCTCTCATCGCAACCATACGAAGATTTGCGCTTCATGCAGAACTGTTGGGGACCGATTGATGAAGATACTCGCCAGCCCGACTTGGCCTTCCTACAGGATGCATACATGACCGATCAAGCGGGTGAAAAAATTACTCTGCTACGCTGGGTCAACTCGATGTCTGAATCTGGAGAAACATACCAAATTTGGCGATGTGAAACCGACCCATTCGATGGGAACGAGACACTCATGAGTGGGGACGTGACATTGGATGACCGATGGGAACCAATCCTTGAACCGGTCGAAGCCCTTTACAACAATGTCCCGGATTTCACAAGAGCCATTCCACTTGCTGATAATCTCGACAAGAACACATGGTATGCCGTCACAATGACGGACCAATACGGAAATGCAAATACCCAATTTTCGATGTCGATGAATGCACGTGAGGTCGTTGAAGATACCACCTCCCCTGAAGTGACAATTGAAGTGATTAGAACTGAAGATGGAGAAGTTGTCAATGCTTTGCGTGCAGGTGATTACCAATTGCGAATCTACTCAAATGAGCCTTTGAGTGAATATCCAATTCTAGATCTCACAACCTCTGACTTTGAAGTAGATGAGTTTGGAACCATTCTCAGTGGTGAATTCTTCACAGAACGTGGTTCAACTGTTCGAGCGCAACCCCTTCAAGGAAGTGTGGCCAATGCATATCGATTCAATTTTGAAATCACAAGCGATATGCAAACTGCAGATATTCATGCGGTGATTATCATCTCGGATGTCTCCCAGAATATGGTTACAATCGATGTCATGGGTTGGGCAATTGATTCATTGTTGCCAACCATCGAGGTCTATGCACCAAGCCCAGACAGTCTCTATCTCTACGGTGAACAAATCCACGTCTATGGAGCGGTGTCCGATGATGTTGGAATTTCTGCGGTCGAGATCAAATTCAGGTACTATGAGAACAACCTCATGCGCGAAACGGAATGGACTGCTGTCACTGATTTGACCAGTTATTCCACAGATTCCAATACTCAGGTCTTTGAGATTTGGGAGCCAGCATCGACCTTCCATGACCTAGGATTCACCCAACGAGTGTACATCCGTGTTACAGATTCATCGGGTAACCAGAAAGAATGGAATACCCAATTCACAGTTGACAATTGTGTTCGCACCATTGTAGATTACGAATCGGCATGTATCGGCCAGAGTGTGTTTGAACCCCCAGTAGAAGTTGATACTGCTGAAGAGAGTTACTACGAAGGCGTTTATCTGATGGTCTATGCACTCGGTGGAATCAATGTTGTCTTGCTAATCCTCACGATGATGAGTGTGCTAATGGCTTCAGGCGATGGCAAGAAGAAGAAAGGCGAAGAGGATGATGAAGAAGATTGGATGCGAGAATTCATGGGCGGAGGAGATTCATCTGATGCAGGATCTCCTGATGATGTTCGAGGTGATATGGCGTCACTTTCAGATGGCGCTACAGAGCGCTTAGATGAAGATGATCCGTTTGCCAAATCAGAAGGTCGTGACCGAAAGCGTAGAGATAAAAAGAGTCAAACTGAAAAAGTTGAAGAAGTCGAAGATGATGATGATGATGATGATGATGATGAATTCGATGACGAAGATGATGATTGGGACGATGACTCTGGACCTAAGAAGAAGAAGGCGGTTGCGCGCAAGACTGTCAAGCGTAAGACCGTCAAACGAAGGAAGTAAGGCCAGGTGGTCTACTGTTCGGAATGGGTGACCCTGCAACGGTCATCGACCAATACCGACGCTATGTTCAGGATGGTCGTCTCGAAATCAGTGAGGTCATGGCCTCTGAATTGAGTGATCTATTGTTATCAAAAAAAGGGAAAACCCTATCAGAACAGGGTCATCTCGTCACAGCACTACGCGATCTTGCCAGTATCCAAGAAATGCGAACCAAGTGGAAAGAGAGTCGAGCGGCAGCATCGATGCTGGCCAAGTCTCGAAAGCAATATGCTAGACTTCTCCGTTCCAATGGAATGCGAGATGAGGCTCGTACAGTATCCAATGCGGCTGGAGGCGATGAGGTTCAGCGCGGGCGCGTGCGCGCGCACGAGGGAGCGCTGCGGGCGGCACTCTCACATTGGAAGCGTGCACGAAAAGTTCAGCCACATCTGATTGAAGCCTACTGGCGTCCACTCGAAGCACATGAGAAAATCAAATCTACTCTCAAGGGTGCTGGAAAATTAGGAATATCTCTAGCGAAGATTTTGATTTCAGTTGGTCCTGTCAATCGTGTTGGAGAATCGTTTCAATTACAGCCAGAGAATACTGAGGCACAGCCATTGGAAACATTACTCTCCAATCTCTCCAGGTGGTTGAAGCCAGAGTTAGCCCTTCCAGCGAAGGCATCCGTTGCACTTGATGCATCCAACCGTGAGCTGAATCGTCAAATTGCGTCAATCGAAGCGGGAGAGCAGGCGGCCAATGCCAAACTTCAGGCGGCCATCGATACGCTTCAACCTTCAATCGATTATCACGAGTATTCCCGTGGTGGCACAGCCTGACTATTCTTTGCCAAGATAGGTCAACCATTGTCGACAGGTAGGGCACCAGGTCCACCGATTCCCATTGTTAACGGCCTCATGTGCAGGGCCGCCACATGTGGAACAAGGCGCATGGATTCCAGTCGGTGTTGGCGTGGACATGGTTTGCGATGCAGTGCCTGAGCGCCGCATGAACAGAACGCCAAGAACCAAAACAGCGAGAATACCAATGATGATTCCAGACCATGCAACCATGGAAAGGCCCTCTCTTGATGATGCATCGCTAGTTGATGAACAAGCCTTCTCAGTGCAAGTCCATCCCATTTCATCACAGACGCAATCATTGCAGCCATCTCCGGCAGGGCGAGTTTCCCCCTCAACGCATGTAGGCTCTGGCTCTGGCTCGGGTTCTGGCTCCGGCTCAAGTTCGTAAGTAGAATTTACCCAATACTCCAGTGTTTGACCATCGCTCGACGTGCTGATGAGGCGCAGTGTCAATCGATCGTGGTCGGCACCGCGTGCTCGCTCAATCACCTCATGCAAGGGTTCGCTATCAGGATTATTTTCAGTCCACCATGCGATGGCGCCGGGTGGCTCGATATTGAGTAATAGATGCTCCATTCCTTCTGTTGAATTCCAACTCAAACCGTAGATTGAGACGTGGTCTGTACTCTCAATCGTGGATTTCCAATCTACAGATATGGTCCAAGACGTTTCACTACCGGCAATGTCGAGATTCAATTGAGCAGGTAAGTCGAAATCCAATGCTTCATCACATCGAGTTGCATCCTCTGGATGATTGTCAATTGTCAAACCCGTGTCAGAAGCTGTTGGGCAACCATCACCATCTAAATCAGACCATGCCAATGGGTCGAGGAAGAAAGCGTCGCCTTCTTCAACACGCAAACCGTTCATATCTTCAATCCAAGAATAGATGTCGCCCCATCCATCACCATCGGTATCTTGGTGCTGTAGTGGATTTGTTGGGAACGCATCGCCATGCTGTTCAGTGCGCAAACCATTGGGATCAAGAGAATATGTGTAATTGTCACCGATACCATCTGCATCCTGATCCAGCCATTGGGTTGAATCATCTGGGAACGCGTCACCATATTGATTGACTCTCAAACCAGTTGTTGAATCCGTTTCGAAGTAATATTCATCTCCAAATCCATCACCATCAGAATCACACCACTGATTGGGATCATCAGGCCAAGCATCGCCATATCCACCATTGAGGACACAAACTGGCCAATCAGCATCTGCATCAGACCACTGATCTCCATCTGTATCAGGGCAACCACCGCGATCAATCGAAGATGTTCCCCAAACAGTGGGGCAACCATCTCCACCGGCACCTGGTGCGTTATTGTCACCAAACCCGTCACCATCGGTGTCTATCCATTGCAATGAATTCTGTGGGAATGCATCGTTTTCATCAATGACACCATCACCATCTGAATCGGGTATGATTAGCCACCACGAACCTGTGTGATTGGCGACGATAAGACCGCCGGTGTGATCGATGACAAAACCGCGTGGAATTCCTTCAACCGCCCAGGTCGACAATTGTGTCATATTGAGTCCATCATAGAATTCGAGTTGGCCGGATGCGCTGTTGGATGCATCACCACTGGCGACGATTAGAAACGACCCAGATGTGAATCCGGCACCGAACCCTTCGTCGGTAAACTGGAAAGACAACATCTGCTGTCCATTATCAGCATCCCAAACGATAGCTTGTCCATCCCATCCTACAGTCATGAAAGCGTGTATCTCTTGATGCCATGAAACCACGCCAGTGTAGTTTGAGTGACTATACTGGACACCATTATCGGTCCACAGTGCTGGATCTGGGTCTTCGGTCAACCACAGGTGCACAGAACCATCCTGTCCTGTACTGGCAAGCCAAACACCATCATTACTGAATTCCAATGTCCAATATTCGGTTGCATATTCCCAACCGGTCACTTCAGCCATTTGATCAAGGTCTAGAATTGATACCTTTCCAGCAACGCCTGTGCTGGAATAATTCTGTGTCCATGAAATTGCGAGTAGGTTTTGTGTGGGGTGCATATCAATTCGTCCGAAAGACTCCATGGCTGGATGATTTTGACCGACTCTCCAAGTCCACACCTCTTTGCCATCATCACCGCAAGCAACGATGGTGCCATCTGAAAAACCAACGATGACAAATTGATGGTGCATTACCACACTCTTCGCGAATGGATATTCGCCAATGGGCTGATCGAAGTCTGGATGGAAACACTGCCTCGTGATTCCTCCACTGCGATAATCACGAACCGTGGCTACACCGCTCGATTCCGCGAAGGCAATGAATGGGTCATTGGCATGGATGTCAATTTCACGGACGTAATCTGGACTGAAGCGGCGATGAATTTTCAACTGTAAATTAGAATCAATATTGTGAATCTCAAGGGCCCCATCTTTACCCGATGTGGCATATTGAAGGCCTTGATCATCGATTGCAATCGCAGTGACATCAGACGGGTAGGGTTTGTTATTCCAAACGACACCATGCCATCCGTAATCTGAGAGTATTCCTCCTGCTGAATCTAACATCAACAACCGCCCAGGATCATGGAGGCCCACTGCGAGGGCATTGCTGTTTGGAGACCATCGCACGCTCGAGACGTTTTGAGGTATGGGTGAATACCAATTGATGGCGCCACTGTCGTAAAAGAAATCGGTGATGACCCCTTCGTTGGGCCGATTGTATGCAATCGTGTAAGTTTGACCCTGTGGTGAGAAATCAATGGCCCAAGCCATTGCTTCACCTCCAGCAACATTTCGCGTCCACGATTGAGATAATGTGTTGCCCTGTACATCCCATCCGGTGACTGTGTCATGATATGTGCCCATGGCAGAATCAAAAACTCGATTCAATGCAGCGACGAAAGTCCCATTGTTCGATATCGCACAATCTGCCCCCCAATCATTGGTGTATACGTGGCCATTGTCTGGGGTCGAACCATCGATGAAAAATTGAGCATTGGCAACGACGACTTCGCCGCCGATATTGGGGTCATTAATCGCTCCACAAAAAGTCAGTCGGCTGCGATCTTGAGTGATGTCGAGTCCCCATAAAGAACCGTCATAATTCCCTGTTAAATCAGCGGTCCAGAGTCCCGTGCGCGATGAGGTTGAATTCATCGGCCAAACACTACCATCATCTATGATCTCAAAACTATACCAGCGAGCACCGCCATCTGCGACAAGAACGTGGCTGTTGTCTAACCAAACCACATCCACCAGCGAATTGGCATGAGGGGCATGGAAAATAACCCTGCCATCAGTACTATTCCACACAGTGAGTAAATTGGTCGAAATGTCAACGGCAGCAATCATCTGGCCATCGGGGGAAAAATCCACTTCCCATAGCATGCCTGTCGGTTGGGGTTGCCAAATTTGTGGGCTCCAACCAGATTGCCAAATTGGACGACTCGCTTGATTCCAATTTTGTTGTTGATTGGTCGGTGCGGATGACTCTACAACCTCATCTTCCAGAGCGATGGGGATACCCGACCAAGCGCAGAATAGAAGCAAGGAAAGAACCCAAAACACCCGCGCGCGCATGATTGGGCCAGAATTGGCCTCCAACATGAGTCTTCCCACACTTTGATTGGGTCACAAAAAGGTTGACTGCGACCATACCCTCGGATTTTTTTCAGGGGTCGACAAATCGCGTTCTCGATTGATTTTTGGTCGGAACGGTTATCTTACCGACAGCGAGCCTGACATCATGCGCCATCTAATTGATAGGGTATTGGAATTGCAAGATGATGAAGAAGAAACGGATGGGACCGTCACCAAGGGAGCACCTTCAGCAAACAATGCTGAATTGCACGAACTTCTGAAATCCCTCCAACCTAGAATCCGAGTTTTCGGTTGTGGTGGTTGTGGTGGGAACACTGTGGACCGCCTCAATGCAGCCGGATTGCTAGACGAAGATTCTGTGCGTGGATATGCGGTGAATACCGACGCCCAGCACCTGATCAAAGTCGGCATTGACAACAAGATGTTGATCGGACGCACAGCACGTGGTCGCGGGGCGGGTGGAGATCCTGAAAAGGGTGAGAAGGCTGCTTACGAATCGGAGCGCGCACTCATCAAGACTGTCGAAGATTGTGATTTGGCCTTTGTGACCGCCGGACTTGGAGGTGGAACTGGAACGGGTTCAGCTCACGTTGTTGCACGCTTGGCTAAAGAAGCGGGCGCACTAACCATTGCAGTCGTGACCTACCCATTCGAATCCGAAGGCACATTACGTAGACAAAATGCAGAGTGGGGACTTGAGCGGCTTCGAGAAGTCTGCGACACTGTGGTTGTCCTCCCCAACGAGAAATTACTCTCAGTAGATGGTGTTCGAGATTTACCAATTGAAGCGGCGTTCCGAGTCGCAGATGAACTCCTCATGCGCAGTATTGCTGGTGTCACCGAACTGGTGACCAAGGAAGGACTGGTGAACCTCGACTTTGAGGATCTACGCTCTGTGATGCTGAATGGTGGTGGAATGGCCATGATTGGTCTCGGTGAGGCCAGTGGTCCAGACCGAGCCCAGGAGGCGACCTTCGAAGCTTTGGACAGTCCACTCCTCGACATTGATGTCAGTGACGCCCGCGGGGCACTGGTCAACGTCATCGGTGGCCCTAATCTCACACTTGGTGAAGCTGAAGCCTGTGCTCAGCAAATCCGCGAGAAGATTAATCCGTATGCCCGAATCATTTGGGGTGCAACGGTCGATCAATCGATGGGTAGCGAGATTCGAGTTATGCTCGTACTCACCGGTGTAAAGAGTCAACAGATTTTCGGAGCCGCAGCCCATCAGCAACTTCGAACGCTGAGAAATCGAACAATTGAGTTCGTTAACTGAGGCTTTGACGCATTAATACCGACTACGTCGGACTCGGATTGTTTAAGAAAGGTTGGCAGGTCGCGAGGCACCTCTGAGGTTGAACCATGTCCAGTGGCAATGATGCAAACAGCGACCAAACAGGTGCTTTTGAGAAGCGTGTTCAGTCTTGGCAAGATGACCTTGAATCCGGTATCCGGGGCCTAGGGAAGGGTTCATGGGCCCGAATTATCAAGATGGCACGCAAGCCAAGTTCGCTTGAATTTCGCCAAACTTGTATCGTCTGCGGAATCGGAATGTTCGTTCTGGGTTTCATCGGCTTCGTGATGTTGGTCCTGATGGACAATGTTCTACCCTCATTCTTTGAATGGCTCACCAATTGATTCAGGAGTTGATGAAATGATTGACATTGATGAAGATAATGATGCCGAAGCCGATGATGAACCCATGATCGCAGAAGAATCCCCACTTCCTGAGGAAGCACATCTTGAAATCTCTGAAGTCGTTGAGGATGAGAATGATTCAACCCAAGAGAGCGTTCAGGAAGCACCAACATACAGTGGTTCAGATGCATTCATAGCATTTGTTCGCCATGAAAACAAGGTTCTACTGATGCAGCGAGCCGATGGAGTTGCTGACTTCCCAGGAGCATGGGATGGAGTGTATGGAATCGGAGATCCAAATAACACTGAGGCTGTCGCCAAGCGAATTGAAGAAGCCACAGGTATTCCTGCCGCAAATCTAACCCATGTCCGCAGTGCTGAAGCACGTGGACTAGAATTTGGAAATCGATTGAATGATGTCAAACCAATTCTCTTCATGTCGGAAAGTACTGAAGTTGAGCCGCGAACACTCTACAAGAATTCAGAGTGGGTTGACCCGGGATCAATTGAATCAAAATCCTACAGCATTCCACAAATCAGCGAACTCTATGGTGACGTCGCATCCTATCTCTACATCCTCAAGGTAACGATGGGGCAAGAACAGAAGGTCGCAAGCGAGATTCAGGCTAGACTTTCAGGGACTGGTTCTCTACAAGATATCAAGAGTGAAATTTTCGGTGTACTTTGTCCAACCATGATGCGAGGATATGTCTTCGTTGAAGCCAGCGCATTCCACCACGTTGAGAAACTCATCGGCCGTGCAGGTGGTCGAACAACACCTTTGAAAAATTGCCGAAAGGTTTTGCCAGGCACATCTCCTCTAGGTGATGTGACACCATATCTTGAGCCGAAGTCTGCAACTGCAGGAATTGAAGAAGGAGATATTGTCGAAATTCGAGTTGCGGCGTTCAAGGGTGAACGTGCACGTGTCACCAACGTTGCTGAGAACAAGGAAGAGGTCACTGTCGAACTCTTTGATGCTGCGATTCCAATCCCAATGACGATTCGTGCTGATCAAGTTCGCGTAACGCAGCGTGCTGCTGAGTAATATGAGGTCGCGCGCGCGTGTTAAATACAGGAAGTAGGTCGCCCGGTTCCCCTCAATGGAGTGTTTACGATGTCAGCCCGCAACGAAACCCCGCACACCGTGCTCAAGACGCTCGGTCAGAAGAAGTGCAACGGTTCGTGGGATGCCTCCACTGAGAACTTGACCATTCAACAGGTCATTGAGGTCTCGGAGACCAAGAAAGACAAACTCACAGGTGCGACCCAGAAGGCTCGCGCCCTCGAAGTCATGGGCACCTGTGTGTCCATGCGGGTCAGTGTCGAAGGCATGCGCCCAAAGGAAGCCATTGCGGCAGTAAAAAATGGAGATTTTGATTCACAATTTAGCTGATTAAAGATCACGGATTGCGGGAGAGGGATTACCCTCGTAGACCGCGGGGGTGAGAAATATGGAAAATAATATCAAACAAGCAATCGAACAGGCGCTTTCCGAAGCACCTGAGCGAAAATTCGTAGAAACGGTGGAATTCGCATTCACCATCAAGGACGTCGATTTGAAGAATCCATCAAACCGTATTCAGGAAGAAATTCGTCTTCCTGCTGGCCGAGGAAAATCACCGAGCATTGCAATGTTCGCCGAAGGTGAAATGGCTACCAAGGCCAAGGATGCTGGAATAATTGTGATTGATCCAACAAAGATTGAAGAATTGGGTGGAACACGGCAAAAGGCTCGTAAGTTGGCCAATCGCCACGATTTCTTCCTTTCTGAAATTCCACATATGGGTCCAATCGGTCGATTCCTTGGTGTGGTTCTAGGTCCTCGTGGAAAAATGCCACGTCCAGTACCACCTGTTGCAGACCCGGCAGCTATTGCATCTGGACTGAAGGATGTCGCAATTGTTCGAAGTCGTGACAAGGTTACATTCCACACTGTTGTTGGTACACGTGATCAAGGCATAGATGCACTTACTCAGAATGGTGTGGAGGTTTGGAAGCGTGTCACCAGTAAACTTGAGCGTGGCTCTGGCAACATTCGTTCATTCTACGTGAAGACCTCAATGGGTCCATCGATTCGAGTGGAGGTGATTCTCTGATTCCAAAGGCTGCACAGTGGAAGAAGGACCGTGTTTCGACCCTCACTGACTTGCTGAAGCAAGATGGTGTCGTCGGAGTCATTGACGTTGAAGGAGTTCCTGCAACGGCTATGCTCGGCATGCGTGAAACACTTCGCCAGCAGATGGTTATGACAATGGCAAAGAAGACACTTGTCCGCCGAGCCTGGAAGAAGGCTGGGCTTTCAGAAGAGGAACTTGATACTCTATTTGATGGAGTTACGATTCCAATGCTTGTGCAAACTGAGAGTCTCAATGCGTTCCAACTCTACTCTGAATTGGACAAAACAAGAACTGGACGTGCTGCTAAAGCAGGTGACATTGCACCCAATGACATCATCATCGAAGAAGGTCCAACGTCATTCCCCCCTGGCCCTATTGTGGGCGAATTCAACTCCGTAGGTATCCCTGCCAAAATTGACAAGGGTAAGGTTGCCATTGTGAAGACCGTTACGGCAGTTGAGAAAGGGCAACCCATCAATGCTGACCTCGGCCTAATGTTGGCCAAATTGGAAATCAATCCTATCGAAATCGGTCTGATTTTGTCGGGTGTGATTGAAGGTGGAACCGTGATGGCTGCTGCTGATCTCGACCTTGACCTCGATGGATTCACAGCGAATGTGAAGAGTGCCACAAGTGGTGCACTCAATCTCGCTTGCCATATCGGTTGGTTCACCAACGAAACCATACCAGTACTTCTTTCGAAGGCTGCTGGTGAGGCTTTGGCGGTGGCAATCGAAGCCGGTGTCCACAATGAAGACACGATGCCGATTCTAATCAGCCGGGCACACGCTCGGATGCTGGCCGTTGCAGGTCAGGTAGATTCCTCTGCACTTGACGATGAATTGTCAAGTGCGCTTGGTTCCGCAGCAACAGTTGCGGCAGCCGCACCCGCCGCTGAAGAAGCACCGGCTGAAGAAGCCGCTGCTGAGGAAGCGACGGAAGAGGACGAGGGTGCCGAATTCGGTGGTCTAGGGGACATGTTTGGTTGATCCCCAAAACAACAAAAAAAAAGGTGAAAAAAATGGAATATGTATATGCTGCTATGATGCTGCACTCTGCAGAGAAAGAAATTGACGAGAAAGCTGTTGGCGCCGTATTGAAGGCTGCTGGCGTAAAGGCTGATGATGCGCGCGTAAAAGCGCTTGTTGCAAGCCTAGCTTCCGTAGACATCGGTGAGGCAATGAGCCAGGCCATCGCGGCACCCGCCGCGGCTGCCCCGGCTGCTGCTGCTGGTGGTTCTTCGGATGCACCGGCTGCTGAAGCCGATGCTGAAGAAGAAGCGGATGATCCTGAGGCAGGCTTCGAAGGTCTGGGCTCACTCTTCGGTTAATCTCACAGAGAAGCAACACTCAAACTACCAGGATGACAAACCCACATCGGTGGGGCGCTCCGAGCGTAAGCAGGCCGTTTGACCGACAGGTCAGACGGATGCCAGGGCAGCCAATCACCCGCGCCCTGTCCGGCTACACCGGATTGTGCCGCACCGATGTGCATTCTTCTTCCCAAACTGCACCGATAATTGCTGCGACATCCTCATGACTGAGTCGCGTTAGCCTTCTTCATGGCCCGACCTCGGAGTGTGACACTTGAGGTCAACATCACACCCACACAAGCCGTCAGGTCATTACGGCAATTGGCTGAAGCCGCCGATTGGAAATGGGAACGTGATGAAGGAAGTCGATTTGTCGACCGAATGATGGTCATCATGTCCATTGCTCGAGCCACTCGAACCTTCCGAATCGCTATCCTTTCAGGCGAAGGCGCAGGGCTGATTTTGACTGCATGGGAAGAGGTTGCTGGTTCAGCAGGAGGAATCACAAAAACCGAATGGATTGTACCCGGTCACCTCACAGGGGGTCCTTTCAGGGATTTGCTACGTGCTTGGTGTGCTCGGCATCCAAACTGCCCATGGCGGTGGTCTTTCGGTCAAAGATCCATGATTGGATTTCTATTGCCTGTTTGGCGAAGAAGCCGTCGGGAATTCAAGAAATTTGGACTCGATACCAGCAAAAAGGGTTGGCCACTTGAGGCTGAGTGGCCACCCATAGGGTGGCCGGATGCAAGAGAGGAAGAGTAAAATCCGCTAGAAGGCACATTCATCAACCACACATGTTCTGAGAGATTTGAGGCGAGCCAATGAATATGGATACAATTGTTGAGAAGTGGTTCTCAACAAGAGACCAGAAGATTACATGGAGTATTTCTCTCGCCTTCTTCATCATCTTCCCACTTTACTTCGCAAACATTGCGGCATTCTTACCAGATGGGGCCATGATTGAGGGTGGAGAAAGTGTCACTGGAGATTGGGATGTCACCTTTGAGGAGACAGATGTTGCAACTTCTGAATCCACCGAGTTCCTGATGGATGGAGAAGAATTTGAATTTGAATTCATGTTCAATGATCCGGGGAACATTGCCTATGTCGAGGTGACTGTATCTCATGGAGAAACCGATGAATCTGGACAGTGGCCCGATCAGTGCGACAATGCTGTTGGTGAGATGGATATGAGTGGCGTCAGCGGTCATGTTGAGAGTGGTTCCACTAATAGTGGAGAATCTGGGTCTCCAAATGAATGTCCAACATCCTATACGATGGTGATTCTACTCATCGAGAACTATACTGGAGACTCATACGAAACCAGT
>JASLKT010000150.1 GCA_030747395.1 Candidatus Thalassarchaeaceae archaeon
CTACACGGATGGTTGACTGGGCCGGAAGTGTGTGAATTGCGCATCTATCTTCACCAATCGGCTTGGAAAGTTGCACAACGCGAAACCTTTGACGGCGGGGTTCGAGATGTTGTGCGGCATTTACTCATCATTCTCAAAACCGCTGAAAGGCGGGGTGTTGGAATCTTAATGCGTGCGCACGGAGATTAGAATTCTTCACCGGTTAATCGCTCATACATGCTTGCATATAGATCAGCGGTTTGGTCGATGATATTCTGGGGCAGCGCTGGAATTGGGGGTTCCTCTGTCCCGGCTTCACGTGCCTCGTATAACTCGGTATGATGGCCGGTTCCAAGGTAATGCTCGCGGACAAATTCCTTCGAAAGAGATACGATAGTTCCGTTTTCATAATCATCTGCTGCCCACCAACGGTCCTCATCTAAAGTACCAAAGGAATCAACAAGAACCGGTATACGACCCGGACCAAGAGCAAATTCTTTCTTACCATCTACATGGATTAGGCCTCG
>JASLKT010000151.1 GCA_030747395.1 Candidatus Thalassarchaeaceae archaeon
AGGTCATTTGGACCTGGATTTCCATTTGAGGTCACCGCTTCCCAATTGACGTATCCCACGGGGCATGCATCGAAGGTATCGAGGACTCCATCATTGTCATCATCTTCATCTTCTGATCCGTCACGACATCCGTCTGAATCGTGATCTGTTGCAGGTGGTTGAGATCTTGAGACCCAATTTTTCGAACCTTTACTACAATCATCATCATTGTCTATGACTCCGTCATTGTCGTCATCATTGTCTGTTTCGTTGGGCGTGCCATCTTCATCAGAATCCATCAAACAATCATTGGAAGATGTGGCGCTTTGACCAATGGTTGCTGTACCGAGGGGGCAGGGTGATGGATTGATGTTCCCAGTGCCGTTCGCATAGGTATTCTGTGGTGCTGGGGTGCACGCAGTGGTTTGTGTGGCATTGATGTATGTGCCTTCGGGACAGGGTGTTTGATCAGAATTGGCTGAGCCACCCGCATAGTGTCCAGGATCGGTGTCCAGGCAATCAGTT
>JASLKT010000015.1 GCA_030747395.1 Candidatus Thalassarchaeaceae archaeon
CTTGGGGGTATAGTATAGCCTGGTAGTACTACCGGCTCCAGACCGGTGGAGGGGGGTTCGAATCCCTCTGCCCCCACTTAATCATCCGTCACGCGTGACTCAAACCAATCATCGCACTCCACGGATATCCTGACGCGAAGCGTCATTCAAATTCCTAGGAGGAAACCAAAATGAAACAATACATCGTAAATACAACCGTTGGCCGAGAGGCGAAAGTCATCGAAGATATTCGTGCCAGAATCAATGGTTCTGGATCGTTCCAAAGAAAAAAAAGTAGTATTGGTGCGTTGCATCATGCTGAACATCTTCACGGATATATCTTCATTGAAGCCGAAGAGGAACATTTGCTTGAAGAAGTACTAGGGCTGATTCGCAGTACCAATCTAACTCGCATCAGAAACGTCAAAGGAATCGTCGGCGAAATTCCTGTTGATGTTGTCCAAGAACAGTTGCAACCTCGAAACCCCACAGAGGACCTTGATTGTGGAATGATTGTCACAATTCTTTCTGGGCCCCTCAAGAATAGCAGAGCGATGATTTACGCGATTAGCGAAAAGAAGCAAACCGTTTCGATGGAATTACACGATGAACAAATTCGAATCCCCATTGTTGATTTCCCTGCATCAATGGTCAGACGCCTTTGAGATGGTTTGATGATGTGTGCCCGCGCACGCGCGCGCATGGGAGGCACGCGTGAACCAATTGCAATTCTACTCGCGTTGTTGCTGACCTTACCGATGATTGGAACGATTGCTCCACCTGTCGATGACGGTTTCGAGCAACTTGATGGAACCCAACTAATTCATTCTGATTGGTCGACTGAAATTCCAGTCCATCAGCCCTTGGTTTGGAACATCGGCCCTTGGTGGACTTGGACAAGCCTTGACCAAGATCGAAACGGGATTCATGACAGCCTGCAATCTGCGACAGGCACAGTCTGGATTGGTTTGTCATACGACCACACCCCGACAGTCGAAGATGAGAATCATTTGGCGGAATTGGGTTACAACCCCAAGTTGGTCGTCTCGGCTGTTGACGCCATACTCATCGGTGCTGTGGATGCATTGAATGTGACGCAGTTATCGCAAATCGATGGAGTTGTGATGGTTGAAAGATACGGGAACGTTGTGTTCTATGGTGATATCCAAACTCCAGCAGTTAAAGCTCGAAACTCAACAGAATATCCCGAAAGTGCTTGGCAACTCGGTGTATCGGGTCAAGGCGTCAATATTGCACTCACCGATACGGGCGTTGATGGTGAGCATCCTGGTCTCGTTGGGAAACATGTGGCCGGTTACGATGCTGTTTGTTTCATGCACACCGATCCAACATGCATCCCCACGGCCCGGGAGACAGATGGTTCGTTTGACCCCGATGATGGAAACCAACACGGCACTGCTTGCATGGGCATGGCATCTGCAACGGGTTTAGAAGCCGATGGGACACAATCAAATTTCTATGGGAGTGCACCCAATGCATCTCTAATCGATGTACGAATCGGCACAGATGCGGGAGCGGGGCCGTTTGAGAATTATGTGCTTGAGCAAGAATTCTACGAGTCTGCTATGAATGGCGTTCAATGGATTATCGACAATCGCGATACTGCTTGGCCCGGTGTGGACGAGTCACTCTATGGAATCGACATCATATCTCTGTCATGGGGCATCACCAGCCACGAAGGAGGAGGTAGCGATGGCGAGGATATGCACAGTCGTATTCTCAATGAGGCAACCGAGGCCGGGGTCACCGTCAGTGTCGCCGCCGGAAACGACGGTGAGAACAATGACGGCTTGTCGGGCATGGGCTCTTCTTCCCTCTCGATTACAGTCGGTGCAACCGACGACAAGAACACCATTGATCGTAGTGACGACACAGTTGCAGGTTACTCTTCACGCGGTCCTCGTCGGGACAATGGTGATGGGAACCCCGTCAACGAATTGAAGCCTGAAATTTCTGCACCAGGAACCAATATCATCCAAGCAGAGGGATGTGTGACCAGTGGTGGTTGCACCAATTTCCTCGGTATTGGAGATGCGAGTGATAATACCTACACAGGAAGAGGTTCCGGTACATCATACGCCACACCATCTGTATCGGGTGTCATCGCCTTGGTGATTGAAGCCAATCCTGATCTGGATCCCATGGCCATCAAAGAAGTTCTCAAGCAAACTGCTGAACGTCGTGGACCCGCATCTGCACCGACTGTCGACCCCTATTGGAACCGAGACTTCGGATATGGTATGGTCGATGCACGGGCCGCCGTTGAACTCGCATTGCATCTCGCTGAAACCAATCAGAGCACATCCATTGATTGGACCATTCAGAATCACTTGTTGAATGTCACCAATCAGGGTGGAAAAACCATCATCACAGGACATGCATGGACACAATCTGACGTCAGTGCTGCCGTGCAGTATCGAATTGGTGATGGTTCTTGGAAGGAAGCCACCTACGAAACTGTGCCTGACGAACTTGGTCCTCTGGTACCTTTCAATTGGACGGTGGCACTGGACCTGTCCAGCGTCCCTTCAGGCGAGCAGACCGTTGAGATCCGGGCGATCCGTGGTGGCCAGCAATCACTCCCCGTCTTGGTTGAAGTGAATGGAGGGGGGGACTCATCCAGTAGCGGCATGTCAATTGTTGTCATCATTGGAAGTAGCATTGCACTCATTGCCATTTTAGCACTTCTAATTGGTTTCATTATGATGCGTCAAGGTTCAAACATCCAAGGCGAAGAAGAGGAAATTTTCGAGGCGGAAATAATCTCTGATGAGGATTACTCGACACTCACAGTCGCTGAATTGAAGCAACGACTGGCGGATCAAAATCTTCCTGTTTCAGGTAATAAGGCTGAGTTGGTTGAACGATTATCCACTCAAACCGCTTAAGGGCGAGAGGCTGTTCCGGCCGACCATGGCCGGCTTTTCCGACCGCGCACTTGCGATTCAACCGACTGGTGTCCGCAAGATGTTCGATATGGCTGGTGACGATGTCATCTCATTTGGATTGGGTGAACCCGATTTCCAGCCACCAGAAGTTGCCATCGATGCAATGTGTAAGGCCATGCGCGAAGGTCACAACAAATACACCACTACGGCGGGCCTCCCTGCCCTCCGAAAGAGGATTGCTGAAGATTGGTCATCTGTCCAATCAGGACTGGATGAACGCAATGTTTGCATGACGATGAGTGGCACGAATGCCCTTCTATGCTGTTCTCTGGCCACTTTGAATCCAGGTGACAATATTCTGTTGCCAGAACCCTATTTCCCTCTCTATGCACCGGATGCCACATTGTGTGGTGCTGAACCAAGATTCTACCCTTGCTTGTTTGAGCATGAATTCGTACCACAGATTTCAGATTTGGAAGAACTGGTCGATGAAAGAACCAAGGTGATTCTCTTCAATTTCCCGAGTAATCCTACAGGAGCCACAATCGATACAGAACAACGTGATGCGTTGTTGGATTTTGCACGTCGCCACGATCTCTGGATTATCACCGATGAAGTATACGATCGAATCATCTACGGCACAGAACACGTCTCATTCCTTGGGACGGGATATGACAAGATTCTCTTGGTCAATTCATTCTCCAAGACATTTGCAATGACGGGTTGGAGAATCGGCTACATTCTTTCCACCAATTTGGAAGCCATGCAGCAATTGGTCAAGTTGCAGTATTATGTTACAGCCTGTAGCAATGATGCGATGCAATATGCTGTGCTAGCAGCATTTGACGAAGCCTACGATTATCCCGCCGAAATGACGCAGGAATTCCAAGCACGTCGGGATTTAATCTGTGAACGCTTGAATGCGATGCCCGGCGTTTCTTGTCATGTGCCAGAAGGTGCATTCTACGTTTTCCCCAAGGTTGAAGTCCCTGGAATGAATTCAGAGGAAGTCGCCATTGAGTTGCTCAAAGGGGGCGTCCTCTGTTCTCCAGGTTCAGCCTTTGGAGAATCTGGTGAAGGTCATCTTCGCTTTGCGTACACCATTGGTCGTGAGGATATTTCTCGCGGGATGGACAAGGTGGAAATAGTCCTCAGCCAACTTAGGAATCCAAAATGAGGTTCGAAAATGTCGGTCAGTGCGGACTTGACTAGACTCATAGTGGGCTTGTTTTTTGGTATCGTTCTACCCCGGGTTCCTCTCTTATTCTTCACCCGATTCTTGAACATGGAACGCGAACTGACACCTCATCCAGATCCAATACCCATTGGAGTTCCATTGATTCAAAGACTGTTGTTGATGCGTCGTATTCATGGCATGTGTTGGTTGGTTGCCATTCTACCTTTGAGTATGGGTATTCTTGTTCTCAACTCTTCACCCGAACCCTTTGCAGTTGGATTGGTTGCGGGTGTTGCTTGGTTCATCCTCTCAAGAATCGTTCCTCTGCATATGGGGCGGGGGTTTGCAATTCTGCCACTTTCACTCATTCAAGAAATCAACAATCTCAGGGAACCACAAACGAGTTGTTGTGATCAACAACTTTTGCAATGGGAAGTGCGCACCATTCGTTGCAAAAATTGCCGAGATGTCACCTTGATTTTACCTCGGCCAGATTTAGGTCGAATCCGTTCCGATGGTCGCTTGATTGGTGCTCTCCGAATTCTATTGATGGATGGTCATTCAGTTTTCCCACCCAATGATGAATCAATCGTCGGGCAAGGCGTCGAGCTGCTCGGCAAGGTCGCTGAAGAGGAATGAATCATCCTCTTCGTCCTCTTCTATTACGTCCTCATCCACTTCGTGGACATCCGTTCCAGTGCCTTCGGTGGTTTGGCCCGGCGCAGGCAATCCAACAGCATCTTCTCCACTCTCCAGTGTTTCCCATTCGTCTTCGATTCCAATAAACCATCGAGGGGGATCTTGCTCGCCACCTCCGATTACAGCCATCGTGGTAAAAATCGCCATCGGCAATAGGGAGAGGGCAACCAATAGGTCGAGGAAACTGGATTCGGGAATATCGATATGACCTGGCAAGATTGCATCTAGAAATCCACGCTCAACTTGGAGATCATCCCATCGGCCGTAATCTAAGCCCAACCCTTGGAAGGCCAAAGCGACGATGGATCGTTCAATCAGCCACAGTAACAATACAGGAAATAGCCATCCCAATTTTGTTCGGTCAACCAATATTCGACGGGCGATGGCAGCAACGCCAACAACTCTGGATGCAAACTTCGGAAACACCCTGAGCCCAATGACAAGACCTGCAAGATACACCAACAAAGCCAATTCGAGTAATCTGCGCTCCTGAAGCCATTCTCCTGGCACGAATCTCAGGACCAGAAGTGGTAACATAATCAGAACAATTTGTACTGGTGCAGCAAGCAATTGCAAACCACCGTGCACCTCGAGCAGTGGGCGACCATTGACCCTGACTTCTTGGTGAACAATTCGCGTAACTTTGCCATACGGTGACTGAATCAGATTAAAGCGTGCTCTGTCCACCAAATCGGCATCTCGGAGGCGGCCGGTCAATCCAAAAACTGCTCTCCATCCACCCGCATCAGCCACTCGATTCGGCATGTAACCCCCCACAGCCAAACCAAGAAAGAGTGAGATGAGCCCATACATGATTGCAGCACCGATAATCCATGGTAGCAGGTTAATTTGCAATGAGAACGTGTAGGTGCTCCAATCAACATCCACGAGGTAGGTCGCAGTGAACGCGAGAATAGGTGCGACAAACACCTGCACGCCGACAACCATGGTCAGCCACATTCTCTCGATTAGCGTACTTTTTCCCGGTGACAACATACCGTTGGCACCGGTTTGTATCAAGAGGGTGTCGGCCGGAATGGGTGTGGTGGATGCGATTGCTGGCGCCTTAGAATATCGCCGAATCGGCTGACCCTGTCGTAGACAGGGTTCAACCAACCTTAAGACAGAATCGCGATTGGCGAAGTTGTTGATTGCGATGAAGAATGGCCAAACTACCCTTATGTTCCTCGTCCTGTGCCTCGCCTCCCTCTCTCCGATGTTGGTTCCACAGGCTGAACTATCTCCACTCGTAATCGACCAAGAGACCGAAGGTCGTGATTTGATCGACCTTACGATTGTCGATATTGCAGTAGGCAATTCAACCGTGGCAGCAGAAACATGGATTCAGCCTGACGGCGAATCATTGAATTACCTTCTTCGAGGTACTCGATACGCTGCAAATATCACTTTCAAGAATGCAGGGACCGGATTCTCCTCAGTGGATGCAATTGGAACGCTTGAAGCGGTTCACCCAATCGGATATGTCGTTCAAACGTGGTCATTCAATTTGTCATTGGCCGGGGGTCAGCAAGATGTCCAAATCATTGAATGGACACCAAATGCTGCCCACAGCATCGTCGACGATGATGGAACTCTACATGGGGGCATCATCTTCCGTGGAATGATTGCAACGACGGTTGCGGGTCTTGGTGACGATGAATCCAACAACCACTACGAAGAGGAAGTTCCAATCGCATTGTGGCACGACCCAATGGAAGGCACTTATGCGGCCAACACACCCATTTGGCTTCCCATTTCATACACTGATCGAACGATTGGGCAAAGTGGCATCTACGGTGGCGGTACAGATTGGCAAACCGATAATTCGTCTGCTGCGGTCGGAGCGAAGCACTGGCGCATTTCAGACCCGAGTGGTGGAAATTATGCATCGAATACCATTGACATGCTGAAATGGGGATGGGTACCTACCGATGGGAGTTGCAATGACCCCGGTCACGGGCTAGGCTACGGCAGTATTGATTCGGATGTTGAAGCCGTCTATGGTGTGCCGTTCTGTTGGCTCAATATCCTCGATTCTGATTATCGTTCAATCCATTGGGCTACACAGGCATGGGGTACCATGGGTTCCGGCGATGAAATGGCCATGGAGGCTCTCCGTGGCATGACCACCATCGAAGAGCTCAACATGACTCAAGCAGGTGTATCACCTTCAGAAGATGATTGGACACAGGTCATCTGGAACATGACAAATGTTCACAACGACCAAGCATTCACGATGTCCTACTCAAAGATTGCAGACACAATGGGAGCCAATAGTGGAATGAGAATCGATGATTTCATTCTGTTCGGAGTTGAAGTGGTCGATGAATACACCATCACCTTGGATTGTGATGATCCTTTGCCAAACGCATACGTTGTGATTCCCGCCGACCCCAGCCCACCATCGCTCTACTGCACTCTCACCAACAATGGGTACAGACAAGTCAATCTCAACATCTTCACCGAGGTGTCAAATCAATCTTGGATGAACATCTATCCTTTGCGAATTGACAGTGACAACATGCTTGACCACGATAATTACGTCACTCTCAATCCACTTGACGGTGAAACCAGTACAACATTCTGGGTGAACCTCACCATCCCGGAGGGTGCCAATGTTGAGACCCTCAATTGGACGATTGTTCTTGATGACGCCCTCAACAGTCAAATCATGGGCGAAATGACTCTGCCTGTCTCAATTTCATCATCGTTCTCTGTTCGATTGGATCAGGTCACTCCTGCCTATCCTGCCTTGACACTTTCACCCGGTGAAACCGGTGATTTACTCATGAAAGTCAAGAATACTGGCAATCAATTGGCAGATTGGACACTTGGGGCATACTTCGACAGCACGCTTTGGGGCGCTTCAAATCTTGAGTGGTTTGAAGATTGGGATGGCGATGGGAACGAGACCCAGTTGATGCAGATGAGCCTCAGCAAGGGAGAGGAGAAGTTCATCACCGCTCGTTTCCACACACCTGAGGCGAACCCACCAGGTATGGTTGAAATCTCCCTATACGTTCAGGGTGTTGCTCCTGCAAACGCCCAATCGGTCGAGCGAATTTACATCGAAGTTCCTGCTGTTCAGGATGTCAAAGTCACCGCATATGAATCATCGATGACCGCATTGGCTGATGGCAACATGAGAACCATGTCAGTCACCATTCGAAATGATGGGAATGCGCCTGAAATCTTTGATTTGTCCCTGAATGCTGATTGGCATATCGGTGCTTCTCTAGCTACACAGGTCACCGAACCGATTGAACCGTTCGGGCAAGAGATTGACGTCACGGTCATCATGAACATGCCACAGGGTTTGATGCCGAATTTCTATCCGATTACAGTTACAGCGACATCACAGACGGACTCAACATACAGTTCGAATGGCCAATACACCCTTGAAGTCCCATCCACATACATTGTTGAAGTTGAGGACAAGGACTTGACAGGTCAGTCATTTTCTGCCGGCATTGAATCGAGGACCATGAATTTTGAAATTTTCAATCATGGTAACGAAATTGATGCATTCAATGTCGCATTGTCTATGGATGACGGCATCATTGCAGAAATTTCGGCTGGATTGACAGATCAATCTGATGGGCGCACCATTTTCATCGATCCACAAACATCGACCAACGTCACAGTGAGTTACTCATTCGCCAACGGCATCCAGGGTATGAAGGAATTGACAGTATCCGCAACCAGTGTCAAAGGACTGGAAGATGGACAAAGTGTCACTGCAACCGGTGTTGCAAACTTTCAGGTCGGTTCCCTTGGCTGGATTCGCCTTGAAGCCGGCCCACTCGTCCACATTACAGAACCGGGACCCCATTTGTTGACTGTCACAGTCCACAATCAACACCCCACATCCAATCAAGAGATTCGGTTGAGTGTAAGCACTGATTCCGAAGCAGATTTCAATTTGCGATGGGTCCGAGTGGTCACTTCGGATCAACAATTCGAACTTGAACCCGATGCGCTTCGCGTCATCAATGTCGAAGTTTATGTAACGGATGAAAACCTACTGAATTTGGCTCAAGATACGATGGTATTCACTGCGACGCTGAAGGTTGAAGCCACAGATGACAACACAGAGCTTGCCATTGATTTCTCAGCAGATAAATACGTCTCAACAGAATCATCCGAGGATAGCAGCAACTTTGGATCCATTGCAAAGAACATCGTCACTTGGGCTTTGGGAATCATCCTGATTCTTTCTTTAGGTATCGTGTTGGTGAAGATTCTCATGTCGACCGAACACGAGGACGAGATTTCGTCCCTAGGAGGATATGAATCCAGCCTTGGTTTACCCGATGCCCCAACACTACCTGATGCACCGACCCTCCCCAGTGCTGACACAACTGCGAATTCGATGTATGGGGGTACAGAGGAATTGTTCGCTCAACCCGTCATGGCAACACCTCCGCCACCTACAGCCGCACCTGAACCTGCACCAGCAATCCCTGAACCAACCGCTTCCAGAGGGCCACCATTGCCAGTCAGTGGGCTACCTGAAGGTTGGACGATGGAACAGTGGGAACACTACGGGGAAGAGTATCTTCGCCGTCAAGATGGTGCGTAATTCTTCACGGCGCCTTTATGAATGACTCCCGAGTCGGCAAGTCGCCCCGTAGGGGCGTTGAATAGGTGGGACACGACATGTATGGCGGACAACAACCAATATTTATTCTCAAAGAAGGCACCAACCGAACTCGTGGTAAAAGCGCTCAAAGCAACAACATCGCTGCTGCAAAAGCGGTTGCTGACGCTGTGAGAACCACCTTGGGGCCCAAAGGTATGGACAAGATGCTCGTCGATAGTATGGGTGATGTCGTCATCACCAATGACGGTGCAACCATTCTCAAGGAGATGGATATTGAACATCCAGCCGCCAAGATGATCATCGAGGTTGCCAAAACCCAAGAACAACATTGCTACGATGGAACGACCAGTGCGGTTGTCATTGCTGGTGAACTTCTCAAGCGCAGTGAAGACTTGATTGAGCAGAATGTTCATCCAACCGTCATTTGTGAAGGATTTAGGTTGGCGTCTGACAAGGCGGTTGAACTTCTAGATGGTCATGCAATCGATGTGGACAAGTCCACCCTTCACGAAGTTGCCAAGACAGCCCTTACTGGGAAATCAGCCGGTGCAGTCAAGGCATTCCTCGCAGACATTTGTGTGGACGCGGTTCAGGCCGTCGCCCGCGAAGAAGATGGTGAAGTACACGTCGATCTTGACGATATCAAGGTCGAGAAGAAGCAAGGCGGTTCAATCAAGGACAGCACCCTGGTCGATGGAATCATCCTAGACAAAGAACGCGTTCACAGTGGAATGCCTCGCAGCGTCACTTCAGCTAAAATCGCCCTCATCAATTCGGCTATCGAAGTCAAGAAAACAGAAGTTGACGCAAAAATTCAGATTACAGATCCAAGTATGCTAGCGCAATTCCTTGACGAAGAGGAAAATTATCTGCGCAGTTTGGTTGAGAAGATTCAAGCTGCTGGAGCCAATGTAGTCGTTTGCCAGAAGGGAATCGATGATTTGGCACAGCACTACATGTCCAAGGCAGGACTGTTTGCCGTTCGACGTGCAAAGAAATCCGACATGGAAGCACTTGCCAAAGCAACAAGTGGTCGAATCGTCACCAACATCGACGATCTAAGTGGTGATGATTTGGGTGAAGCAGCCAAAGTTGAAGAGAGAAAAATCGGTGAATCCGACATGGTTTTCGTCACAGGTTGTCCAGAAGCCAAGAGTGTCAGCGTATTGCTACGCGGTGGTACAGAACATGTGGTCGATGAGATCCGACGTGCATTCGATGACGCAATTGGTGTTGTCAGTGTCGCCCGTGAAGACGGTTCTGTTCTCACTGGCGGTGGTTCAGTCATCGCATCTCTCTCAAGAGATTTGAGAGCGTATGCAGAAGGCATCGGTGGACGTGAACAGATGGCCATTGAGGCCTTTGCAGGTGCACTGGAAGTTATTCCAAGAACGCTCGCTGAAAATGCTGGTCTCGATCCAGTCAACACGATTATCGCAGTTCGTAAGGCACATGCAGAGGGAAATTCTACCTTCGGAGTCAATGTCTTTGAGGGTGGGGTAATGGACATGAGAGAAGCCAATGTTCTCGAACCAGTCCGTGTGGTCGAACAAGCGATTCAGTCCGCAACTGAGACCGCTGTGATGATTCTCAGAATTGACGATGTCATCTCCAGTCGCGCTGGTGGCGGTGGCATGCCCGACATGGGTGGTATGGACATGGGCGGCATGGGCGGCTTCTAGTTACGAGCGGCTCGCAGGCTCCCTTTCACCCCCATAGGTTGAAGAATCGAATTCCGGTGGACACTCTGTTCAGCCCGTAGGGCTGGTGTGGTGTACCTTCCATGAGCGCGGTTGTAAAGGTCTGGATTGATGAGGGTTGCATCACTTGTGATGCCTGCGAAAACATCTGTCCAGAGGTATTCCATGTCGAAGATGACACATGCATTATTGTCGATGGTGTGAACCCTGGTGAATGGGGTGACGACATTATCGAAGCTGCAGAGGGTTGTCCTGTCGATGTTATCATGTACGAATTTGCAGGGGGCGATGAAACCCCTGCTGAAGAAACCCCATCCGAAGTTACAGAGGACGCCCCGGCTGCTGAACCTGTATCTGCTGAATCAGTAGGAGATGGGGCATTGGATGGAATCATGGCAGGAGATCGTGATTTACACATTTTATTCGGGAGCCAATCTGGCAATGCAGAAGGCCTATGCTCCCTGATTGCAAAGAAAGCCGCTGCTTACGGTCTGGTTGGCCATGTTCACGATATGGATGGATTTGATTTGGCCAGTATGTCTGGAATGAAGCGCGTCCTCATCGCATGTTCAACGTGGGGTGAAGGTGAGCAACCCGATAACGCCGAAGCATTGTTCAATACAGCCAAAGGAACGGGTAAGATTCTATCTAACACACATTTCTCAGTGTGCGCACTTGGTGACACATCCTACGAATTCTATTGTCAATCTGGCAAAGAATGGGATGAGGTGCTTGAGGCCATGGGTGGTTCACGAATCCATGACCGAGTAGATTGCGACGTCGATTACGATTCACCAGCAGCTGCTTGGATTGCAGAAGCGCTTTCGCGAATCGCATGTGTGGACGATAGTGGAACATTCCACGAAGATTTAGTCGCCGACATGGCGGCTCATGCAGCCGGCGATACAGCAAGTGCAAGCAGTGGGGATGTGGCAACAGTTGCCATGCCTGAAATCCAATTGGTGGCTAGCATCTTCCGTTACAACGCCGATACAGGGGAAACTGGAGTGGATGCTTGGGCTTGTGCAACCCCTGGTCACCACACAGTTCTCGATTTGCTTCGAACTCTAAAGGCAACTCAGGATGGAACTTTGACATTCCGAGATGGTCCTGCTGATGATCCCACAACAGGTGTCTGTGTTAACGGGCGTCTCGTGTTGCCTGGATTGACGCGACTATGCGACATTGCCCGCGATAAGGGTGAAGGCGCTCAAATTCGAATCGAACCGATGGCGGCATACGATGTCATCCGAGACTTGGTCGTCGATTACAGCTCATATGAAAACCTCCGAACCGCATCCAAACCATGGTTTGTTGGAGGTCAACGAGATGCCAGTTACGCAGGTAATGTTGCAATCGGCACGATGGATGCAGTGGTTGCGACCGAATTACATGCATCGAACGACATTGCAAGTCCCCAATTATTGCACGCTGCTAGTGATGCAGTTCCTTACAACCGATCTTACATGGGTCCAGCCATGGTTTGCCATCTTTGGAACCGTTCTTGCGACCCACGCATTTCGGATAAATCCCGAACCGCAATTATCGAGAGTTTAGCCGCAACAAATGGCGTCAAATCAGAGACCGATATGGCCAGTATTCACAGACAAGGAAACATGGGTAAAATCGCCGCTAAATCTGTACTTCAGGCCAAGACTGCAGTCCTTTCTCACGATGGGTATAATGGTCGACATGGCAAACATGTTTGGTGGTATACTTGGTCGATTAAGAGCAGCGGACTGGTCAATGAGACTACACTCTATAGAACTGTATTGGGCCCAATGGGGCTGGCAAACAACGCACTATCGGGCGTATCGTCCCGGATGATTTTCGGATTTACAAGAACCGGCCGGCCCATGTTCAACGAGTTGCTTGGAATGGTGGCGCCACCCGCTGGAATTGGAAAGATGCCAAAGCAGTTCAATTCCTCTGTGGAAAATCACCACGAAGTGATTTCAATCTTCAATGAAATGGATGGTCGATTCTGATGGTGACACGTTACGCATATCATCCGGGCAATGTAGCCCACAGCAATGCGATCGAGGTCGCTGACACCATGCCTCTCGCTGCACAATCACTTGGAATTGAATTGGTTCCACTTGAAGGAGCAACAAGTTGTGGTGCTGGAATCATTCGGCAGGCAAATGCCGATCTACAAGTGGCACTAAACGCTCGAACATTGGCTCAGGCTGAAGCAATGGGCCTAGACATCATCACACCATGTGCTACGACTGCTGCGACTCTGCATGAGGATTTGACCACCTTGCGAAACGATGGCAGATTGATGGCTAAAACCAACGACATTCTGCAGCGAAATTGTGGTCTGACATTGACGGGTGAAGTCAACGTCCATCATCTGCTCCATGTGATTGTCGATGAAATTGGAATTGACGCAGTCAAGAGTGCTGTCAAGAACACGTTTGAATTCAACATCGCCGGTTACTATGGCCCCAATATGCAACAAGAAGGAGCATGCGGAGGGGATGATGTCTACGACCCAGATTACCTCGAACAGGTCATTTCAGCCGTGGGTGGACAACCGATTGACTGGTCCAGTCGAACACAGAGTGTAGGTGTACCTGGAATTTTCTCGGAAGAAAAAACTGTGATGAAGCAAACTGCTGCAGTGCTGGCCGATGCCAAATCGGAAGGTGCACAACTGGTAGTCAGTGCTTGCAATTTGTCTCACATGTTGTTAGATGTATACCAGGGGAAGGCTGGCAAGACAACAGGTCAGGCGACCAAAGTACCGACCATTCATCTGACTGAACTCTTGGCATTTGCCTTTGGCCATCACATTGATCGTTTGGCTCAATTGCGAACACGTGTCCTCGTCATTGGAGACTAATCGTCACTTCCGTGCAAGATGCGCACAATTTCTTTTGCCAAATTGACTGACAAACCCGGCACCTGAACGATTTCATCGTTCGTCGCATTAGCCAAAGCAGCCATAGTTGGCCACCGCTCTAGGATTCTTGAGGCCAGTGCGGGTCCGATTCCAGGGACTTGTTCAAGCATCGCACGAGTAATGCCATGCACCTCTCTCTGTCTGGCTTCTGATAATGGACCCTTAGTGGCATCAAGTATTGGCATGGTTGGTTCAAAAACACCATCTGCAGCCTTATTGGCGGCAACAATTGCATCGTTTTCCTTTGCATCAGCGACTAAGTCAGGATGATCACTGGCTCGCAACCGTTCTTGAGCTGTTGCTGAAAGGTGTTCCAACATCTTCGTTTCCCGACGTGCAGAAACCGCAATGAATCTTGCAGTTTCAGCTGTATCGGATGAGGTCACAACCGGCAGGCCATAGTCAAGTGTCAATGTCGCCAATGCACCCATGATGGCTTGGCCACTGACCGCTCGATGCTGAAACAAATCATTCCCTTCAAGAACCAGTAAGGCCCTAGGTGCAGCACCGACCAATCTCGTCGCTTGGTCCAATAATCTCCCATCGAGTAAACTATCGACAAAATCTCGAGTGCCCTTGCGCTCGATGAGAATCCGGTCACTTATTTTCACATCACCGACAGGTAAATTGACAATTTCAATAGTCAAACCCTCTTGTCGCAATCGAGCGGCGAGCGCGCTTTTTCCTTCTCGATGATCTATTGAAACAATCACACCATCACCTTCTGGAACAGGTAGATTACCGGTGATGGTTTGAACCAATTCCTCGGCTTCAATGAGGGGCGCTTCCATAATCAAACGAGCAGATTCCGATTCAGCAGGATAAGCATCGAGTCCAATCTGACCCGTAGGCCTCATTCGTCTAGCAATATCTTTCGGTTTAGGTTCAGGCTTTACTTCGGGCTGAGTAATGACAAGTTCAGGCTCTACCGTATCATCGAGTTCGGGAGCCAAACGTTCAGATTCAGTGTTCAGAAAATTCGCTGCAGATTCTCCATCTTCCAATGTGAAAGGGCCGAGATTGGCCCCCTCTGAACCAATAGGCGCCCCTCCCCTCTTGCGGCGGACCTGTTGGATTGAGCGAAACATTCGCTCTTCACGATATTTCGCAGAAGCACGTGCCCCCTCATCTCTGGTTCCTTTTGCAATCAGGACGTGAACAGTACCCGCACGCTGGCGACCCGTACGGCCACGTCGTTGAATTGTTCGAATTTCACTACCCACGGGTTCGTAAAAGATGACCAAATCAGCATTTGGGACATCCAATCCTTCTTCCCCTACACTCGTCGCCACCAAAACGTTCGCTTCTCCAGAGCGAAAGGCATCCAGACTCTCGAGTTGGACCTTTTGACTCATTCCAGAAGATCCCTCACGGCTGGCTTGACCGACGAACCGTTGAGGTATTGCTCCATCTACATCACCGATGATGCGAGTAATTTCTTCGACAGTATCTCTGAAGTTGGCAAATACGATGATGCGGCTTTCTGGGCTTTCCTTGAGTTGTCGGCGTACCATTCGCCGCACCATTGTTACTTTATTGTGGCATTCATCCATTGTCGCAAGGGTATCTCTGAGTTGGCTTATTCTCGAATCAGCAGCAAATTCCTTGGCGGATTTTTTCTCGTCCTTGCCACCTTTCCCAATTCTGGAAAGTGACTCTCTAGTTGCGGCAACACCTTGGCAAAGTAGTGAAGAAATAAGATTGTTCAATCGCATGGCAATACCGTTATCCTTGGCTGCTCTATAGCCAAAAGACTCACCGTTTCCAATCGAGATTGAGATTCGTTGTTGAGCCTCCTGTAAACCGCCTGCAGTAATGTGTCCTTGGCGGGTGTAAAAACCAAGTCTTCGTAATCGTTCAACAATCCTCTGAAGCCAGATTTCTAGAGGTTTAGCCAATAGGCGCAATTCATCAGGAACTTCAACCACTACATCGTTGATTTCAAGTCCAGTTGCATATGGAGCGAGTAAAGCATCCCCTAGAGGTCGTGCATGGATGTTGACAATTCTCAATCGGTCACAAACTTCATTGATTTCCGCTTCAACATGTCCGGGGCTTGCAGTTGCGGCAATTAACAAGCCATTTGGGTTCTGCTCTGCAAACAAATCACCAACCTGTGCCATGGCATGATTTCCCGTTGCCCTGTGTGCCTCATCGACGATGAGCAAAGCAACATCATCGAGTCGTGTGATCCCATTTTGCACATCATTACGCACGACCTGTGGAGTTGCGACAACAATTTTGGCAGATTCCCAAATCCCTTTCCTCTTTTTCGGTGATACCGAACCGGTCAGTGCTACGATTTCCTCTCCCTCGGGAAGATTGAGCAAATCTTTCAAATCGGCGAGATGCTGATTGACCAATGCATTGGTCGGTGCGAGCATGATTCCACGTCCACCTGGATTTCGCAGACGTTCTGCGAGGACCATGACTTCAATGGGTGTCTTCCCCATGCCAGTAGGCAAAACCAACAAAGTCGATGCACTGAGGCAATGATCCAACGCCGAGAGCTGATATGCTCGAGCCTCAATCGCCCCTTGGACGAGTAAGTCGTGACGAATCGTAGCGGACATAGCCAACCTGCGTTTACGCCGAGGTTCTTAGGCAAATCGCCTTGACAAACCGCATCACGTGGCCCTAGGAGGGGCCCCGTAGGGGGTCCTCGCAAACCGAGCCGTTCATATACGGGATGTAGGTCGGAGGGCCGCTCAACACTGGGCGTCCAGACACCACGGGCAATGCAGCAGTATCCCACATGGCCGTCGATTCCACTTGTGAATCTCGGTTTGGTGTCACGGTCGCTCCTGAAGTGAAGGGCCGGCGTACTGCCGCTTCGGCGGCCTTTACACCGTCAAAAAAACTGGAGGAACCCAAATGGGAGACACGCACCGCCCAAAGAAGGGTAGCATGGGCTTTGGCCCGCGAAAGAGGGCCAACAGGCCCTATGGTCGTGTCAAGAGTTGGCCCACCAGTGATTCTGATGAGGTTCGTGTGCAGGGCTTTGCTGGCTGGAAGGCTGGAATGACCCACGTTTTGATGCGTGATCTCAATCCAGGCAGCCCAAGTGCTGGTGCTGAAGTTCGCAAGGCCGTCACCGTTGTCGAAGTACCTCCGATGCGTGTTCTCGCTGTCCGTGGTTACAAAATGACCCCGTATGGCAAACAGTCCGCTGGTGAAGCATGGGCAAGTGCCGAAAAACTCGGCGATGTGATGCCGAGCCTACCTCGTCGTATGCCTGAACGCAAGGAGCACGATATTGAGGCACACCTCGATAAACTCAGAGAATCCAATTTGTCTGAAATTCGAATCATTGTCGCTACAAACCCCGACAAAATTTCCTCAGTGGGAAGCAAGACACCTGAAATCATGGAAATGGGAATGACTGGCGGCGACAATGCAGCACAATTAGAATGGGCAGCCGAGAAACTCGGAGAAGAATTGACCATTGGGGATGTGTTTGAATCAGGTTCAGACATTGATGTAATCGGTGTCACCAAAGGATATGGTAACCAAGGTGTTGTTCGTCGATTTGGTGTCAAACTACTTTCACATAAGAACTCCAAGCGCCGACGCCAAATCGGAAACATGGGTGATTTCGGAACAGGATATGTTCGTAAGACCATTCGACAGGCTGGTCAGACTGGATATCATCAGCGAACAGAGTACAACAAACGCATTCTACGAATCGCTGGAGAAGAAGATACCCAAATCACCCCCGCTGGTGGATTCCTTCACTACGGCGAAATCAGCAATCACTACATGATCATCCAGGGCAGTTTGCCCGGTCCAGCAAAGCGATTGATTCGCTTCCGTGATGCAGCTCGACCACGAAGTGAGCAGCATCCTGTCGATATTACCTACGTCAGTACGGCGTCCAAGCAGGGGGTGTGATGAATGAAGGTCAAGACCTACGAACTCACGAACACCATCGAAGTCGAGGAACTCGAAGCCGGTATCATCATCGATTACAGTATCGAGGCTGCTGACGGCAAGAACGTCACCCTTCCAGGTGCGTTTGAGAGTGATTTCCGTCCTGATCTAATCCGTCGAGCCGTCCATTCGTCTCGTGCGAATCGCCGCCAGCCCTACGGACACCGCGAACACGGTGGTAAGCGCGCCCCACAACCGGGAATGAAGCATTCCGTTGAATGGTGGGGCAAGGGACGTGGTGTCAGTCGAATTATGCGAAAGACCGGTCAGCGCACAGGTGCACAGAACCCTCACACACGCGGGGGCCGGCGCGCGCACGGGCCCATGGTCCAGAAGGAATGGGGCCAGAAATTGAACACCAAGGAAGCCAATGCTGCTCGTGATTCAGCAATCGCAGCAACAGCAGATTCTGAGATGGTGGCCGCTCGAGGCCATCAATTCAGTGACAATGTCCGATTCCCAATCGTTCTTGGAGGTTATTCTGAGGATGGCGAAGATTACGATATTGAAAGCCTTCCACTAGAGAAGGCAACCAAGAAATTCATCGCAATGATGGAGAGCATTGGTCTCGGTGATGATCTGACTCGCTCTAACGATGGACGAAACATCCGTGCCGGTAAAGGCAAGATGCGAGGTCGTCGTCGTCGAACTCCACGAAGTATTCTCTTGGTCGTCGCTCAGCGCGACGCCCTCGCCAAGGCAGCGCGCAACGTCCCAGGTGTGGATGTTGCAGTTGCAAAGGACCTCTGCGCCGAGGATTTGGCGCCTGGCGGTGACGCAGGTCGCCTCACCGTTTGGACAAAATCAGCCATTAAGGCTCTGGAGTGATTGAAATGGATCCGTACAAGATTATTCTCATGCCTTGGATTACTGAGAAATCTCTTGAACAGCGTCGTGTTGCTGCTGAAGAGATTGGATATTTCCAGAACAACAACCGTCTAGAGTTCATTGTTCGCCGTGAGGCCACAAAGGCCGATATCAAGGCGGCAATTGAGGAACTTCTCGAAGTCCGTGTGGCCAAGGTTAACACGCGTATCTGTAAGGAAGGCAAGCACGCAAGCGTCAAACTCGCAGAGGGCTATGATGCAGAAGAGACAGCACTCAAGCTGGGAGCATTCTGATTTGGAGGTGTGATGTATGGGCAAGCGTATTCGTGCACAACGCCGAGGTTCTTCACCGAAGAATCGCGTTCGAAGCCACCGATTCCCTGGTGCCAATCGCCTTCCTCGTAAAGATGACGAGATGGGCGAAGTAGTGGAGATGATTCACAGTCCAGTTCACACCGGGCCTTTGGCCAAACTGAAGTTCGATGATGGGACCACTGGTCACGTCGCTGCTACTGAAGGGATGTTCGTAGGTCAAATGATTGCCTTTGGTGAAAACGTCAGTCTTCGCCCCGGTAACGTGACCACCTTGGCTCAAATCCCTGAAGGGACTGCAATTGCCAATGTTGAATGTCGACCCGGTGACGGAGGTAAGTTCGCCCGCTCTGGTGGCAACAATGCAATGCTTGAAACTCGAATGGGTGACAAGGTTCGCGTTCGATTGCCAAGTGGTAATCTCAAGGATTTACCTGCAAAGTGCCGTGCAACCATCGGTGTTCTCGCAGGTCACGGCCGCACTGAGAAACCTTTGATGAAGGCCGGAGCAGCATACTATCGTGCAAAAGCACGAGGAAAACTCTACCCAAGCGTCAGTGGTGTCGCCATGAACCCGGTCGATCACCCTCATGGCGGTGGAAACCACCAGGCCGTTCACGGTCCCAACAGCGTTTCCCGAACAGCACCACCTGGCCAGAAGGTCGGACACATCGCCCCAAGTCGCACTGGACGCGGCCGTGGCAAGAGAAAGGAGTGATTCTGAATGGCACGTCGTAAGAAGAAGGTCATGCGCACACCCAAGGCTGCTCGCCGTGCAGCACGCAAGCGTCGCTCGGGTGTATCCGAACGCCGCAAGAAGGAATTTACCTATCGAGGCCACACGGTTGACGAGCTCAAGACCCTCCCCACCTTTTCTCCACAAGAGGACCCAGATGCATTGTCTGTTGCTGGCGTCATGCCTTCTCGCATTCGACGCAGTATGAACCGTGGATTTGCTGCTGGCATTTCCAACGGTGGTTCAACCAAGGAAGAAGAACATTTCATTGATCGTCTTCGCGATAACCCTGGCAAGAAGTTGAAAACTCATTGCCGTTCCCTATACATTCTTCCCGAGATGGTTGGCCGAACGATTGGTGTCCATGATGGACGGTCATTCAAGATGGTCGATATCTTGCCCGAAATGCTCGGGCATGCTCTCGGTGAATACGCTCCAACCCGTCGCAGTGTAACCCACACTGGTCCGGGTGTCGGAGCAACTCGGTCCAGTAAGCACGTGGCCCTGAAGTGAGGTGAAAAGGATGAGTCGAGATCGTTCCAAACCCCAACCGGGATACACACAATTGCTACAGGGTGGCCGCCTCGCAGTGGCTCGTGCGGTCGATCGTGATATTCATCACAAGCACTGCTATCAGATTGCTCGCGCAGTCAAGGGCATGTATGCTGGAGACGCTGTAGAATACCTCGAAAAGGTCGTCAAACAAGAGGTTGCCATTCCTTACACTCGCCGCAGTCGAGCTGGAAAGGGTGGGAACACGATGGCAGGACACCGCAAGGGGAAAATGGGGCCTGGTCGATATCCTCGCAACGCTTCAATTGCTTTCATCAAACTCATCGAGAGTGCCATGGACAACGCTCGTCAACATCACGAAGATATTGATGCAGAAGACATGGTCATTACACACTTGGCTGCCCACCGTGGCCAGGTCAAGAAGGGCATGCGCCCACGCGCGCGAGGACGCGCAACACCCAGTAATCACTATCAGGTCAACCTTGAGATTTTCATCGAGGACTTGAATGCTGAAGAGGACGATGAAGAGGAGGATGATTACTGATGTCACAAAAAAGTACCATCCGCAATTTCATTGACCGCAACGTCGAGCGCCAATTGGTCCGTGAATATCTTCTCTCAAAGACCGAGCGTGCAGGGTTTGGTGGTCTAGACTTCCAACGAACTCCTGATGGTACCAAGGTGACTCTTTCCGCAGAACGTGTGGGTATGGTCATTGGTCGAAAAGGTAAGATCATCAATGAACTGCAGCGCCATCTGCAAGATAATTTCAATCTTGACAATCCTCGTCTTGAAGTTGCTGAAATCGACACACCAGAACTCAATGCCCAGGTGATGGCAAGCAAACTTGCCAGCGCACTTGAGCGTGGTTGGTATTTCCGTCGTGCAGGCCACTCTACCTTGCTCAACATCATGGACAAGGGTGCCAAAGGATGTTTGGTTGTACTTAGTGGTAAACTAACTGGAAGCCGAAATCGAACTCAGAAGTTCCAAAAAGGCAACATCAAGTATTGTGGTGACACTGCTCTTCAATTCATGGACATTGGAAAGGCCGTTTGTGTGAAGAAACTCGGGACCATTGGTTGTACTGTTGCAATCATGCACGCCGATAGCAAACTACCTCACGAGATTCGAATCAAGGACCGCCACGAAGTGGGGCTTTCTCCTTTGGTGGAGGAAGGCCTCATCACAGAAGGTACCGTTGATATCCCGAAGCCTATTGCAGAAGAAGCTCCAACCGATGAGATTCTAGAAGAAGTCATCGAAGAACCAGAGACTGAAGGTGTCGTGGACACCACAGTTGAAGCGGTCAAGGATACCGCTGGCGAGGTCGTCGAAGCGGTTGTTGAAACCGGTGGTGCAGCAATTGATGCTGTGAAAGATGTTGCCGGTGAAGTTGCAGAAGCAGCATCAGAGGTTGCAAGTGAGATTGCCGACGGAGATGTTGTTGGCGCCGCGAAAGAAGTCGTTGAAGGCGTGGTTGAAATTACAGAAGCCGTTGTTGAAGGCGCGACCGATGTTGCTGGAGAAATCGTCGAAGGCGTCGTTGAAGTAGCCAGTGAGGCAATTGAAAGCGTCAAAGATGTCGCTGATGCGGTCACTGATAAAATCAAGGGCGATTCCAAAGAAGAGGAGGCGTCTGAATGACACACCTCAAGTCCCGCGAAATCGACAATATGTCGGATGAGGCCCGACAATCACGTTTGATTGAACTTCGTGAAGAACTGCTCCAATTGCGTGCCCAGCAAGCGCTTGGTGGATCCGCTTCCAACATGGGTGCATACAAATCGACTCGTCGTTCGATTGCACGCCTATTGACGAAAATGAATGAGAGTAAGGAGTGATCACTGAATGGCCGCAATTTGTAATTTGTGTGGACTCCCCGATGAACTATGTATTTGTCAAGAAATCGCAAAGGAACAACAGAAAGCAATCATCAGTACAGTAAGAAGGAGGTATGGAAAAATGGTCACGATTGTAGAAGGTATCGATGATACTGCAATTGACATTAACCAACTTGCCAAGATTCTGAAGAGTGCCTGCGCAAGCGGTGGCACTGTCAAAGGTCGCACTATTGAATTACAAGGAGAGCACAAAAAGCGTGCATCTCAAGTTCTGAAGAAGAACGGATATCAAGTGGAGGTGCGCTAAATGAGTGACAGTATCCACATGCCATTCCTGGCTCGAAACCTGAAGGTGAAGGCCTCTCCCGATTCCGATTTGATTGGTCTATCGGGAATCGTTGTCGGCGAAACACGCCGTACTATTTCTCTAGACGTCAGCGGCGTGACAAAGACTCTCGCAAAGAACGTCATCGATTTCACACTTGACAATGAGGAAGACCTCATCCAGGGCGCCATGGTGTGTCAACGTCCCGAAGATCGAATTCACCGCAACTACCGGAGGAACTGAACATGAGAGACATCGGAGTAGACATCAGCGAGCCAACAGGCGAATGGGATGGCGATGAAAATTGTCCATTCTACGGAACTCTACGACTTCGTGGTCAAATCATTGAAGGAACCATTGCCAAGGTTGGTATGCAGAAATCAATCATCGTCGAGCGAGAACACATCCGCTATATGCAGAAGTTCGAGCGATACGAAAAGCGTACACGTCGCTACGCTGCACATCTTCCATCATGCATTGGCGAAGTCAATGTTGGCGACAATGTTCGAATCATGGAATGCCGCCCACTATCCAAGACGGTGACATTCTGTGTTATTGAAACGGAGGCGGCTGTATGAGAGGAATTTCATCCAAGGTCACCCGTGGTCTGCCAACTGCGGCTCGTATCCAGTGTGTAGACAACACCGGCGCAAAGGTAGTCCAACTGATTTCAGTACTCAATACAGGTGGGACTGCACGCCGATATCCAGCAGGTGGTGTAGGCGACTTGATTGTTGTAACCGTCAAGAAAGGTACACCCGAAACTCGCCGACAAATATTCCACGCAGTCATTGTTCGACAAAGGCGCCCATTCCGTCGGTCAGATGGAACATGGGTTCAGTTTGAAGACAATGCCTGTGTTCTCGTTAACGATCGCGGAGAAGTTCGCGGATCAGATATCAAGGGACCTGTGAGCCGCGAAGCTGCGGAACGTTGGCCCCGAATCGCTGCAACGGCGAAACAAATTGTGTGAGGTGAATTAGAATGGTCAGTAAGTCTCCAAACAAGCAGCGAAAGGCTGCAGCAAACGCGTCTCTCCATACGCAGAGAAAGCGCCTACGTGCACGCTGCCTAGATCCAAATTACACCAACATTCGAAATGTCACGATTCGCGTTGGCGATGAAGTTGAGGTTCGCCGTGGTGACTTTGGACACCCCAATTCACAGAAGGGCGAGAAGGGCAAGCGACACGGTGAGGCACGCGGAAAGGCGGGCGTCAAAGCAACTGTCGCCAATGTCAATACCGACACTGGACACGTCATGATTGAGGGCGTAATTCATTCCAAGGCAGACGGTAAGGACGAACCCATCCCAATTCACGCATCCAATGTCGTCGTCGTCAAGGTTGACGACAGCGATCCAATCCGCTTGAAGAAATTACAATCACGAAATGGAGGCGATGACGAATGAGTTCAAGCCATATGAAGCGCTTGGCAATGCCACGAAGTTGGCCATTGACACGCAAGACAGAAGTCTGGATTTCCCGCCCTCGTCCCTGTGGCCACCCCATCGAGAGATGCATGGCCCTAGGTGTCGTACTACGAGATATTCTCGGCGTTGCTCAATCAATGCGAGAAGCCAAGCGTGCTCTCGCAACCCGCAGAATCCTGGTCGATGGTCGCGTCACAACAGACATGCGCCGAGGTGTAGGTATCATGGATGTCTTGACAGTTGGAGATGAGCACTATCGTTGCGTCTTGGACAATAATGGCAAGTTACGCTATGCTTCAATTTCCGCAAAGGATGCTGCACTCAAGTTGTGCCGCGTCGATGGAAAGACCACAATCAAGGGTGGCATGACACAACTCAATCTACACGATGGACGAAACATCTTGATCGATGATGCAAACAAGTACAACACAATGGATTCGTTGGTTCTAGATGTGAATACACAGAAAGTCAAGAAGCATCACAAGTTTGAATCCGGTGCAAACTGCTACCTTATCGGTGGTAGTCACATCGGTAGCACAGCGACGATGAGCGAGTATGCCGTCAAGCGTTCAAGCAAGGACAATGAGGTTCTCTTCGATGATTTCGGCACGATTGTGGATCACGTGTTCGTGGTTGGTGACGCCAATCTACCTTTGGATGAGGTGAACGCATGAGTGAGATGAGTAATCCTATGCAAACACCTCGGATTACCAAGGTGACCGTAAACATCGGTGTCGGTGAAGGCGGTAATCGCCTTCTACTCGCAGAACGCGTACTCAGCTTAATTTCAGGACTAGACCCTGTTCGTACTCTATCCAAGAAGACCAACCGAGATTTGGGTACACGTGAAGGTTTCCCAATCGGTTGTAAGGTCACAATACGCGAAACAGAACATATCGATAAATTCCTCAAGGATGCTTTCTGGTGTCGAGAGAACACATTGCCCGCTTACAATTGGGATGCTTCAGGAAATCTTTCCTTTGGCCTTCGAGATTACACCGATTTCCCTGAGATGAAGTATGATCCTGAAATTGGCATCTTCGGTATGGACGTAAACGTCGTACTAGAACGCCCAGGTCACCGTGTCAGCCGTCGCCGTCGCCGAAAGGGACGCGTGGGTATCTCACACCGCGTGTCGCGTGAGGAGAGTCTAGAATGGTTCCAAGGTCGATTTGGCCTTACAGTAGTGGAGGAGTGAAGCATGGCAAGAGATCATGGAGAAAATATTGGACGAACTGTTGGTTGCCGCCGTTGCGGTCGCAAGCGCGGTATGATTCGTCGACATGGCCTCCGCTTGTGCCGCCAGTGTTTCCGGGATGTAGCCCCCCAGATTGGCTTCAAGAAATTTAGTTGAGGTGATGAAGAGATGCAATTTGATCCCTTAAGTGACGCCTTTGTGCGAATGTACAATGCAGAACAAGCTGGACACTACGAGGTTTCCCTCGCACCAGCGAGTAAACTACTCGACAACATGCTCAAGATTATGCAAATGTCTGGTTATGTTGGTGAATTTGAACGTGTATCCAACGGCCGAGGCGACGCCTTCCGCGTCGAACTCGTCGGTGCAATCAATCGCTGTGGCGTGATTAAGCCTCGACACAGTGTCAAGCGAGCAGAATTCGACAAGTGGGAATCCCGCTATTTGCCAGCACGTGACTTTGGTCTGCTGATCATGACTACCAATGACGGTGTTATGCATCACTATGACGCGAAGGACAAGAAAATCGGTGGCCGTTTACTGGCCTACGTATATTGAGGTGAGATGAATGGTTAAGCTAGATCATATCAAACACACCATCGTACTTTCCGAGGGTGTAGGTTGTGCCATTTCTGATAGCATGGTCACCCTTTCCAAGGATGGAAAATCCATTTCTCGTGAATTTATTCACTCACGAGTCAGTGTTTTGATGACTGATGGCAACGTCGAAGTCTTCTGTGACCTGCCTCGCCGAAAGGAAAGGGCACTAGCAGGTACATGGAGCGCACATCTTCGTAACATGAACAAGGGACTTACAGATGGCTTTGAATATCGATTGAAAGCAGTGTATTCTCACTTCCCAATGACACTCAAGGTCAATGGTTCCATACTCACAATCAACAATCTCTTTGGAGAACGTGTCCCAAGAAAGGCAGAATTGCCTTGGACACCTGCTGAAGTCACGGTGAAGGTCGAAAACAAGACCGAAGTCGTGGTTTCTGGTGTCGACAAAGAGAAGGTCGGGCAGACCAGTGCGAACATCGAGCGTGCGTGCCGCATCCGCGGCCGTGACCGCCGAGTGTTCCAAGACGGCGTATACATCGTCGAGAAGGCATAGGGGGAGTGGAAATGAGCGAATATAGTGACATGACCGTTGCCCAACTCAAGGAACTCTTGAAGGAAGCAGGCTTGCCTGTGTCTGGAAAGAAGGCCGACTTGATTTCTCGTCTTGAAGAGGCAGAGGATCACGAAGACATCATCGAAGAGGAAGCCGAAGAAGATGATTGGGACGATTCTGATGACGAAGATTGGGATGAGGAGGAGGAGGATTACTTCCACGTCGCCAAGCAGAAGCCACAACTCGATGAGGCTACACAAGCAGCTCTAGATACTCGCAAGGCTCAGAAGAAGGTACAACCCAAATTCCGCCGACAGGAATGGTTCCGCTACAAGCGACTATCTCGCACCGGTTGGAAGAGACCTCGTGGAGACGACTCCAGTCAGCGTAAGAATCGCAAGTATCGCAGCCCAAGGGCCCGTGTAGGATATGGCAAGGTGGCCTCGGTTCGCGACCTACATCCTTCAGGATTCCAAGAAATTATCGTTCACCGTCCAGAAGACCTGGATGGAATTGACCCCGCAATTCAGGCGGCCCGTGTGGGTGGCACTGTTGGTGGTCGAAAGCGTGTTCTCATCCACGAGCGCGCAGATGAATTGGGCATTCGTGTCCTAAACCGAAGGAGGAATATCTGATGCAAGTCACAAACCAGAAGAAGATGGCTGCACAGATTCTGAAGTGTGGTGTAAACCGCATTTGGGTTGATCCAAGTTACGTCGATCAAGTTACCAGTGCTGTACAGAAGTCCGACATCCGTGAACTGATTGAAGAGGGTCTCATCAAGGCTCGTCCTATTCAAGGCACCAGCCGTGTCCGTGCTCGTAAACTCGCTGAGCAGCGAGCCAAGGGGCGACGCCGTGGTCATGGTTCACGAAAGGGTAGTTCGCGTGCGCGTCTGCCCAAGAAGAACCGATGGATGCGAACCATTCGAAGTCAGCGTCGAACTCTCAAGGGCATGCGCGAGGATGGCACACTTGAAGCGAGTAAATATCGCTACTACTACCGCAAGGCCAAGGGTGGCTCCTACCGTTCAATCGCCCACATGAAGGCGAACATGGAAATCGATGGCATTTCACTCGGAGGTGAGAAGTGATGGCACAGGGCAAGCGTCAGAGACGCCGATACAAGCGCCGATCCACCGGACAAACCGATTATCATCGCCGCCTCAAATTACTACGAAGTGGCACACCTCGTGCAGTTGTTCGAGTGACCAATACTCAGGTTATCTGCCAATTGATTGGCTATGACGAAGAGGGTGACCAAGTCATTTCTGCGGCAGATGGTTCATCTCTACGTGGCAAGTACGCTTGGCCCTCCAAGGCCTCAGCAAAGTCCGTTCCCGCCGCTTACTGCACTGGCTTCGCTTTGGCGAAGCAGGTTCAGAAGGCAGGTCACGACGAGGCAGTTCTCGACATCGGTCTTGCTGCATCCACTCCGGGCAATCGCGTATTCGCTGCCCTGAAGGGTATGGTCGATGGTGGCCTATGGGTGCCACATAGTGAGGACATTTTCCCTAGCGATGAGCGCCTCGCAGGTGAACACATCGACAAGAGTATCGCGGGTGCTGTTGAGAAGACAAAGGCCGCAATTGAGGAGGCGAACTGAGATGAGTGATGAAGAAAATACGCCACAAGCGCCGGGAATTGCAGCCGCATGGGCTCAACCCGAAGAAACTGAAGGCGCACCACGTCGCCGTCGGGGCGTCGGTCCAGATCCTATGGAGCAGTTGAGAAACTGGACTCCAAAAACCCGACTCGGTCGCATGGTTCAGAGTGGTCAAATCATCACAATTGATCAGGCATTTGCAACAGGAATGCCCATTCGAGAAGTTGAGATTGTCGACGCTTTGATTCCTGGATTGGAAGATGACATCATCAATGTCAACATGATTCAGCGAATGACCGACAGTGGTCGTCGTGTTCGATTCAATGTCATGGCATGTGTTGGGAACAAGGATGGCTACGTCGGCTTGTCAATTTGCAAGGGCAAGGAAGTTGCCGCCACAATTCACAAGGCAATTATCAATGCTAAGTTGAACATTATTCAGATTCAGCGTGGAAATGGATCGTGGGAATCTGGCCGAGGCGCAGGTACCAGTGTCCCATTCAAGGTCACAGGTCGTGCAGGCTCAACCCGAATCACCCTCCTTCCAGCCCCAACAGGCAAGGGTTTGGTAATTGGGGACACAGGTCGTCAGGTCCTGACTCTCGCTGGTGTGACCGATGTTTGGTCACGCTCAAAGGGTCAGACGCGCACGACAATTAATTTCGCAAAGGCGACATTCAATGCTCTCAAGCAGTTGAATGCGCACCGTGTCACCCAGCGTGACCAGGATACACTGAACATCGTGAAGGGGCGTGTAATTGAATGACTTGGCTCGTAATTCGTGTTCGCAGCGATCGCACCGTCGAACGTAAAATCAGTGAAACCATGCAACACCTCAATTTGACTCGTGTCAACCATGCAGTCCTCATCCCTGAATCTGAAACCTACGCTGGAATGCTCCAAAAGGTCAAGGATTTCGTGACGTGGGGAGAGATTTCAGAAGACGCAATTGCAGGTCTCATCCGGGACCGAGGTCGCTTGATTGGTGACAAGCCAGTGACCGATGCCGCAGTCAAGGAATCTTCAGAATTCAAGACGATTAATGCACTTGCCAAGGCCATTGCCAGTGGCGATGCAACCGTCAAGGACATGAAGACGCTGAAGCGCGTCTTCCGCCTACACCCGCCTCGAGGCAGCAAGGGATGGGGCGGTGTCAAGCGCCACTTCACAATAGGTGGCGCACTCGGCTTTAGGGGCGCAGCGATTGAAGAACTCGCTGCCCG
>JASLKT010000016.1 GCA_030747395.1 Candidatus Thalassarchaeaceae archaeon
GTAGTATTCACGACTGTCATTCAAGCCATCTCCGTCAGTGTCGAAAACTCCAGGGTCACTGTACACATGAACTTCATTGACACCACGGTTGACCACTCGAATGGTCCATCCCATGACCTCAATTCCATCGAGCAACCCATCTCCATCTGTATCGGGGTTTAGCGGATCACTGGAGCGACCATCGATGACGCCATCTCCATCACGATCACGAGCTTCGTATTCATCGAGGTTGGTGAATCTCTCATTGTGTTCGACGATATTCATCCAGACGAAACTTCTCTCCGTTATCTCCTCATTGATCTGTGCGGAAATTGAGTAAACAAATCCGTCACAAGGGGCCGAAAGTGGAATGAGTTCGTATTGCGAACCACCGGAACTGGCGCCGGATAGTGTGACCTTTGCCCAAGCAACAGTTTGGTTTGCGGTCACTTCTTGGTATGGCTCCACTGAAATGGCATGAACACGGGCGAATCCATCGAATTCTGAAAGGCGAACATCACCGTTGCCATTTTGATCAAAGCCATCATGGTCTGGATCATCGGCCCCATTGCTACCATTGCGTGGATTCAACCCATTGTTGGCTTCCCAACCATCGGGCATGAAGTCATCATCAGAATCAGGGTCTGTGGGGTCTGTGAATTGAGATGCACCCCAAGTGTATGCCACTTGGTATTCTTCGACGTTTGACAGCCCATCTCCATCAGAATCTGAAAATGAATCGGTTGCATTAGCAGGGTCGAGGATCTCGACATAGCAGAATTCGAACCCGTCTGGCATGCCGTCTCCATCTGTGTCCCAGTCACCCGGGCCGTTTGCACGACCGTCGTTGTCCATATCTTCTTCAAACCAAGCTAGATTTTCCTCAACCATACGTGCTTGAGTGAAGGGTGCTGAAATTGTCATGGAGTTGACAGTGTTTCCACAGTATGAATTGATGCTAATATCACCAAATGCCACTTCGACCTCATCACCAATCAAATCCCCATCACTGTCTTCCGACCAAGGGTTAGTGCCATATCTTTCCTCGATATAATTGGGCATCGTGTCTGAATCGACATCGAGAACAGTGTCACAGGAATGACGGCCAGTGAATGAATCTTCAAGCAGATTCCATTCATCCGGGCCGAAAGCAGCAATCCAATCTGCTACAACCTGTGGGCTAAGAAGACTGCAATCCCAGTTAGCATCTGTTGGATTCATCAATGTGAACGGAATTCCATCTGCACCAATTACGGTTTGCTGGTGAAGGACTTCCCATCCATCGTTGAGACCATCAGAGTCACTGTCCCGGAGGTTTGGATTTGTTCCATATTCAGCTTCTTCAGCATTGGGTAATCCATCGCGGTCTGGGTCACCCATTGGGCCATTGTCAGGATCGGGGAATGTCTCATTATTTTCACCGGTAGTGACATCATCCTCATTCGGATTTTGACTGGACTCGATTTCACCAAAGTCAGCATCACCGTCGTCTAGAGGGTCCAGTCCATTGGCAACTTCCCACCCATCGAGTAATCCGTCACCATCTGTATCGTCATTGTCAAAATCGGTACCATATTGAGTGATTTCCATCCGGTCACTAAGGCCATCATTATCGTAATCTGCACCTTCTTGCTGGGTTTCATCATCTGGTGCTTGGATATCATCTCCAGCCCCTTCAAACCCGGCAGAATCGAGTGTTTCTAGCGCTGAACCGACGATTGTATACATGCCGGCTAAGCAGATTGTTGCGGTTATTGCGACGACAGCCCATTGATTGTGATTCAAGCCCATATGATTCATCTCCACAGGGTGCGTAGCACCCTTCGACTCTCTTGCGACATTACGCTTTACACTTAATGCTTCAGTGGGGCCGTGTGGCGTAGTATCAAGCAAAAACAATCATTCTGCAATCTCTCGACGGCTTTCAAGTCTGACGTGATGCCCTTCGTGATTTGAGGACCATGTCGCTTTTGCAGCACGACCTTCTGCTCGCTCCCAACAACCGATGAGGCGTCCAACAACAATGGCCGGGTGCAGAGCCGCAGAAATGAGTAAGTCAACCCCCCCATGTTCATCGATGCCAACAGCCGTGGTCACACATCCCAATCCTTGCATGGCCAAATGCTGATTTGAAACTGAAATCCAATGATCTGGTTCTGCAACGAGTACCAATTCTCCTGAAGCCAAAAATTGCCTCCGGGATGCTTCAGCCATAGAATCCCACAAAACAATTTTTTCAGTATCTGAAACACCATCCCATTCAGACCGAGCGTCAGTAGACCTGGGCGTGTCTGCAAGGTAGGGGATGGTCAAATTTTCAAATCGCAGCAACAGGTCACCTTGGAGCATCAATGTACGATTTCCTTCAACAGTCCACACACCTTCTGTTTCATGTCGGGCACGATTGAATAGGCGTTCTTGATTCGAAACATTTCCTTCCAGATTTGTCCATGATATTTCTGCTGGTTTTGCCGCAGGAATTTGCCTTGGATCACGAGTTGTTTGGACCATGGTTTCTCCAGCGCCACGGTCAGACCATTGGAATCTAAATCTGAAATCTTGGACATGCTCCCAAACTGCATTCCCCATCCCAGCGGCAATTGCAGTATGCCCTCGATTTGCCACAAGCAGAGTCGCTTCATCGTTAGATGATTCCAACATCGCGAGTTGCCCCAGGCCTCGTATGGCCCAATCTGAATTAATTTCAGCCACGCGTTTCTTTTGCTTCCCAATCCAAGCGCTGGTCAACGGTGGAGCTAAACTCCAGCGCCACTCTTCAGATTCAGCAGAAGCATAGGCCAGTCTGCGACCGAGTGTTTGGTTGGTAATTTCCTCCAATTCAGAAAACCATCGCTCAAAGGCGGGCAAAGTAATGCACCAAACATTCGTATTTCCAGCGTCATTATCGATGATGAAACCGACATCAGTAGAGAGATATCGCTGCTGCAATTTTTCAATCAACCACGGTGTTGATTCATCCATCGAATCATCGATTAGTGGCACCAATTCACCTCACGAAAAGTCCTGAAATCCATCATCTTCCGAATTATCTTTCCGCTTGGGTTTCTTTTCCGCTACCCGAGTGATATTCTGGATTCTTTGAACTTGCTCTGGTCGCGAAGTAGGTCGTCTAGCTGCACCTTCACTTGGATTTGAGTGAGTGGGGATGCCACGCTTGTCAGGACGGGTGTCCATGATTGGTCGACGATCTTTTTGCGCACCAGATTGTAGTTCCTTCCCTTGTATTCCAAGACTACGCCTATGCGAACCCCTGTATGCGGCAGGCCCAATCAGTCTCTCAAGGGTGCGCATCCCCCTGTCAACTGGCTTCGGTCGCTTTGTCCACCAACGGTCAGGTAGGGGCTGAGCACGGGCAAGTCGACTAGATTTCATTTCTCGCATTCTGCTTCTCAACCGATTTTTGAATTGCCTGTCGCGCTCCTTGGGCAAGCGAACAACCAACCATCCTGGGAATCCGATATCATACACATTTCCGTTGACAGTAACAAGCAAGCCCTTTAGCATTAGATGATTTCCAATCGGCAATTTATTTCCGTCACCGGTAACCTTGTTCCGCCTCATATTCTTCGCATAAAGCATCATTCCACGCTGATCACGATGCTTAATGACCCTGCGTTGGAGTCGCCTGAATCGACGAGTAAATACATGCAAACCAATCAATGCAATGGTGGTCCCGATACCGACGACCAAATTTTGACTTGTTTCTATCCATGCAAGCCAGCCGAGTACAAACCAAGCTGGGAGTAGGATACCCCAGTTGATGAGAATCATGACAAGAGGTTGTGTGTAAGTAGGAGGCACCCCTCGTTCTAGCGCTTCGTGTGCCAGGACCATGACATTGGCATTTAGGGCCTCATCCATTCCCTTATGTGTGCTCATAGCAGCAAAGGGATTGACGGGTGCATCATCAATCCACGCAGCTTTTTCTGCATCAGTTCCAATCGCAAGAGCAATTTCTAATTCATCAGAATCGGCTTGGAATCCTAGGATTGCACCAAGTGCCTGCACGCGGGGATCTTCAGGGCTTGATTCATTGACTTCTTCAAACACATCGAGAGCATCAAACCATTCGCCTAAATCAATCATGCACAACGAACAAGCAATTCTAGCCAAGGTCGAATCAGGATGGGTCCGAACAAGGTCTAAGCAGAGATCAAGGGCATCTTCACTACGCCTTTGTGCGCGAAGCATTGCTGCACTCGCAATCTGAGCGTGGAGGGATAATCTATCAGTATGCGCAGAACCAAGAGTTGTATCGGGAGACCACGATTTGAGCCGTTTCTGCATCTCACGCAGGTGGTCAATAGTTGAGTTATTTTCCCAGTCATACAAGTCATCAGGAGTCACCCGTCCAGCCCAAGGGTCCAGCCATTCCATGGTGAGTGAAAGCAGTTCAGGTTCATCGTACCCTTCGGGCTGCTCCATTCCTCGCAGAGCTTCCTTGGCAGCATCAAATCGACGACACGCGACATGTCCTGTTGCGATAATCATTCGAGCTTCATCATCTTCTCCACCTTGAATTGCCAGAACTTTCCGCCCCTCTTCAATGGCTCTTGGCCACAATCCACGCAGAGCAGATTCAATCATCCGAGCCCGTCCTTTTTCAAGTCGCACAACTGCTTTGTCTCCATCGATTTTCTCGGTTTGGAAATTTCTCAAAGTCGCAATATCATCGGCTCGTGCGGCTATTTCGATATGGTCGCGCATCCAATCACCGCCGCCAGCCATGATGACACCCTCACGACGTTCATCCGGCGACAAATCGAATTTGAGTCCACGGAGGTGACCGAATCTACCGACTGAAAGAATCCAGGTCAGGAGGAAAATCAATTGCCCAGCAGCGATAAATTGCCATGTGCTTTGTAGCAGTAATTCCTCAGTTATTTTGTCACCATAAGGCATCAATTGACTGAATTCTTTGTATGTTTGCAGAACAAGAAGCAATACAACGTATCCTGAAAATCCTGCGAGTCCGAAGAAGAGAATCCGTCCTTGAACTTCGGGTTCAGTTCGAATATCTCTGGGTTGTGCAAGAATGACTCCACCAACACCTGCAAATGTTTGACCCCCGAGGAATAAGTTGCGGGTCAACTCAAAGATAAATGCGAGGCCAACAATTGCGACATTGAGCATCAGATAAGATGCAAGAACCTCTTGGAGTGCCTTTAACGAGATAATTTTCCGCATAAAGTCGGAATTTTCTACCATTGAATAGATCGCTTCTCCAAGAATTCCACCGACATCAAGCAGTCGATTTGCATCTTCAGGTTGATTGATGATTACATGAATCAATGTTACAATGCCATTGATTGCAGCGAGAGGCATGGTTCCAAGGAACATTACTAGGAAGAGTGAGATTAATCGTCGAATAAATCGAGGCCTATCCGGATCAATCGGAGTTTTCCAACCCTTTGCAGTTCGCCATTTTGATAGTAGAAGTGTATTCCAAGATGCCCCCATGATTCGACCATAGGCAAAAATGGTGGGTGACATGAATACAAGTAGGGCATAACCGGTCCACTGAATCAGTACTACTGGATCGTAATTTCCATTGGAGTGTGCCACAGTCCAACCATAGTACATGATTGCTGCCAATATCATAATCATCGCCGAAGCAGTTCCGATGTAGCCAATGACTTGCGTCGAAATTTTTTGATGAATGAGTTGTTTATTCATGGATCGGATTTGAGCATACATGGTGACGATTGGAGAGACAATAATTGGTACTGATACGAATACGATTGTGACGTAAACAATGGGCTTGAAAAATGTCCCCGGGCCGATCAATAACTCCGCAACAATGAGCATTATGCCACCCATTGCCATCAGATAGGATAGGACACCAACAGACACCCCTCGGAGGGCCAAAAGCCCCTTGATTTGCCCCTTTGTGCGTGTTAATCGATGAACTTCATACAGATCGTCATCCACCTCAAAGGCAACCTGTAGATTGCCGAGGCTGAGCGGAAGAATCCATTGCCAAAGTGTGACCGTACCAATCGCCGCTGCGATGATAGGAAATAACAATCCAATCTCAAAGGTATCATAATCCACCATTTTGACTTCTGCCGCACTAAGAGGCAACAAACAAATCAGCAATGCTAGCCCGCACAGCGTCATTCGGGGTACTCGCATCGTGTGTCGACTCTTACCGTGGTTCTAAGCGGTTGCGATTCCACGCTGCGGGAACCGCAGCGTGACACACGCACGCAAGGGGCTCAACGAGAATGCTGTAAAAATCGGTCAATTCGATCAAATGCTTCGTTCAAAACATCGGAATCTGCCAGATACACCAGTCGGAAATGCCCCTTCCCCATTTCTTCTGAAAATCCACTACCATGGACCAGCAATACATGTTCTTCATGTAACAGATCGAGAACGAATTTTTTGTCATCGTTGGCCCACTTTGGGTCGGTCAGGCGAACGAACATGTAGAATGCACCTCCCGGTGATTGCACTTCGAGCCCTTCAATTTTCGAAATCCTCTGCAAACAGAGATCTCTGTGAGAGAGAACTTTCTGTGTATACCCTTGCATCCAATCCTTCGACCCGGAAAGACCAGATAAATATCCCATTTGAGCTGGTGTGGAAGCGCAAAGGCGAGATCTGAGTAAGCGCTCAATACCATCTTTCACAGCCCCCAATCTACCCATCGGGTCATGTAATGCCATATACCCAATTCTCCAGCCAGGGGCATAGTACACCTTTGAAACACCATTCAAAGTAAAAACTGGAACTGAATTACTCCGTGAAGCAACACTGGTTTGTGTGCCAGTGAAATCTAACTCATCATAAATTTCATCGGCGATAATCATGCAATTCGGCCATTTTTCAGCGATTGAAATCAGTCTGTCAATATCTTCAGCATTCGCCACATTTCCAGTTGGATTATTTGGGTTGATGAGAACCAGTAACCGTACACTTTCATCCATCTTCGATTCGATGTCGGCAAAGTCAACTCGCCATCCATCATCAGCGTCGAGCCTGTACTCGACAGTTTGCGCTCCAAATAATTGTGGATAGGCCATGTAGGGTGGATAGTGAGGTCCAGGCGCAAGTACCTTGGTTCCAGCCTCAAGGGTTGCTGTGAAGATGATTTGGAGAGCCTCTGTAACACCATGACAAACGTAGACATCTTCAGGTGTACAATTCCAACCCTTCCCATTCTCATCCTTGGCGATTGCTATTCGGAGAGCAGGGAGTCCATATGATGGGGAATACCCAGTTTCTCCTCTAGCCAAACTATCTTGGAAGGCCTGAATCATATGCTTGGGTGTTGGCAACCCTGGATATGCGATCGGATCGCCAATATTCAGTTTGATGATTTCGTGACCTTCTGCTTCCAGAGCCGTTGCAGGAACAACGACGTCACGAATGGCATATTCGATTCTTGCGGCACGTTCAGCGACGGGAATATCACTCATTGTATCCCTCCCATGCGGCATACTTCAGCGAAATGTTCAGCAGGCACAGATTGGACACTGAGGCGCGAACCTTTAGCCAATAATGGCATCCCTTCTAGTGCAGGGTTTGCTTTCATATCGGGGAGCGTAACAATGGCTTCCATCGCCTCAACGGGTTCGATATCGACCATCATCCAGCGAGGATTTTCAGGGGTTGCTTTGGCATCGAAATAATTTGATTCAGGATTTTGTGCCGTGTGGTCCGGATACCCTTCGCGACATACTTTGGCCACACCAGCGACGTGTGGGGGTTTGGTATTCGAATGATAGAATAGAACCATATCACCAACTTTCATATCATCCCGCATCGTATTCCGTGCTTGGTAGTTACGAACTCCATCCCAATGTGTACTTTCATCCTCTACAAGTTGCTCCCAAGGATAGACGTGGGGTTCGGACTTCATCAGCCAGTATGCGACCATCGAGCCCCTAGGGGCTCGCCCCGGTTTGAAAGGCTTCACCATGCGTCATCAGCGCTGCTGAGGAGAACAGCATCATAGGATTCTGCCGCATCGCGTTGTGCAGCAACGGCCAGAGAACCTCCTGCGAGTCCAGCCTTTCGCCGCATGGCATCACTACCACCGGCAAGTCCCCAACCTTCTTTGACGAAGAGTGCATAAATTGCTGGCAGAAGAAGCAGTGCACTGAGGGCCGCAAAAACAAGCAAGATGATGATTACGGTGACGAAGGGCTTGAGTGCAGGGATGGGAATGAGGTAGGCCGTCATCAACCCAGCTGATGTCACTACAAACGCTTCGAACAACGACATTCCTGTACTAGCACAAGCATTCTGTATGGCCTCTAGACTTCCACCTAATTCACGTACACGATTGGCAATATGGATCGAGAAATCAACACCGACTCCAACCAAAATTGACCCAATCATCACAGTGACAAGTGAAAGGGTAACCGAGAATGCATCCATGACATACCACTGCATTGCTACCGTAAATACCACTGGTAATGTGGTCAGAACAGCATATCTAGCATCTCTGAAAACGAATCCCAATGTAACAACTGTAAACAGCAAGGCAAAGCCGAGTGACTGCCATTGGCTGTCGACGATGAGGTTGTTGACGTCGATGGTCACCGCTGCAACACCAATCAGGGCACTGGGTTGGAAGTCGAAAGAATCACGATCCTCGCAGTACGTGTTGATGAGTTCGGCTGCCCCTTCAGTTTCTTTGACTGGCATGAATGGCATATCAATGTAAATTAATGAGCGTTGGAAATCCTTTGAGACGAAGAAATGCCTCAATTCGGGTGTCAAACCATCATAAAATACAGATATGAGGAAACTTTGAACTTCTTCACCTATATTCGGGTCCTCATCAATGATTCCCAGTATTTCCCAAAAACTCGTATTTTCTTCGTAATCCCTGACGAACATTATTTCGCAAACTTCTCTCGGAATATCGGGCATCGGTGCGCAAAATTGTCCGAGTGTATCAGAACCGGAGAAGTTCAGAGAAGCTCCAACCGCTTTCATCAGGAAAGCAATAGAAACAGCAGTTGTTTGGCTAACATTGTTTGTCAAATTTGCCAACACCTCAATCATTTCTAGTTTATCAAATGGGTCTTTTTGATCACCTCTCGAAGATAGGATATTCGGATCAGCTTCAATGTCGGCCTTAACCAGAATCATTCCAACTTGGCCACTTTCAAATTCGTCTGAGTATGTCAGCATCTTCTCGACAGCGGGTTCATCTTGTGGAGCCATCTCAAGTAAATTCACATCTTCAACGATATTTTCCCGGCTAACTAAACCACTGAATAGCATCAATACGATGAAGACGGAAAGTGCAATTTTATTCCATTTAATGGGCGCCCTTACAGCCGCAACGAAAATTTTGGGGGGCGGGTGTGATGGTTTCTGTAAATCCAGCAACATCGTCAGGTTTGGGACCATAATCATGGTAAACAGATAGACAAGGATGATACCGCCCGCCAGAGAAACTCCGACCGTTTTAATCGGTGCCATTGGTGTCAGAATCAACGACACGAAACCGATGACCGTTGTGACTGCAGAAAGGAAGACTGCTTTCCCCGTTGATTGTAAAGCAAGGGCCATTTTTTCTTTTGGTGTTCCCTTGGATTCAGCGTATCGATTTGTGATGTGTAAACCATACGAAACGCCAAGTGCTAGGATAATGGGACCCACAATAATTACAGTCATTGTGACTTCGTAATTGGTCCAACCAATCATCCCAAGTGTGGCAAATACGGAACAAAGGGTAGGCAATCCCGCAATAATTACTACCTTGACCCCCTGAACCCAACGGATTCTTCCAGTTTGTAAAACGTCACAATGGAACAGGAATAGCACGAATGCGACAGCAATCACGCCAACAGGGAAAATTTTCCAAAACAGAATAAACGTGTATTCTGTCACTGCATTGGTGATAGGCGTGGGGCCGGTCAATGTCATGACCAAACCTAGGTATTCATCGGGGTCGCATTCCCCCTCTGGATCCATACCTTCGTTCCAGCATTTTTCCATTGCTAAGTCGTCGATTTCATTTTGTGTATCCTCGATCAATTTTGCAGTATTTAGATCATTATCTGCGACACCGACAATGATTACTGCTCGATTCCACCCATGCCCACTCGTTTCAGAAACCTTGGTACCATTTTCTGTTTTGCCAACATCTCTTGCCAACTTATCCTTCGCGTTTTCAGGAATTTCAGAAATGATTTGATTGATTCTTGTTTGGTCATCAGGGATACTGTAACCACCGACAATTTCAGCATATTGTTGGATTTGCGAACTTGCATTTTCGGCCAGCCATGAACAGGCTCCTTCGAGTGGACACGCCTCACCTGCATTTTGGATAAATGAATCAGCAACCCTAGGTGCGCTAGAATTGATTTCTTTGACAACGGACGACAGGCTCAGGACATAGATGATGTTGTCCTCCACTCCATCATCAGAGACAGCATAATTGAGTTTTCTTTCCAGTTCATCCATCTCTTTCAAAATACGCTGATCTTTAATGTCATACTTTGAAGATTCGACATAGATAATCATGACATTGGTCGTCCAATCTTTTTCTACCTCTTCGATATCTGCTGCGACTTGGCTACCTTCTGGTAGGAAAGCGGCCAAGTCACCATTGACATTCATGGACTGGTGGTCCTCCCTCCACTGATCTGTAATTCCTGAATGGTAAGCGAAGAATGCTGTTAGGAGTAAACACAGAAGTATAGTTGCGGCGGGGAAGCGAGTCAAGGCGCCAAAGAAAGACATTTCCTGCAATTCTCTGCGAATCATCTTTGGGGCGGAAAGCAGAGCATCAACGGCTTTAGTTGACTCAAATCCACTGATTTTCCGGCGAACATCAGAACTGAAGTCCTGAACTTTAGCACGAGCCTTAGCGCTCTTGCTGCCGTCATCCTTCTCAACCACGGGCGCCCCTCTGGGGCGCTCTTCCTAGCCTTCGCCCTTTAATTCCTCATGCCCCAATGACCACGGGAGGCTTGAAAACGGGAAGCCACGACCGCGCGGTCGGACCTGTTCATGTTACCGCAGTAGGGCCCTAGGTGGGAACACCAAATGGCAAAACCAACCATTACCGACAAACGCTGGTCAATTGACCTTGAGAAACGCATACAAGAAGCGCACTATGCGGACGCTTCCACCTATGACGCTCGCTACGGATTCAAACCGGATAGTGGGCGAGAAATTTTCGTGATTGACACCCCTCCTCCTTATCCAAGTGGAACTTGGCATATCGGTGCTGTTGCTCAATACAGCATGATTGATGTCATTGCTAGAAGTCAGCGTTTGCTCGGTAAAGAGGTATACTTCCCGTGGGGGGTTGATCGTAATGGAATCAATATCGAATTTACCGTTGAGAAAAACACGGGTCGTAAGATGAAGACATACGACCGTGCCGAATTCCTGAAACTTTGTCAAGAAACCATCGAAGAATACACTCAGGCAATGCGAAAAACAGCTTCTCGCGTAGGTCTTTCCTGTGACTTTTCCAGAGAATATCTTACAGATGCACCAGATTACAGAGCAGTCACCCAAGCAATTTTCGTCGATCTTTTCAAGCGCGGAGAAATTGTTGAGGATCTGCGGCCGAACATCTACGATCCTGTTGAAGGTACAACAATTGCAGATGCTGAAGTTGAACGCTTACAGAGGAAAACACAACTCGTTGATGTCAAATGGTTAACCGACAGCGGTGAGGAATTAATCATCTCAACCACCCGCCCAGAATTGATTTGCGCTTGTGGCGTTGTCGTAGTTCATCCTGATGATTCGCGGTACACACATCTGGTTGGTCAGCAAGCCATTCTGCCAGTCACTGTTGCGGATCGCACAACGGAGGTCGAAATTCGAACCCACCCCTCTGTAAAATCTGAATTTGGTTCCGGTGTCTTGATGGTTTGTTCATTTGGAGATCAGAACGACGTCGCCGTTTTCCGAGAACTGGGACTAGCACCATTCCAAGCCATTGATTTGGATGGATGTATGACTTCTATTTCCGGTCCTCTTGCTGGTCTCAAGGTCAAGGAAGCTCGCGAGGCTGTTATCGCTCAATTGGAATCCGATGGTCGAATTGACAACATTGAGGTCAGAGACCAAGAAGTGCCAGTATCGGAGAGAGGAAAGAATCCGGTTGAAATCATTCTTCTCAAGGAATGGTATGTTCGGCAAACCCATATTCAGGATCGAATGCGCGAACACGTTGCAGAAATAAATTTCATTCCACCTAGGAACAAGCAATTCTTACTGGATTGGATGGAAAACGTCAGTATCGATTGGCCCATTAGTCGCCGTCGTTGGTATCACACTGAAATCCCCATCTGGTATTCGGAAGATACGACAAAGGTCATCGTTCCACCTGCTGGGGCCTACGTTCAACCCTGGTGTCAACAACCACCCGATGAAAGTCGAGTGTTAGATCGTGAAACACGTGTTGATTTGGGTTCACTTTCCGAACTCTCTGAAACTCTTGGAAGCATCACGGGTGAAGAAAAAGTGTTCGACACATGGATGGATTCATCCAATTCTAATCTGTTTGTATCCGGGTATCTAAATGACCCCAGCACATTTGAGAAAGCATTCCCAACAGGCATCCGTCCACAGGGCAAAGAAATTGTCCGGACATGGTTGTATTACACATTACTGAAGAGTACCTTACTAATGGACAAACCAGGATTCCAGAATGTTTGGATCGATGGGCTCGGCATGGATCCTTGGGGCCGCAAGATGTCAAAATCTTTAGGCAACGGAATTGATGCAGACAGTGTCCTAGAGTGTGGAGCCGGGGGTCGAACTGGGGCTTGGAGGGTTAAGGGCCCCGACAAGAGTGTTCAACTGAAAGCCAATAAAATCGGAAGCGAATGTTTCCGCTTGTGGAAGGCATGCGATGCTCAAGTTGGCGACGATTTCCACATTAATCCCGAAGAAATTGAAGCGAAATATTTCGGTGTTCTGACGAAGATTTTCAATGTCGCACGATTTGCTTCCCAATTCCCGGTCCCATCGAATCTCAACGAAGTCCCAGACAACCTTTGCCCGGGCGACCAATGGATATTGTCAGAATTTGCACAGGTTCTGGAAGATGTCGAAAACGGATGGCGAGAAATCGACATCTTTTCGGCGACACGCACCATCAAGAATTTCGCGACAGATATTCTTCCAAGTCATTGGCTAGAAATGGCAAAGGGTCGCCTTTACGAAGACGATTCCAATTCTGCGTGGACAATCCATCGAATTGTCAAAGATTTACTAACTATTTTCAGTCCAATTTGCCCTTTCTTCACACATCACCTCAGTGAAACATTGTATGGGGAAAGTGCTGTTGATGTCCGTTCTTATCCCCAATCACTGATTGTAAACGGCGAGGAAGCGGCACGATTGCGGAAACTAACGGGTTCCTTATGTGAATTCAATAGTGAAACATGGCGTGCCAAGAAAGATCAAGGCCTCAGCCTGAATGCCGAAATAGAAGGCATCTCAATTCCTGCTGATTTGTCTGAATTTGAGGCTGAATTGAGAGCCATGCACAAGATTCTTTGAGATTATTCTTCTTCAGAGAACGTATCAAGAGTTGCTTGTCTATTGGGTGGTGCTTCGAGCTCACCTAATCTAAAACCGACCAATCTGACCTGTTGTGTTGTATCGTAAACATTGGCTAACAATCTGGCCGCAATTCGCTGAAATGTTTCCTCATCATCCATTGAAACAGCCAAACTCATCCCGTGTGTAATGGTTTCAAAACCCCGGTAACGGAGTTTAATTTCTACATTTCTAGCAGTAATTTCTAGTTGTCGTAATTTCCTAGTAACTTGTGTAATGAGATTGCATAACATTTCAAACACAATTTCGGTTTGTTCAATATCATGCGAAAATGTATTCTCTTTGCTGATACTTTTCCTCGATCTCAATGCACTGACTTCATTTGAGGATTCTCCCTCCAATATTCTCCAAAGCAATTGGGCACGTCGGGCACCAAGCGCATCGGTAATCAAATCCGGTCCTTCTTGGTAGGCATCAGACAACTTCATGATTCCCAATTCACCCAGCATTTGTGCGGCTTTCGGTCCAATTCCCGGTACAGCACGACAAGGATGGGGTGAGAAGAATTCTTGCAAACCACCCGGTGGAACAAGGAATACCCCCCCTGGTTTCCGGGCTTCACTGGCCATTTTTGCAGCGACTCTTGTTGGTCCGATTCCAAACGATGCACTCAACGAAATATCATCCATAATCAATTTCTGTAATTCCCGACAGAGTTCCTCGGCACGATTCCAATCACCGGCACAACAATCGGTCACATCGAGATAGGCTTCATCGATACTAGCCTGCTCAAATCTGTCAGAAAAATTTGACAATATTGCCATCACACGATTTGATGCGCGCCGATACAATCGATGGGAGCCGCGGTGATACAGGGCGGGTCCCAATGGTTGACCAGGACAACGTCGCCACGCTTCTGAAATGGGCATCGCACTGCGAACTCCAAATTCACGTGCTGCATAATTGCAAGTTGAAACGATTCCCCGCCCTTGGCCATTTTTCGGATCACTCCCAATAATGAGTGGCACATCCGGGTCTAAGTTGTGATGCAGTGTTTCAACGGATGCGTAGAACGCGTCAAGATCACAATGAATCAATATACGCTCTCGCATGACATTAATTGAGAATCGATGGCTCAAGAACTCTTCACTCTAGCACGGCACGGTTCACAACAGAATGTGGCACTTGTCCCGCGAAGAATCCGATGAGCAAATCCGCCATTTCGAAACCGATTCGAGCTTGTGCCTCACGGGTCGCGGCTCCAATATGGGGTGTCCCATGGAAATTTTCGTGCATTAGGATTGGATTTCCATCTGCAGGTTCAACTTCAAACACATCGAGCGCGCACGATGACAACGTCCCATTCTCTAGAGCGATTAGCGCATCACTTTCGTTGACCACTCCGCCCCTTGCGCAAGAGACCAAATGATTGCCACAAGCCGTACCGTCTGCACCAATTCCTGGCATCATATTGAGCGTTTCAGAATTCACAAGGTGGTGCGTTTCTTCAGTCAAATTGCAATGGATTGCTATATGTGTGCACAAGAGAAACACATCATTTACATCCGCATGTAGAGTACAATTTTGCTCTTCTGCAATATGTGCCGGCAGATATGGATCATAGGCATGCAATTCCATACCAATTGCATGTGCAATCCGACCAACGCCTTGTGCAATTCGACCAAATCCAATGAACCCAAGCCGTTTGCCAGCCAACTCAGTTCCTTTGAGTGATTTCTTAGTCCATTTCCCAGAACGCAAATCCCGGTCCGCCGTAGGGATATGCCTGGTTGAGGCGAGCAGATGACCAAGTGTTAATTCGACCACAGATTGTGTAGAAGAACCGGGTGTGTTACAAACCAGAATACCCGCACTTGTTGCCGTATTCAGATCAATGTTATCGACGCCAACGCCTGCTCTTCCAATGAGTTGCAAGGATGGTGCTGCTGCAATTGCTTCAGCGGTCATTTTCGTTGCAGATCGGATAACAACAGCGTCAAATCCATCGAGACTTCCGGGATTCAAATCGACATCGTGACCCGCATCGACCAATTTTGCAACAGCCGCCTCAGCCATTCCATCCGTTACTGCTATCCGTGCCACAATATGCGGTGTTTGAACCCACTCCATCAACATACGCATGTTCATAGACGTCACTCGAATGGGACAAATCATGTCGAAAGATACTATGCAAATTATCGATGCCGAAGCCCACTGTGATGGACCGTGCGGAGTCTATGACCCTGCAAGCGCCCGGATTGCTGGAGAAGCGGTTCAGTCGATGACAAAGAAGATGCTAGCCCTTGAATGTCCCGACCCTAACAATGGCGCCGCTATGGCTGCTTACCTCAATACGATGTCTCGATATGCGGCGATTAAGGAAGAAGAAGCACAAAAATGCAAGAATGAACTTCTTGTGCTTTGGACCGACTTTTTCAAACCACAGCATCTTGAATCGCTTCCTGATTTACACGACACTTTTTGGCAAGCAGCGAAATTGTGTAGTGCTTGCAAGGTCGAGGTCTCGTCAGAGCATGCTCAAGAACTGATGGATGCCATTGAGAACATCCACAATATGTTCTGGAATGTCAAGGGCCGTAGCGAGATTTCTTGGATTCGAGCGAGTTGAGCAATTGACCCTGCTTCAAGTCCGCGTTCGTGGTGACAGTATGTGGCCGACCCTGAAAGATGGTCAGTTCGTGAATGCAATTCGAGACGCTGAACCCCTTGTTGGCGACATTGCAGTAGTCAAACATCCAATGAAGGAGACAATTCTAATCAAACGAATCAAGCGAATCGAACACGATGAGATGTTCATTGAGGGGGATAATCCAGATCCTTTGGGGAGTGAGGATTCACATAACTTCGGCCCAGTCTCTACCTCTTCGATAATCGCCATCATCTGTGATTAATGTCCGCTTGAGTTAAGACTGGATGGTGAGGCATCCCATTTGTGGCAGAGGACTTCACAAGCCTACTCATTGCCGTAGGTGTATTGCTAATCCCAGTCATCTTGGCACTACCTTTGAGGTTCTGGTGGAATTATCGGGTTGGAAATGAGCCTGAACACGTACGATATCGCAGGTGGGTCAGGCAAGTTCTGGATGCGGGAGAACCCCTGTCTACACGCCGCCAAGAATTAGATCATCTTGCGAGGGGTTTGCCTATCGATTCATCGCGTCAAGGTCGAATTGAGATGGATGTATTACACCCTCTCAAATTACCTCACTTCATGCTCCTTCCCGTTCTGATTCTATCCCCCTTGGTTGGGTTGATTGGTGCCATCATTTTCGTTCTACTATTCCCATTGATTTTGGCTGCCGAGTGGATTCTCATCGACCGTGGAATTCTGGCCAAGGTGGTAAATATCGTCATGCGTTTGATGCACTGGGGCATCATTGGCATTCATCGCCTCGACAAAGGAGTTCGAGATGAAGATGCAATGGTCGAGCACATGCATCGCCTCCCCACAACGGCTTTCCTCGGATTGTTTTGCTATCTTATCGTATCCTACATGCCCCTGCCGACATGGGTTGGAATCACTCTCACGGTGGTGCTATTCTTGATTCTCACAAGTATCATTGTCATCGTCAAAGCAGCCTCACATGGTGAACTTGTATTCGCAGATACAAGTCAGAGGCGAATGCAGCCGATGGAACGCCTTGTCGATGACATCCTTGCACCTGTTGTAGGCCTAGGTCTTCTATTCTTGTTAAGTCGCCAATTGTTCTTGACACAAATTGGTGCTAGCAATTCTATTTTCTCTGACCCGATATGGTTCGCAGGAATCGTCCTCATCGTTCTTTACAGTGCGGCTGCTGTGGCGATCATGGTTGAGATTTCATTCTTCGGCCTTCGTTCTGAGCGTGTTCGAATGGTCTTCCAAAACCAAATGGTTGATTTGCACAACCCTGTATTGTATGCCTTCACTAGAGAGCATGATCGTATGGAACTAAATCCTCTACGATCACTGAAAGAGCACCTTGTTTCAAGCGGTGAAGAAATTGAGAGGAAGGAGACATTCAACTTCGAAGATATGCTGAGAACACCCTCGACTCTACAAGAGGGAGAAGATGCGATTCCTCCAGAGAAGCCCGATTTGAAGAAGTTCAAAGGTGTTTGATTAGCGGAATGACTTTCCGCATCCGCATGATTTCTCCGCATTTGGGTTGATGACTTTGAACCCACCACCCATCAGACTGTTCACATAGTCAAGAGTGATTCCAGAAAGTTGCTTGCTATCCTTGTCATGGATGGCTATCGTAATCCCATCACAACTTATGAATTGCCAACCATTTCCCTCTGGGCGTGATTGAATTTGCATATCGTACATGAATCCCGAGCAGCCACCACCTAGAACAGATATGACTAGGACATCATCATTTTCAGCACCAGACATAGCACCCGACATTGCAGCCAACGCCCCTTCAGTAACGTCTAGTGTAACCGATACGACCTCAATCTCATTGGCCATCGGTAAGGCAAATGTGTTGCCACAGTCTTCGGCTTCCATGAGGTTGTCTCTGAAGGGGTATGATTTCAACCCTTTCCATTTAATGGACAGTCATTCTACATTGTAATTTCAAGAGAGGGGTTTGACTGCAACCGCTTGAACCTTGTATTCTGGGCAATTTGTGTAACCATCTGCCGAAGCACTGAGGACACTATTGACATCAACTTCAGGGAAATGGAAAGTCGTGAATAAATTTCCTTTCCGCAATGAATCGGAGATGTGTACAACCATTTTCACCTCATTTCTCGGACTTGAGAGAATCACCTCATCACCATCTAAAATTCCCAATGAGGCTGCATCATCAGGGTGTATTTCCAACAAATCAGTATCTCGGAACTCAGACAATCCTGTTCTACGTGTTTGGGTTCCCGAGTTGTAGTGGTACAGATTCCTACCCGTAACTAGGATGAAGGGATATTCTTCAGAAACACGCTCATTTGGCTCAGCATATTCGGGGGCAGCGAAATTGCCTAACCCTCGCGAAAATTCTCCTTGATGCATCACACTTGTGCCGGGGTGTTCATTGGTCGGGGCGGGCCACTGCAAAGCCTCAGGCCTCTCTAGTCTCGAATATGAGATCCCACGAAAATTAGGTGTTAGGCTCGCCAATTCATCCCAGACCGCCGACACATCCCAGGATGAAACAATTGGGTGACCCATTGCTTGTGCCAATTCAGCGACAATGACCCAATCCTCTTTTGATTGCCCAATGGGGTTGAGGGCCTTTCGAATACGCTGAACCCTCCGTTCACCGTTTGTGTAAGTGCCTTCAGATTCCAGGAAAGAGGCTGCAGGCAACACCACATGCGCAAACTTGGCAGATTCACACATGAATATGTCTTGTACTACCAAGAGATCTAGATTTGAAAGCGCCTCCTTCACAGCAACATTATCTGGATCTGTTTGTGCAATATCTGAACCAATCATGTATAATGAACGCATCTCACCACTCGACACCCTTCGGAGCATTTCTGGATATGTCATTCCAGGTTCCTCTGGCACGTCAACCCCCCACGTCTGAGAAACAGCAGCTCGGTTTGTTGGGTCCGAAATGGATTGATAATTTGTGTAGACATTTGGAAGGGCACCCATGTCACACGAACCTTGGACATTATTCTGTCCGCGCAAGGGATTAATCCCTGTGCCTGGCCGCCCCACGTTTCCAGTTAGTAAGGCCAAACTGGAAAGCGCCATCACCCCTTCTGAACCATGGCTGTGTTCAGTCATTCCAAGGCCATGCACAGACATTGCCGCCGGGGCGGATGCATAGAAGTGCGCAGCGGCTTCAAGAGTTTCAATTGGAACTGTTGTGATGTCTGAGCAAATTTCTGGAGACATCATTTGGATCATGGATTTGAATGGCTCTAAATTCTCTGTCCGTGTTGAAAGCCATTCAGAATCTGCTTCTAACCCATCACGCAAGATGATGTGGGCAAGTCCCTGATATAGAGCCACGTTAGTACCTGGTCGTAATTGCAGATGGATATCGGCAACTTTGGCTAGTTCAGTACGCTTTGGGTCCGCTACAATCATTTTCATCCCTCGTTTTCGTGCTCGAAGGATTCTCGAGCCGGTTACGGGATGCCCATGAACTGGATTGCATCCAGATACGAGCAAGAGGTCAGTAATGTCGATATCCTGGAGGCTGTTAGTACCAGCACCAGCACCAAAGACAGTCATCATACCCTTGACTGTGGCCGAATGACAAACGCGTGCACAATTGTCAACATTGTTGGTGCCGATGACCGCCCGCATTAATTTGGACCCGAGATAATTCAATTCGTTTGTTGAACGAGATGAAGTGATTGCCCCAATTGAATCAGGTCCAGTTTCTGCGATGATTTTCTTCCATTTCTCTGCGATGAATGCATAGGCTTCATCCCACGACACTTCCTTGAATTCATCTGTATTGGATTCTCTAATCATTGGTGATTTCAGTCGATCCTCGTGATGCACATACGCAGAGGCAAATCTACCTTTCACACAGGAGTGCCCTTGATTGACTGGAGAATCTGCAGCAGGGACCATTGTCACCAATTTGTCCCCCTTAATTCCAGCATCGAATTGACAACCAACACCACAGAATGCACAAGTTGTTCTAACCCATTTATCGGGAATGCCTGAAGCACGTTCAACACGGTCTTCTAGAGCACCGACTGGACATTCATTGACACAGGCGCCGCAGGACACACAGTCGGATGCCATGAATGGTTCATTTGCACCAGCAATAATACGACTGTCAAATCCTCTACCGGTGATTGAAAGGGCGTGAGTTGCTTGAATGTCATCACAAGCGCGGATGCAACGTGAGCAAACGATGCACTTGCTGGCGTCGAAACTGAAGAACGGGTTAGAATTATCAATAGGTAATTCTGAGCAAGCGGGGACATTGTCATATCGAATTTCCCTCAAACCCACTTCGGCAGCAATATCTTGTAACTCACAATCACCATTGGCAGTACATGTGAGGCAATCAAGAGGATGCTCACTGACATAGAGTTCAGTAATCCCTTTTCTTAGACCCCATAGGCGTTCAGTGCCAGTTGAAACTACCATGCCATCCTCGGCAGGTGTTGTGCAAGAAGAGGGTGTACCCTGCCTCCCATCAATTTCAACAACACACATGCGGCACGAACCAAATGAATCAAGATGAGGTGAATCGCAAAGACTCGGAATATTAATCCCATTTTCCCTCGCTATTTGCATGATGCTCTGCCCTTCGGAAACAGGCAGTTGTAATCCATCAATTGTAATGGTTCTAGTAATTTCAATCACTGGCTTCACCTCCAAATGATGCAGGCCAACGGTGCATTGTAGAACGGACTGGATTCATGGCAAGTCCTCCGAGGGCACAGAGCGACGTTGATGTCATCACATCATCTAGACTTGCCAAAAGGGTTCGATCACCAGATAATTCCTCATCGGTGCCAATGCGTTTCAGCAACTCAAGTGCTCTTTGGGTTCCGATTCGGCAAGGAGTACACTTCCCGCAACTTTCATCGCGGAAGAACTGCATCCATCCGACAACTTCAGCGTGCGGGTCAAACCCCTCTCCATAACAAACGAATCCACCATGGCCGAGTAAGCCACCAGCAGAAGATAACCCTTCGAATGACAATTCAATATCATTCATTTCCTCTCGAGTGAAAACACTTCCAAGAGGACCTCCAATTTGCATGGCGGTGACACCTTCTAGGCTAGAATAACGCCCGAATAGTTCCTCTATGGTTCCACCAAATGGCACTTCCACACAGGTTGGCACAGCAACATCCCCTGAGATTTGAACGACGACGGTCCCCTTGCTTGCTGAAGTTCCCAGGCTGCCCATGGTTGAACCGCCTTCTCGCATTGCTGCAGCCGCCATGGCGAATGTGAGCACATTATTCACAATCGTGGGGTGTCCGAAAAGCCCAGATTCAGTGGGATAAGGTGGTCGCGCTCTCACTTCTCCTCTGCGCCCCTCAAGGCTTTCCAATAGTGCAGTTTCCTCTCCACATACATAGGACCCAGCACCCAAGGCGATTTGGATGTCAAAGTGCTCACCGAGAACTCCATCTTTACGAGCAGAATCAATGGCATTTTGTAGAATTCGTTTGGCTTGTGGGTATTCACTTCGGAGGTAAACCCACCCTTGGGTTGCACCAATTACTTCGGCACAAATGAGCATTCCCTCAATTAGTGAATGCGGATCGCCTTCCATCAACATCCGATCAATGAACGTACCCGCATCTCCCTCGTCAGCATTGGCAACAACATGCTTGATTGGGTCTGGCTGTTGTTTCGCAGATTTCCATTTTAGATGGGTTGGGAATCCAGCACCACCTCTTCCTCGGAGACCGGCTTGTTCAAGTTCGGATAAAACAGATTCCGCACCGATTTCCTTGGCCCTAGAAAGGCCGAGATATGCCCCTGAATCTCTTGCAGAGTCCAAGTCTAGAGGGTCAATTACACCTAATCTGGACATGGCAAATCGTGTTTGTGAAGTGAGTTGTGCAATGGAATCAACTCGTCCGAGTGAAGTAGGATGTTCTGTGCCTTTTCCTTCTGAAATCGCTTGAGTAATCGATTGCACATCCGAGGGCTGAATAGGTCCGAAGCAGAACCTTCCTCCAGGCAAGTCTACTTCGATCATAGGTTCCAATTGGTATATTCCACGACTTCCTGTCCGTATCAGTGCATCCTTTTCGCCAAGATGTGAAAGTAACTCGGAAGCGACATTTTCCGTACCAAGTGCTAGACTAGCACTATCCATGCTCAAGTGAAATTGTAATCCAGAACCGGAGCGACTCACTGGTGAGATTTCATCATCACCGTAGAGTGTGGCGGGCCCACAAACACACAAACCTGCACAGTGCAACGTCCCAACAGTTTCTCCAGCATTTGTAAGATTGGTAACAACCTCTTCAGCTCCACGTGCACGACATGATTCGCCGAGGCAAACGCGTACGGAATGGTCTTCTGGTTTCAATTCGGAATAATATCCTATGACACCCTGAACCTTTGCCGCAGTTGAGCCGGTAAGTTCAGCAATTTCCCGAATTCGTTCGGGCCCCGGGGTGCCTTTTGTACGGATTTCATCTTTGAGTAAATCCAGAAGGGCGTGGCCGGGACGACTTGGATCCCAATTCGGTATTTTGATTGAAATTGAATCACCCCCCGAGTTTTTCACCGTCTTTGGTTAGGCTTGTGCCGTATGGGTTGTTATTTGGTGGTAGCATATCATACATTGTATAAATTATTTAGAATCGGAATCATTCATTGCGAATTCGATTTGCACCACAATAGACATTGAATCGTCCATCTCGCAAGAATCCAATCAATGTCAAACCATGTTGGCGGGCCAAATCTACAGCCAATGTTGTGGGTGCTCCGATTGCTACGATACAGGGTGATCCCACCATCACTGCCTTCTGAACCATTTCAAACGAGACACGTCCACTCAATAGGAATCCTAGATTTGAGAGGGGAAGTTGTGTGAGTGTTCGCCCGATGACCTTGTCCATTGCATTGTGTCGCCCCACATCCTCAGCAAGTTCTGTAATATCAGACATTTCAGAAAATAGAGCCACAGCATGAACGCCCCCAGTAGTATCGAAAACGGATTGCTTTGTACGCATTTGCGTCAACAATGAATCGAGCGAATCACTGCTGATAGAGAACCCCTCAGATGAGATGGCGGGTGGGTGACGTGCTAGTATCGCATCCAGAGATGCGCGACCACATACTCCACATGAACTGGACCGAACAAACCCGCGCGAATGACCTTCAATCGAAATATCTCCTCCAATTAGAATCACATTATCTTCGACATGAATCTGATCGATTTCAGTCAGATCTGAAAGCAAACCTTCCGAGTAGAGTAGACCCAGTGCTAATTCTCGGTCATGACCGGGGGTACGCATTGTTGTAATCCACGGTTGACCGTTGATTTGAATCTCTAGTGGTTCCTCAACGGCGACACTTTCCTCTAGCGGATAGGTCTCGCCGTCCACCACCCGTTGAGCAGCCACACGCTCTTCCATACAAATCGCGTGCGAGGTGATGCTTCATGGGCCTGTCGGAACCCAAAAATTCAATTCGCACGTTTTTTCTGCTCTTTTAGAAGCAATTTACAACGGCGAATTTGTTCTTTCGCGCGCTTCTTGTTTTCGCCCTTGAGAGACTCGCCCACATCTTTCCCCATCGACTGGTTGAAACAGTGTATTGCATTGTCATATGATTCAAGTTCAGCATAGGCAGTTCCCATGTTGTATAGGGCATTACCAGTCGTCAAACCTTTGTCAATTCCAAAGGCTTTGTAATAATTCTCAATCGCTTCCTTGTATTGATTCAGATAATAGAAACAATTCCCACGCCCATTCAAGATTTTGATGGCCATCGCTTTGTCATCCTTGAATGATGGTAGGGCTCGATCAAAGCAAGATAGCGCCTCTTTGTGACGATCCTTGTTGAGTAACTCAATGCCCTTGTTGTACCATTCAATATCTTGGTTTGCAACACTAGATGAATCGGCCTGCACCACATGTACTTCCATGATTCCCGCTTGGGCTTCCAGAGCTGCTGCTGCCAAATCAACTTCTTCGCTCACTGGTTCAAACGTGACCTTTTCGGGCTCTTGGACAGTGTCTAAGGCCGCCTCATGGGCGATAATTTCTTCAGTTGATATCTGCGGTTCTGGCTCCACTTCTTCGGAATCAGGTCGGGTGAAAGCAGCCCACGGGTCCTCTTCTTCCACTGGTTCGGAAAACGGTGATGCAACTTCAGTTTCCTCTTCGGGTATGAGTTCAGGCACGGGCTCTTCGGCGACCATTGGTTGCGCAACGGGCTCTTCGACATCAGCACCCAATCCGCGCGCTTTTTCCCTGCACGCAGCCGCCTTGTCTTCACTACCCGCAGCACTCAATGAACGGGCGAGGCCAAGCCACAGGTCTGCATCCTCTTTGTTCGATTCGAGCAATCCCTTCCACAAGGTGACCGCTTCGGCATGCTCACCTGCAATACTATTGGCTCGTGCTCGTAGTTTGATTTCATTCTCAGGCAAGTATCGTAGCGCCTCTCGTGCCATATCAGGCCCAGCAGGTAGAGTGCGGGGCAATGTAGCATCCAATTCGAGAATCCGACCTTCACCTTCTGCTAAGTCAACCAATAATTCTGCAAATGAAAGACCACTTGCATGGGATGGGTCAAGGAAAAGCAGTGCCCTGAAGCCTTCCATCGCCACCTCAATTTGCCCGATTTCCAAAGCTGCAAGAGCAACACCATTGGCTGCTTTGACATAATCATGGTCAATATTCACAGCATTTTGGAAACAGGTCAACGCACCACCCGTGTCGCCGCTTCGACGACGCAATGCTCCAAGGTTGAACCAAGTGGAAGCATCATCAGAATTCAAATCCAGAGCATACTCAAACGCATTGATTGCAGCATCAGGTAGATCCAGTCGCGCCATCGCTCCAGCAGCAACACGCCAGCAACCAGGATGCTCTGCTGCGGCTTCCGGCAAATGCGCTCTTAGAGATTCAAGTGCTCCCGCAGCATCACCTTGACGGATCATATCAGTTGCAGTTTCTGCCAATGCATCAAGGTCAATCCCTGTCTGAGGGGATGGAGTTTCAATCGCTATTTCAGTAGGCGTAGAAGTTGGGTGTGAATCCATTGTTTTCACATTCCCGAGTGGTTCGGCCCATGTCTGTTCAGGTTCGCTAACAGGATCCTCGGCAGCAGGTTCAGCCACAGTTTCTTCTTCGGGCTCATCGATAGTGATGGGAGTAACTGGAACTTCTGCTCCAGCAGAATTGACAATCTCAAGGAGCGCAGGATGGCCAGGAAAAGCAATCAAGCCGTTTTGTGCATGTTGGACGGCATCTTCCGGATGACCCAACCTCTGCAATAGAACAGACAAATTTGCACTGGCAGCACCATGTCCTGGGCTGTTATCGAGTGCGATACGGAACGCCTTAATCGCGTCTTGAACATCGCCTGTAGTTTCACTCATTACACCACGATTGAACCATGCCATGTGGTTATTTGGATCCATCGAAATGGCCTGGTTAAACAGACTCAACGCTTCTCCATGGCGCCCCTCAATCCCGAGCATTTCGCCGCGCTGAACTAAATCACCGGCTGTCAAGTCTTGTGGGATGTCATCTACAGTTTCTGAGGCGGGTTCAGTCGTAGTTGCAACCTGTTCTTGAATGGGTGGCGGGGTGTATGTGGGGACAGCAACATTGTCGATTGTTGTGACTCCTGATTCTCTAGTTTCTGAGGCTCTTGTTGAAGAGATTGGGGCGATTCCAAAAAGAGGTCCGGAACAGGCCGGACACGTTTCCTTAGCTCCTTCCAGTTGCACTTCGCAATGAGGGCAAACTACGTGTCCGTGCTCCGGCATGGCTGTGACCTATATTCTGACGCTCGCGTTCTACGCATAAGCATTCGCTGCCTACGGTTGCGACCCAGAGGGTCGAGTACCACAGCACAACTTGAAGAATCCATCACTACTCGCAGTAACATGGCCCGCTTCTTGATGATTACAGCTACATCCGGCACCAACCGTGAACTTGCAGATGTTTTCGCCACCACAGCGATAGAAAAAGGGCATGAGGCAGAAATTGTTGATTTGGTCGAAATGGATTTGCCCATGTTTACAATGGTCCGCTCAAAAGACCCAGAAAGTGCACCAGATATTTCCGATTTAATTTCATCAATGACAGAAGCCGATGCATGGGTCGTAATCGCTCCTGAATACAATGGTTCCATGCCACCGACATTGAACAATGCCGTCGCTTGGATGTCAATGGATTGGCAAAACTTCCGCACCATGTGTACGGGTAAACCGGTCGGCCTGGCCACGCACAGTGGTGGCGGTGGTGCCCATGTCATTATGGCTATGCGGCAACAATTTTCCTTCATAGGTGCGGATGTGATCGGCCGTGCCTGTTTGTCAGGGCGCGACAAAGAAGCCAATCCCGAAACCATAGATGCAATGATTGACAACCTTGCACGCTAGATTGTTTGGCCGGTGTTCGTTTGAATGTGGATACAGATCCCAAAGGGATTGCACTCATTCTCGCAGTATTTTTGATGGTCCTCACCCCTTCGTTGGAAGGATTAGAGCAGAAATCAACTGAACCATGCAATGGATCTACTGAGAATTGCGACAAATCATACACTGATGTCACGTTCCCCGAAACCCACAATGCCCACTCAACACTAGATGAAGGGTTCAATTTCCTCGCAGCGAATCACCGAGAAAATATCAGCCAACAGTGGGATGCAGGATTCAGAGCATTCATGCTTGATGTGCATCATTCAAGATATTCTCAAGACCTCGTCAACACTTCATTTTGTCATGGCTCATATGAGACGGGCATCCACCCATGTGTACACGGGAGTCAAAATGCCATCGAACTCCTTTCTAGTTTGCATGCGAAAATGAATGAATCAGTAAACGATGTCGCCACCCTTCTGTTCGAGACTTATGTGCCCTACAGCCATATCAAATATATTCTTGAAGTGAGTGGATTGATGGAAATTGTGCATGTTCAGGATTTGAATGACCCATGGCCAACCCTCCGTCAAATGACTGAAACTGGGCACAACCTCGTCATCTTCATCGAAGGGCCTTCTGATGGGGATTATCCATTCCTCCACAGTTTTACCGAGTATGGATGGACTACAAATTACGGAGATCAATCTCCTGAGGGGATGAATTGTGATGTTCTGAGGGGTGATTCAAATCAACCAGTCTGGCACATGAACAATTGGCTTGCACTAGAATCGGGCCTTACAGATTATCAGAGAGCACCGATTGTAAACGCCTATGATTTCCTACTCAATCGTTCTCTGGATTGCTGGGAAGTTCACGGATCTCGTCCCACATTCATTGCAGTTGATTGGTGGACTGATGGGGAGGCGGTAAATGTCACACGAACCCTGAATCAAATGAATCACTGGTCGGACGAAGTTCCCTTGCGAGCCACGACCGATTCTAAGTGATCCAGACTTCTTCTCGCTTGGCGTGCTACCCTTGGGTCTGAATCTTCCAGTGCCCCTGCCAATGGACCCACCACGCGTCCATCAGAAAAACGCTGCATAGCATCAACAGCTGCCAATCGAACATCCGGGTCTGAACTCTCAGACATCCCAATCAATTTCATCATCAACCTTTCACTACTGTCTAAGGCTAGGCCCTGCAAGGCGGCGAGTTGCACACTCTTTGCAGAATCCGAAAGTGCTGCAATCAAATGCGAGTGAGCTACAGTTCCAATCGCGCCAAATGCTCGAATGATTTTCTCTCGTTCACCAGTTTCGGCATCTCGCATGGCCGAGGCCAATGTGGGTATGGAATCGGGGTCCGCCATTCTTCGAATCGCAGTGATTGCCCCTTTTCTCGTTTGAGAATGAGGAGATGAAATCGCTTCCAATAGCGGAGGTAAGTAGCCGATTGCAACCATCGCAGCGACCGCTGTCGTATGTGTATCATCGTCTTCAAATCTGGCAATGATTGACTGACATGCTTTTCGTTCACGCAACACAGCCAGTGCTTCGATTACATGTTGGCAGTCCTCACCAGTGACCGATTCATCTTTCAACATTTCAAGCAGACTTGGAACTGCTCTACTACCTAACCTGTATGCCATTTCAGGGTCGCGCACTGCCGCAGCCACACCCTCTGAAATCGTGCGACGAATCTCAAAGATCCGCACAATTCCTTGGATGAGGATAAAATCGATTGTCAGCAGGAAAGCCATCATCAAATGCCGGCCCCCCATCGAATCCAATTCAATTGAACTCATCTTAACACCATAAATTTCGGACCAATCAAGAATGGATCGAAACAGTAAATCAACACCGAGCAACATCCAGTCGAGAATTGTTGCATCAGCAGGTACGAGATAGAGGTCGAAAATTTCGTGACTTGACTTCATCAGTAACGGAATAATGGCAAACAATTGCAGCGATGAAAGCAGGGCACTGATTCGGAGATCGGGTAATTCATCTGGATCAACATCAGATAATTTACGCGCAATTTTTGTTCTCATTTTCTCATTTGCAACCCAGGCGCGACCCACCCCCAAAACTCCAAAGAAACCAAACCACAGCATAATCCATGCAAGCATCGAAGTCAGATTGAATGCAATCAGGTGGATTGTTCCAAACGAAAATAGTAGCAGGCCGTGCTGGTATCGAGGCGAATGAATCCCAGTCCCAAAAAATCGGGAAAACTGGACCAACATCTCATCAATTTTAGTCAGCACAATATGTCGGGGCATCATTCCGACGATAAAGAACAGCACCGTAATTACCGTTCAATCGCGATTTTGAGCGACACCCCAATGAGGGGGATACTGTAGCCTAGTCCATGCCGGACGGGTGGTGGTTACTCTTGTCTGCATGTTCGATTCTTGGAGTCTCTACTTGGTATCTGAGAAATTTCACCGAAAGGGATG
>JASLKT010000017.1 GCA_030747395.1 Candidatus Thalassarchaeaceae archaeon
CACTTTAGAGAAGCGTGGGTCATATATCGGTTGAAGGGTCGCAAGTCCCACCAGAGGTGGGGCCATGGGCGAGTCGGACACGATTGAATCCATCCGGATCGATGCGGAATTATGGTCACATCGAGACCTTCTGGAGCGAATTATTGGCCGCTGGTTTCACATCATCGAAGAAGTGCCAGATGTAGAAATTGGTTGGCAGGTCAAACTTGCTGACAATCAAGAAGATGCAGACGCGACCTTGCGTGCTTTGAACAAACACTTGCGTGGTTTGTCATGGATTGCTATACTCCAAGATGGGAACCCATTCGATCTTGTGATTCTCCCCGAACCACCTCAAGCAGAAGGGCTCTCAAACGGACAGTTAACAGCGGTGTGGACCGTGTTCACGTTTTTCCTGACACTTGCGGGCGCCTCTTGGTTGCAATTGCAAGATACAGGATTGAAATTAACAGACCCTCAGTTACTGACTGAAGCATTCTGTTGGTTTGCCTTACCCCTTTCATTTGTGATGTTCATCAGCAGTGAACTGCGCCGTAGAATTGCCCTTCGAAGCGGTGTTAGTTTAGGTCACCACATTCCCCTTGCTGTGCCTTTTTTGATGACCCCTACTGCACCTATTTGGCCGTTCGGCGTCATTGGTTTTACCAGTCAGAGGCGTATGGATCTGATTACTTTCAGTAATCGAAAATCCCTTGCTTGGATAACTTTAATCGCACCATTGACAATGATTGTTTCCGGAATCGCCCTCACAATTTTTGGATATTGTATGACTTCAAGTGCCACTCCGAATTTTGAATCAGCTCCACCTCTCGTAGAACCCTCGATTTTGTCTGAATTGGTGTTGAGTTTCCTTCTGACTTCAGAGGAGATTTCCCTTCGATCCGTTTGGTTACATCCGCTCGGTCTTGCAGGAATCGCTCTGGCGACGATGGGTTGGATTCTATTGCTTCCATTACCTGGATTCCCTGGAGATCGTTTACTCTCTGCTCTCCTGAGTCCAGGGGAAATGGAAGAAGGTGGGACCCAAACTTGGCTCTTTGTTGGCGTTCTTGCTGCTGGAATTTATGTCATATTGAATGGAGGTTTTTGGCCATGGTTGGTGTTGGTCGGAATTGGTGCTTGGCGTAGATTTAGTCCCGAATCAAGTGCCACTCCGTTCGTATTGAATGAGGCCGCTGAGTTTGAAGGAAGTTCTAAGAATAGAATTGGAATTGTAATGGTCGTCTTAATTTTACTCGGATTCCCAGGCCTGATGCCTGTTGGTGAGTTGCAAGATTGGGATGGCGGCCTCGACACCTCAGAGTGGCCAACTGAGGTTTCTTTCTCTCCCGGCGAAACTGGAGTGCTAGAATTACCCCTCAGAACCCAAGGTGTGATGCCCGTTGATATCGAATTCCAAATCTCATTTCTCGGACTTGAGGTCATGAGTGAATGGAGTGGTTGTAACCAATCGGGTTCCGAAGGAATCAACAATTGTGAATTTGAAGGAATCGGGCCATTATCTGAACAAATATTGCAAATTGGATATGAAGCAGAGACTCTGATGTCAGCATCTTCACCATTTATCATGACACTGCATTGGGAAGACGACCTTGAGCCCTACAGCCATTCAGTGCTCTTCTCACCGACGACTCGGCCTGCTGCCGCAGCACCCCAATGGACATGGGATGGGGATTCGGATGCCCCGCAGTATTGTATCGAAATATTCCTAGATGAGGAACGTTCAGGGAATTTGACAATTGATTCACCACTCTTCTCCTTTGCTGGAAATTCTGTCTTGACCCTGGATTCCGGAGTCAATGAAACTGTTTGCATCGACGGTGTATATGGTTCAGGTAGAACCTTGGATGGATTGAACGGTGGATTGCAGAGAATGATTGCCCCCGATCTCATTGCAACCATGGACGATGGAACGATAATCAAGTGGAAAATCGGCATTGAAGGCCAATATCTTCGGATGTTTGAAGGGGCTTATCCTGCCTCTGAGGCTTTCACTCACGAGTATTTTCTCGTACTCATCGAAGAGGGGGAACCTCTGCGCTGCCCATTTGACATGAGTCAAGATTTTGAGAATTCAGATTGGCAAACAGTCGATGAGAATGGCTCATGGATTTGGAATCTGTCTGAAATCCCGCAGGGCGTGTACAATCCATCTGGTTCCCATTCACTCAATGGTACTTTGATGATTCCAGGAGAAGGGACTTTGCTACAATGTATCGGCGAACAAAGGTTGCAGGTTGTAGAACTTCATCCAGCACCAATGCCTATCAGTGCCTATTCAGGCAATCATGTTGAGGCTTCATGGCCTGTTTGGAACCATGGCGATGAGCCCGTAAACATTGAGATTCAGCGAGCAACATTCGGGGTTCAAATGAGTTTGAACCTAAGTTCATTCACCCTACAGCCAGGTGAGCAATGGCAATCAGGAATCGACACCTTCACTGAGAATCACACAATCCAGAACATATTGTGGTTCGAACCCTCTTCTCACCATTGGATTCTACATGCTGTCAGTCATTGCATCGCATCTGAAGGGTGTGATGTGTAATGCGAGTGGCAGTCTTGGGGGTTGGTGCCATTGGTGGTTTGGTCGCATCTCGCCTCGCGCGCGCGGGATGTGAAGTGCTCCTATGTGCGCGTGGAGAAACTGCACAGGCTCTCGATGCGGTGGGCCTTCTGCTTGACACACCCGATGGTCGAACCATCGCCCTTGCACCCGATCGGTGGACCGTCTTCGATACCAACCAACCGGAAATCCCAACCGAACTTCAAGGGTGGGCTGATTATGCAATTCTTTGTGGGAAGAGTTACGACATTCCAAACCTATGCAAAATAGCAGACACTGTTCTTTCTTTGAATGGAATTGCCATGTGCTTTTCCAATGGTATTGGGCACATGGAAAAGTTGGCCAATTTCGTCGGAAAACATCGAGTCCTTGGTGCTTCGACCACGCACGGCGCCATTCGAATCGGACCCGGTGAAGTCCTTTGGACTAGTCGTGGAACCATCAAGATGGGTGCATTCGTCGGCAGTGATCTTGAACCCGTTGAACCTCGAATTGATAGCCTAATGTCTGCATTAGATGAGGCAGGATTACAACCGATTTGGTCGGAAGATATCGCCAAAACAATTTGGTCGAAGTTGTTACTAAACGTTGCAATCAATCCTGTTTGTGCGATTGCCGGGGTACTCAATGGTGAAATGCTCCTGCATCCTGAATTATTTGAAACTGGATTGGCTGCGATGGAGGAAGCAGCTAGAATTGCAACTGCCGAGGGAATTGATTTGACAGATTTCGATTTATCTCAATCCCTAGAGGACCTTTGTCGGGCAACTGCTGACAACCGCGTGAGTATGTTACAGGACATCATGGCCGGACGAGAAACTGAAATCGATTCCATCTGCGGAGAGGTCGTCAAGCGTGGTGAAGCATTGGGCATCCCCACACCTCGGAATCAGACATTGCATGCCCTTGTCAAGGGAATCGAGCAGAGTACGCGCACTTAATCACAATCGAGATTGTGGTGCAATCCTACGTTTTCTTTACGATTTATCGCTGCGCTAGTGATCAATCTTGAAACATGTATCATGTTCCTCAATTCGATTACCTCTCGAGTAGGTAGACTCCCTCTCCAAATCCGATCGACTTCTTCTCGAAGGAAATCCAATCGACGTTGCGCTCGTTGTAATCTAGCGTTCCGTTTGACCAGCCCCACATCATCGGTCATTGTTGATTGGAGCGCGATTCTGTCACTTTTCAGAGGCGCATGTTCAACTAGAGATGACAATCCATCTGCTCGCCATTCCGGGAGGGTTACTTCACCCTCTCCTGCGGTGACATTTTCAATCACATGTTCAGCACATCTATGCGAAAAAACAACGGCTTCCAATAGGCTATTCGAAGCCAATCGGTTGGCCCCATGGAGTCCTGTGCAGGCAACCTCTCCTATCGCATATAGACCGGGGTATTGAACATCATTTGAGCATGCAGGGCATTGCCTTGCCAACCCATTTTCATCGACTGAAATTCCACCGACCATGTAATGAGCAGCAGGTGCCACGGGAAGCGCATCTATTCCAAGCTCCAATCCATGCATATTCAATCGAGATTGGATGGTTGGAAAACGCTCCTGCAATTCTTGTTTTTCAAGATGAGATGTGACCAACCAAACACAGTTTTCTCCAGTTCGTTTCATTTCTTGATCGGCAGCACGCGCAACGATATCGCGGGTTGCCAAGGAACCTCTCGAATCATGATTAATCATGAAGGAATACTGCACAGGGTCTCCACCTCCTTTTTCCCATTTCACCCGATTTTCTGTGGTCATAAGTACGGCTCCGTGGCCACGCAGTGCCTCAGAGATTAGGAATGGTCGCTCCCCTGAAAGAGCCAGAGCAGTAGGGTGGAATTGAACGAATTCAAGGTCCCGGACCTTGGCACCTGCTCTGTGGGCCATTGCAATACCATCACCAGTTGCAACAGGTGGGTTGGTGGTTTGCCGATAAATATGGCCCGCACCACCTGTAGCGATGATGACTGCTTGAGCGGGAACGGTTTGTACAACACCATCTTGTGTGAGAATCCAAATCCCTGCTATACGTTTGATTTCAGCAGATTTCCCCTCTAGGATAAGGTCGACCGCCATGTTATCCTCGAGCAATTCTAGGTTTGACGAGTTACGAGCCTCAACAATCAGTGCACGTTCAATTTCAGCACCTGTGGCATCTTTTGAATGCAGAATTCTTCGTGAAGAATGGCCACCTTCAATGGTTAAATCAAATCCATCTTCATCCTTATCAAATTGGACACCAGATGAAATTAAATCCTCAATTCGATCCGATGCTTCCCGAATCACCATTTCAACTATTATCGGGTCACTGAGGCCACAACCCGCTTCGATGGTATCTGATATATGGGCATCATAATCTGTATTTGACATCGCTGCTGCAATTCCTCCCTGAGCCCAATTTGTCGAAGAGTCTGAGAGATTTTTCTTGGTCACAACCAATGTGGACAATCCAGCCCTAGCACAGCGAGTGGCAACAAACAGGCCCGCAATCCCCGATCCGACTACCACGACATCAGCCATTGTGCCACCCCCATTCCATTCGGTGGTTGGCATTATTGCATTCAACGTTACCCTCCCCGGGGGAACCCGTCGATAGTCATAATACTCGTCCGGTATACAATGAAGGCAATGGGTCGAGCCAAGCATGTCGCGAAACTCGCTGTCGGCCTGTTGCTATCCGTCCTCACACTCTGGAATCTTCACATAGGCTTCTACCAAATGGGTGGCGGTGAGATGCACAAGCTCGTATTGACCATGGTTTTCAGTGGCGCTTGTAGTGAATCAACAATCCAGGCAGAACTCAGCAGTTCTGGAATTTCCGAGTGCCTACAACCATTGGGGACATGGGAACCCATTGACGTCATTCTATTGGTTGTGGGTGTCATCTTGACGTGGACCTCTCTTCGATCATTGTTTTCCAATCAACGAAGGGCCAGTCGAACCGAACGCCAAGGCAAGCGGTTCCAACGAATTGGAATGCTGGTGGCCTTTGTCGGAGTGGCTGATTTCTTTGGTATGTTAACCGAAAATGGACAACCTCTCGATGCAGGTGACCTTTTCGGTTTCCCGTTGATGGGAGGGATGTCATTGATTCTCCTCACTGTCGCATTACTATTCTCGTTGCTTGGTGGCTCGTTACGTCGGCGTGACCAATCTCATACATCGGGGCGCGATTCAGGGGCACGCAAATTCATCGGCTCTGCTGAACGCCATCTAGGTGGTGACTTTTCAGTAGGGGAACTGCGCCAAGCCCTCATGCTCGATGCCTTTGAAGATCCATTCCAAGTCAGTGCTGATGATGATTGGGGTGGGGCTGTAGGTCGGACCTGTCATTACTGTAGCGGGGCAGGCTGCAACCAATGTGGATTTAGTGGCTCACTGGGCTGATAATAAACGCATCACGGCGGCTCAGAAGGCCGAGAAAAATCCCACTCTCCTCGCGTGCGCGAAGCACAGTGTTTAAGGTGGTCGGAAATGGAGGCTGTGCTAGCGTGTATATTTCAGGATATACAAACAGGTGAGATGGGATGTTTCTGAAGGCAATTGAGTTAGAGAATTTTAAGTCGTTCAAAGGGGAGGTGCTGATACCGTATGAATTGGGTTTCACGGCAATTACAGGCCCTAACGGAAGTGGGAAAAGCAACTGTGGAGATGCCATCCAATTCGTACTAGGTCCACGCAGCGCCAAGAGTCTACGAGCCCAGAACGTCAAAGACTTGATTTTCAATGGAGGCAAGAAGGACAAACCCGCCCGTTCATGCACCGCAACTCTCGTTTTCGATAACGCTGCGGATGCATCAGGTCAACGCCGACTCCGCGTCGATGCTGACGAAGTTCGTTTCACTCGCACAGTCAAACTGAATCGCAAGAATGATTCCGTCACCGCCTACTACCTAAACGAACGCAGTTCGACCAGTACTGAATTCCGAAGAATTCTCACCGAAGCAGGAGCCCGGGGAGATGGTTACAACATTGTTCTACAGGGCGACGTCACACATCTGGCAACCATGACCAGTCGTGATCGCAGAAAGGTGCTGGATGATGTTGCAGGTGTAACTGCATACGATGATGAAATCAAGCGTGCAGACCGCCAACGGAAGAAAGCCGAGGAATATCTCGAGCGAATTACATTGTTGGAAGACGAACTCAAAGACCGACTCAAAACACTCAGCAAGGAACGAGAGCAGGCGATGAAATATCGAAATCTGGCAGAAGCCCTAGATAATGCAAGAATTACAGCAATCCACGCACGTCATCGCTCGCGACTCAATGACATTCAGATGATTGCTGACGAGCGAACTGGATATTTGACTCGTATCGAAGAACTATCCACATCAATTCAGGATACTGGTTCTGAACTTCTCGACCTTGATGTCGAAATTGCTGAAATTGAGCGCCAACTGGATTCGGTTCTAGGCGACGATGGAAAAGCACTTGGGGAACGTCTACGCAAATTGCAGGTAGATGTTGAAACTCGAAAAGATCGGATTTCAGATTCAGAAACAGCAATTGAAGAAGCCCAAGATGAGATTCAAGTACTTTCCAAAGAACAATCCAGTGGACAAGAAGCGCTTGATGAGCATCAAATTGACCTTACAAAGGCACAGGAAGCACTGGTGAAGGCCGATGCGGACATGGAATCTGCAGCAGCAGAAGAAACAGCAGCACGTGAGGCCATTTCTGGCGGTGATCGAGCAACTCACGATTTAAATCGCGCATTTGGAAAGGCCACTGAAGCCGTTACCAAGGCCGACGAGTCCCGGGTAACAGCATCTCTTGAGGCTGATCGTGCCCTAAATCAAGTGACGATGGCCGAAGAGCGCCTTGCCGAACTTGAAGAGTCCCTCGCAGATGCCCGCCTTACACGTGATGACTTACAATTGGTTGGGGAAGACCTTCAGATAGCCGATGGCGAAAACGACCGAAGTCAATTGGCAGAAGAACTCACACGTTTACAACGACAAGAACGTACTTTGATGGAACAAACTGAGGATATTGAACGACAGGTGCGAGAAGCAGAACGCTCCTTGGCCCGTGCCCAGGGTGAAATGGAAAACAGGTCAGGGTCCAAAGCCGGACTCGCCCAAGCTGTATCTGCAATCATGACACTCAAAGACTCAGGTGAGGTTCCAGGGATTCTTGGTCCACTTGGACAATTATGTGCGCCAAAGAATGCGGAACACGAGGAAGCATTGGCCTTCGCTCTCGGTGGTGGAATGAACAGCATCATCGTTCGCGATGATGAAACGGCTGCCACTTGCATCAAGTGGTTACGTGATAACCGAGCCGGTCGTGCCACCTTCCTACCTCTGAACAAACTCACTGTTCGTAGACCTGGTGGAAAGGCCGTCATGACAGCACGTCAAGATGGCGTCATTGGATTTGCTTCTGCATTACTAGAATATGACGAATCTATTGAATCTGCAGTCAAGCACGCAGTTCGCGACACCCTCATTGTTCGAGACATGGGCACCGCTCGCCGCCACATGGGTGGCGTTCGAATGGTCACCTTAGATGGTAGTATTACCGAGGCAAGCGGAGCCATGGTTGGTGGTGCAGTTCGTGGACGCCGGCCACAATTCGGAGGCAACATTGCTGGGATGAATGCAGTTCAGCAAGCCGAAACAGAACTTAGTCGCCTCGAGATTCTTTCTGAAACAGTGAATGCAGCTCTGGCAGAGTCACGTCAAACTCAACACCGCCTCCGAGAACGAATCAACAATCTTGGTGGTGATGATTCCAGCCTCAAACTACGAGCTTGGCAAGAAGATATGAAACGAGCAAACACCGCCTTTGAATCGGCTGAGGACAAGGTCAAGGTATGCAATGCTCAACTTGTTGAAGTCAAGAATGTGCATCGAAAGTCACAGGAACGGGCAGACGCCTCCACCGAGGCGTACGACACTGCCGTCACAGCGCGCCAGAGTGCTTCAGAAAGCCTTCTATCATCCTCACCAGAGCATCTTTCAGAACGTCTTCGAGCCAGTGACGAATTACGTATCGCGGCAATGCAAGCCAAGATTGATGCAGAATCTAAACTTGCCACAGGAAATGCGAATACAGAACTATTGCAACACAATGTCAATGAAATCACTCGTCGCATTTCCGAACAATCTTCCATCGTTGAAAAGGCTCAATCACGTATCGATGAACTCAATTCGGAAATTGAGACACTGAATACAGAATTAGCAACGGTATCGGATGCTCACGAACAGGTTGCTGAGGAACACCGTGAACTCAATGAACGTTCCAAATCACTTCGTGAAGATCGTGCTGGTATCAAGGCGTCTCTTGAGACCAACAGTGCGAAGCGTGAATCCCTGCGCAACCGATGTGGTGAATTGTCCCAAGAAATTGAGAACAAGAACCGCCTTCTGGAAGAACTCACCCAAGAAATGGCGACTCAAAATGTCAAACCCGTCTCCGAAGATATCGACTTACCCAGTGTCGGTGATGCCGAATCCAGTGTCCGAAATATCGAGCGCCGTATTGGCAACCTGGGCGATGTCAACATGAAGGCGATCGAACAATACGATGAGGCTGAAGAGCGCCTCGTCCGAATCACAGACGATTCCAGTGTGCTTCGAAAGCGCCGAACGGACCTCATTGAACTCACCGGGAAGTTGGAAGGTGAACGCAAGTCACGATTGACCACTGTATTGGAAATCGTCTCTGAGAACTTCAAACGAGTTTACAGTCGGTTGTCGGATGGTGGGAATGCAGAATTGCGCCTTGAGAATCCAAAAGATCCATTCACGGGAGGGTTGGAGATGTGGTGTCAACCAAGAGGGAAATCGAGCAAGAGTAAACTCAGCCTTCTTTCCGGCGGCGAGAAATCGATGGCAGCACTGGCTCTAATTTTCGCAATTCAGGATTACGAACCCAGTCCGTTCTACTACTTCGACGAAGTTGACCAAAATCTCGATGCATACAACGCCGAACACATTGCTCGACTGTGTCGATTGCGTAGTCAACGAGCTCAGTTCATCATGGTCACACTTCGAAAGGTCAGCCTACAACTTGCAGATCATCATATTGGCATTACCCATGCAGGTGATGGTTGCAGTCGTCGCATAACAGACTTTGACCGTGAGCAAGCGATTGAACTTGGTGACGCCGCTCATGCTGAACTTGAGGCGGCCGAAGCCACCCTAGAGAAGAAGGCAAAACTGACCAAGGATCTCCCTGACCCATCCAAAATGGAATCAGTACCTGAAGAATTGCCAACACCAGCCAGCCTAGGAGGCTCACTACTCGACGCAGAAGATAGCGAAAGCGAGGCTCAAGTGGAACCCACTGAAGAGGGGCCAGAAATCGTTGAAAATGAAGGGCCTGATGTCACCATTGTATCACTTGCAGATCGTGCAGCGGATGAGAAAGAGGACATGGACGAGAAACTCGAATGGGAGCGCGCCGTCGACGCGAAAACGGCAGAGGTTGAGGCCGAAACCGAATCGGTAGAAGATGTGGTTACTGCCCCTGAAGTTGAGGAACAGGAGTGATTCCAATGCCCCTGCTCGAGACTCGTGATATGCAGGCAACCATCGTCAAGCAATTGCTGGGCGAACAAGATGACACCAATCTTGACAAGCATCGTTACATCAATCGTTTGATTGAAATCGCTGATTTGGAAAGCGCTGAGCACCAGAGTCTCGTCGATCCGTTTGACCGTTCAGTCGCCCTCGTTTTCCAGATGTTCAATGATGCAAGTTTGGACCCTTGGGATGTAGATTTGTCAGTATTCATTGAACAATTCAAAGAGCGAATCAAGGATGCTGAAAATATCGACCTTCCAACTTGTGGTCGTTTGATTCGAATGGCATGGATGGTGTTCCATGGACAAGCTTCGACACTCCTAGAACGAGCAGAGCGTGCTGAAGAGGAGTGGGAGGATGATCCTTGGGCCCTAGAGGGGTGGCAAACCGAATTTGAGGACGAAGAATACAATTTCAGTGTAGGAATTATCACAGGACAAACCACCGATGTCCTCCCCCATCTACTGGATGGGCGAATTAAGCGGGATGAAGGGCGCCCTGTGACCCTCGCTGAATTACTGATATCTTTGCAAGGGGCACATCAAGAGGTCGAAGAGCGTAAAATTCGTGAAGCTAACCGCGTGAAACATGCTGCTGAAGTATCAGATTGGATGTCAAATGTGACTACGAGAATGCACAAGGAAGACCTTGAGGATGATATTCGCCGTTGCTGGGAGGCTATTCGGGCCGCTAGTCCCGAAGGAGCCCCCGTGACCCTAGAACAAGTCTCAGCCAAACTTGCTGAACATTCAGCGGCTGAAGGTTGGACGTTGTCCGAGGCTGAGGAAGAAGGCCAAGTAACAGGTTTTGTTTCTGCTTTATTCCTCACCCATCGTGGTTACACCGATTTGTGGCAGATGGAATATCCTAATGGCGAGATTTTCTTGCAGGACAAGTGGCCCAAGTTCGATGATTTTGCAAGCATCTCTATTGAAATTGGAATCGGCCCCCGGCAAGCAGATGGTGGTGGCGACGGTGAGTGATGTTGATCTTCGTACCTTACTTGAAGCCACATTATTTGGAGCAGGTCGCTCACTTTCTGTCGAAGAACTGGCAGAATCGATGCAACAGAGTCCGGGTGAAATCGTGGCGAATTTAGAATCTCTTCAAAATACTATGAAACGTAGACCAGGGGGTGCTCTCCAATTGACCAGCGTGAGTGGGCGCTGGGTCATGGAAGTGAAACCAAAATTAGCCAATCATATCCCTTCTACGTTCAGAACAGAGATTCCTCAGCGTTTGTTCGCCGCAGCGGCCCTCATTGCATACCACCAACCGATGGCACAGAGCCAACTTGTCGAGATGATAGGCCAACGCGCCTATGAACACGTTCGTGATCTTGCCCATCTTGGATTGATTGACCGTCGACGAGATGGTCTTTCACGACGATTGACAACAACCCGTCGGTTTGCAGAGATGTTCGGGTGCCCATTCGCTGAATCTAAGAAAGTTCGCAAATGGTTCAGGGAACATGCAGCGAGCATGGGGATGGATGGTGCTGAATTGGCAGCAACTTTTGCTGACAGTAGCGATGAGATTCAAGACGCTCCAGAGGTTCCTGTCAGCGAAGACTGGGATGAATCAAGTGCTGAAATCATCGTAGATGAAGAAGAGTGACTACCCCTCTCTCAGCATTTTCAATGCATTTTCGATTGCTGCGGCTGTAATTCTCTCTCCACTGGAGCGAATCATGTCGACCACAACATCCACCTCGTGATCCTCAGCTCCTGCTGTTACGGCCATATTTCTAGCATGCAGTTTCATGTGACCTGCCTGAATACCTACTGTAGCAAGCGCGCGCAAAGCCCCCAGGTTCTGGGCCAACCCCGCTGCAGCCATCACCTTGGCCAAATCATCAGCTGTTCTTGCACCCATAATGGCCACATTGGCTTTTGCCACGGGATGAACACGCACAGCTCCACCTACAAGCCCGACTGGCATGGGCAATTCGATAGAACCAACCAAATTTCCATCTCCATCTTTTTCCCAATGGGTCAGAGACCCATATGTGCGCTCAAACGAAGCATAGGAATGCGCTCCTGATTCTATGGCGCGCCAATCTTGTCCACAAGCCACACCAATCGGTGAAATGGCGTTCATGATGCCCTTGTTGTGTGTAGTTGCACGAAATGGGTCTGCTGCAGCAAAATGGTATGCTTGGAGAATTCCTTCAATGACATCTGCACCCTGTGCGGCATCTCCTGCGTTAGACATTTCTTCTGGAGTGAATGTGGCACTGACGCGGGCCAACCGATGTATGGCCAAATTACTGATGATTCTAAGAATGACAGTACCTCCTGTGACCCCTTCGATTTTCGGCGCAATTGTTTCCGCCATGGTATTGACTGCATTCGCACCCATTGCATCACGACAATCGACGAGGATATGGACAATCACCATTGGGCCAGATTGTGTATCGATGACTCTCGCTTCAAGATCTCTGCAACCTCCACCAAATTTGACGAGGATAGGATCGACTTCGTTACAAGCGGCAATAAAGCCATCTTTAGCCTCTAAAATGGCCTTTTTCGCTGCAAACGCATCTTCGCACCCGACAACTTGGATTTGACCAATCATAATCGGGTCCGTATTGTTGGATACAAATCCACCATTTGCATGGCAACGCTTGGCCATATTGCTGGCTGCAGCAACAACAGAAGGTTCCTCAAGGGCAAAAGGAACAATGTAATGTTCCCCATCTATGATAAAATTCGTCGCAATACCGACTGGAAGGGCCAATGTACCGATGACATTCTCGATTATGCGATCAGCTGCGGCCTCGGAAAGTTCGCCTGTTGCTGCAAGCGCCTCAACGGCATCTTGGTCTAAGCCGGCCAATTCAGCAACCTTCTCTCTACGTTCCTTGACGCTCAATTTGTAAAATCCCTTTAGGCGACTGTTCTCAACAGGCATGACCAATCCTCGTTATGTCCCTTCAATTCGATGTCCTAAAGGGTTGCGAATCTATACGTTCCAAACTATAGAACCTCAAAATCTTGACCACATTCGTTTTCGCTAAAGCGTTAACAATGCGTTACTAACGCTTCACACGCGTTAACAACCCGTTAATAATGCGTTAATGAGGTATATTATGCCTCACTAAATGAACAATTACAAGAAGAAATACGATTCGGTACCCTCTTCAACGCTTCCAAATCCAATTCCAGATGTGTTAGACTCGCGTTAACTTGTTAAACCCAAGTAAAGTTCGCCCGCTCAGATGTCGAAAAGTGTGGCGAATGCTTTGCACCTCCCTCATATGCGTGCAAACCCTTTCTCACCCCGTCCAATCGAAGCCAGCGATTACGCTCTACTGGTAGGTCGTAGCGAATTGATGTCCAATTTACGCCATCATCTGCGATTTGGAAGCCCTCGCCTCATGGTACTCCTAGGTGAACGGGGTTCGGGTCGAACATCGATCTTGCAAACCCTCGGCAATCTTTCCCCAACTCCCTACTCATTTTCCTACTATTCTGAGGGTGAAACTAGCAAAATCATTCTGCATGAATTGTATTGCTTGATTGTAGGGTATGATGTCCCCCCGTCAATAAACCCCCTCGTCGAGGAAATGGTCGCGTCTCTAGAAGGGAAAAGTGGTGATTTACCCCTTATTTCGTTCGATTTCCCGAATGTTGGTGGAGCTGATTTGGCACAAGTGTTTGAGCGCTTGACCCCTGTATTGCGACGCTTGCGGGCCCTGGTCATCGTTGCTCTAACACCAGCTCAATTGGCCGCTTGGTCAGATGATTTGCAAAATGAGTATGATATTACTGAACCACTCGATGATTTCGATGCTAGCACAATTCGATCTCTCATAGACAAGCGAATCAGCCAGGTGAGTAACGAGGGATGGAACCCCCTCCAATCCGTGATTGAAGAATCAATTGCCCACACGGGGGGTAGGGCCATCCAAGTGGTCAAGCATTTCCGAGACCTCATCGATGCCGAGAGGGGTGCATCCACCGCATTTTCACGCAAACAGGAAATGATTCAATCGATGGACTTAGAGCCCAATGACGCCAAGACCCGCATGGCACCTCAAGTTGAACCCCTCGAATCTTTGGTTGATGAATCTGAATCCGAAGAGATTCAGGAAGAAGAACCCGAGGATGAACCACTCCCTGAGCCCGAGATTGATTTCCATTGGGATGTTCCAGAGATGGAACCTGCATTGGAGGAAGAGTTTCCCGAGGAACCAATCGAAGAATCAGCCGATGAAATCGAAGAAACGCCTTCAGAGTTTGAATTGCCGCCATTAGAAGTCGCCGAAACAGATGAACCTGATTTGTCGCAAGCATTGGGTGGTGCATTTCTACAGATGGAACCAGGAACAGAACCCCCACCCTCAATGCATGCATTTGGTGGACTTGCCAATCGTCACCGTACAGCGAAAGTGGAAATCGGCCTTGACAATGCCCTACGCCCTCAAGCCAGTGGCCCTATGACAGCAAAACCAGATACGTCAATGCATTTTTCTGCTGAAGAACCGAAAATTGAATCGGAGGAAACAACATACTGGGTTGCAGATTCACTTCCAGAACCCGAGCCAATCCCTACCCCTGTCATGGATCCAGTAGCGGCCAAATCAATTGGCGAAAATCTGCGCAAGGATAAACCAAAACCCCTCGGTTCAACTTTGCCTTTGGACTTTGAGAAGGTATCTTCACTCAATGAATCTGAGATTTCCATTGTTGAGGCTTCAACCGCCAGAGAAGTTTCACCATCAGATACAGCATTACAGGCCTATCTTGCGGTGGGTCGTCCACGTCTATCACAAATTTTCAATGGATTACACAAGGCAGGAATTTTGTCCGTGCGGAAAAAGGGCAGGACTCGTTTATTCCGCATATCTGATCAAGCAAAGGCGCATTTCACAGATGGCCACATGGAGGCCTAACGATGACTGAGGATCGCTGGGAAATCGCTTGGAGTCACCAAGTCGAAGGTCGTGTTGGGGCTCTCGCATGTGTAGGTGAAGATTGTTTGATTGCTGCAGGAAGCATCGTTCGGCGCCTAAATTCAGATGGAGATTTCCTCTGGCGCCGGGAGTTTTCATTTGACGTATACAGATTGGAACACGATGGTACGAATGTCGCCGTTCTATCCGGTACCGGGTTTTTCTTGCTTGATTTGGCTACTGGAGAGCCAATTGGCGAAGGTCGTGCCGTAGCGGGAGGGTTCCGCGATGTCGTCCGCCGACCAGGTGGAGGGTGGCTGCTTTCTGACCGAGGCGACCACATTCATTTGTTCAATCGCCGAGGCCGGGGAATTCGCCGACTTCGCCCAGGTCCATTGCAGAAGATGGTCGGTTGGATTGATCGTGAGATATTACTCGCTCAAGATGACGACGGCCGTCTGCGAGCTTTGCGATTGGGTGGCGACGACGCTCAACGTCAAATCGAAACCACACGATGGTCTTGGGTTTCTAGATTACACAGTGGACGAGTATTGGTCCAACAGGCGGATGGAAGTTTGCAAGAAGGGGTGCCAAATCCATTTGGATGGGATCGAATCGATAGAGTGCCTGGAGATGGCCTCGTGCCCTTGGATGCAGCTTGGACTGGCGAAGGCTGGTGGGCTCTAGATGTAGCAGGAGATTTGATTCGTCTACCTCCTGAGGATGATTTTGAACGAAGACCTGCTGGCGATTTGATTTCATCAAATCTTGCAGATCGCATGCTAACCGCGACCCGTGAGGGCCTAGTGCGAATGTGGATTGGTCCTCATTTGGTCAGTCGTAGGAGATTGTTGTTTGAAGAAATCGCATCTGGAGAAATGCGAAGATTGGATTGGGAGCAACGCCAAGTTATCTTTGAAGCGGCACGGGATGCAGAGGATTCAGGCATGCTCAGCCGTGCCATCGAACTGTACGAATCTCTGGGCCGCGCCGAGGATGTCCGCCGTTTGATTTCTCAACGGGAGGGTGCGGATGACTGAACCTCATGTTGAAGTCACTTCTGAGTTGATGGAACGATACATCGCCCTGACTGCCGCAGCGAGAGAAAAAGCCACACCACTGTGTGCTTCAGATACAGATGACGGCGAACGTTTGGCAACCATGATGGAAATGGCCGATTCCTATGCTTCCGATGCAAAATGGTTCGTCGAACAAGGCGACTTGGTCCGAGCGTTTGGGGCGATCAATTATGCACATGCGTGGATTGATTGTGCAGTTAAAATCGGTCTAATGGATGGGCATGGTGACGATGAGATGTTCACATTACCGTGAATGATTGGACTCTGTATTAGCGCCAGTTTCAAAAGGGTCGGTCATCGCCCGCGCCGAATATGGGAACCGCAATTGGAGAACCGCGAGATGTCGAAGAACTACGCGATATGCTGCACGAAGCAGAGGAACGCAAGGAATTGTGGGAACGCCATTTCAAGAGTGCCAAGATGAATCGGAAATCAAACGCAGAGGCGATTCGAAATATCACCGCACTTCGAGGTGTCATCAAAACTCTACGATGGACATTGAATCTAGCTGACAAAAATGGGATTCCCATTTCACACCCGCTTGATTAGTTCTTGACTCTCCGTCCCCAAATATCATTGGTGAAACCACCAATTTCTGCAACCCGTTCATCTGCTCGGCGTGCCACGGTGGCCATTCCATGTATCCAAATGATACCTGCTAATGGAAAACATATGGCCGTTCCCAATAGAACCGTGCAAAGAAGAAGAATTCCAATACCCAACCATATTTGATTGGTATTTCGTGGTTTGATCCATCCCAATACAGAATAATCGATTCCGGGGAGAAAAATTGACATTGTCATTGCCAACAATTTGAATCGAGTTCCGTTCCATTCACCTGAACTTTTATTTAATTCAAAAGTTGATGCATATCCAGGTTCGACGACAGGTCCTGATACCCCCAATTCCTCTAGTTCTGAGGCCTTGCCTATTTTGTTCGCCGGAATCCATCTGGATGAGGCATAATCCCAAACCCAGCGCCCATCGTCACTGTATCTTGGCATTTCGACACCTACTCAATCAATCGTAATGCCTTAGATCCATGGACTTCAATGATTGATGCATTTGCTTCATGGAGGCGTGCTTTCAGAGCCTTGTCTACGGTCAATACAGGCCAATCTCGAGTTGTTGCTAGGTCGAGCAGCTCATCATCGGTATGCTCTCCCTCTCCAGAAACAATCTCTGCTCTTTCTAGTAGTAAATCGAGGAGTAGAGCACGAGATTCTCTCTCAACCAATTGTTCCAATTCGGTCAAGACGGCTTCGGTAATTTTGAGTTCAACGGGGCCAACTTGAGTTTCAAGGGCTAAATCAATGTTGATTCGAGCATCAACGACGGCCACCCAGCCACAAGCGTCGACGAGCACGCCCGCCACAATCTCACCCCGCAATGACGCCGTGCCCAATCAGGCGCCAGCGGCTACCAACTCGGCGGGAGAGTGTGATTCTGCTTCCTGTGAGTGCACAGATAGGTAGTCGTAAATTCAGAGTTGCATCCTTACCTTTGACTGCAGAGACTACTCCGACACTGGTTGCCGTTGCTGAATTGAGCATGAGCATCTCCCCTGGTTGAAGGGGGCGAACTTTCTCAGCAACACCTTCTCCACTTGCGACCATTTCTTTGAGTAGATTGAGTGACACATCAAGTGATTCCCATACAGGTGGTAGTTCACCTGCTCGCGCCATGACTTGACCAGACAAATTGTCTGATTTGGTATGGAATGGATCCAAAGGTGTTGCTACGCCACACAACCCACCCGCATGTACGGAATCTAAATCCAATCCACCGCTTTGCACGCTGGAGATTTTTGTTTCAATCGGCTCCCATCTTGATTTGTTACCCTCAGAAATTTTTCGTCCTGGGGCGATGACAATTTCATCTCCTTTCTTGAATTTCCCAGAAACAACCGACCCTCCAATAATTCCACCCTTCAACTTTGCAGGTCGGGCTCCGGGACGATTGATGTCAAAGGAACGAGCCACATACATCAATCCATTTTCCTTTTCACGGAGGTCGGGGGTTGGAATTGTATCCTCAATCGCGTCGATAAGAATGTCGAGGTTGACATCATGGTGCGCACTGACTGGGATGACAGGTGCATTTTCGGCAATTGTTCCTTCAAGGAACGATTTAATTTCGGCATGTGAATCCATTGCACGTTCCCGACTGACCAAGTCAACCTTGTTTTGTACAACAACAATATTCTCAATACCGGCGATCTCCAATGCCATCAGGTGTTCACGAGTCTGTGGCTGTGGGCATTCTTCATTTGCTGCAATCAACAGCAGAGCCCCATCCATGATGGATGAACCTGAAATCATGACTGCCATCAGTGTCTCGTGACCGGGTGCATCGACAAAGGAAACCACTCGAAGTAATTCCTTTTCAACATCATCGCCACCATCTGGGCGTTTCCCCATGGCGTAGGTGTCGCCTTTTTTGGTCCGATAGAATGCCGTGTCGGCATATCCTAGTTTGATGCTGATTCCTCGCTTTCTTTCTTCAGAATGCGTATCGGTCCAAGTGCCGGAGAGGGCCTGAGTCAACGTGGTTTTACCGTGGTCGACATGTCCTACAAGTCCGATATTCACCTTTGGCTGACCGGGGAGCTCACGCTTCTTGGCCATTTGGTGTCACAGCTCCTGTTCACTCCGCGCTGTCAGCCTCACCGGCATCATCACTGCTGCCGGCAGAGAAGATGTCGGAGAGGGACTTGTTCCCACTCTCGACAACCTTGAGGTTAATCTGGCGTGTGTCCGAGGAGATGACATTACCGCGGAAGGCCCGGCGCTTTCGAAGGCCATCGTAGGTGTATCGATAACGTCCACCTTTCTTCTTCACAATCTTGTGACCCTTGAAGCCGGTTGAGGGGGATACGAGGACTTTCTTTCGCCCTCCACCATCGAGATCGGAACGCATTGGTGTGCCTGTTAAGTCAGAGCCTCCAGTAATTTCCAACTTGAAGCCGCCGAGACTAACATCGCCATCACCGACGAAGATTCCGTCGACAGAATCGCCGATTTTCTTTCCCAGAAAATGGTTGTAATTTGAACCACTAATGTCGACAGCGTATGCCTTTCCTCCACTGGAGGGATCCGTGTCGTTGACGACCGCTTTGAAAACTTGCTCAGCCATGCTCAATCCTCGTGCGACTCGGCGACAGATGCCCCCTATAAGAGCGGTTCGGCCGATTCCACCGTAGGTGGGTTCAACAGATTCTGCTAAATCATCGGTTTAGGGCATGCTCAAGGCGGTTTTCCAGTTGCCCTGGCAAACTTTGTGGCATTGTGATATGCTGCGTTCTTCCTCTGCCGGCCCTTGCAGTTCCAGTGCGCGATTCCATCAGGCCACGAGTTTCTAGAGTCTTGAGATACTTCCAGAATGTTGTATGTCCGCGAGGTTTGACTTCATATTCTTCACAGACAACTTGGTACAATTTCTCAGCATCACCAGATGTCACTTCGGGATCTCTCCGCAGGCGACGGCATATTGCGAGTAGAATCAATTGTTCATGGTGTTTCAATTCGTCAACGACACTTGGTTCAACAGCGCGGGCTCTAGAAGCCGCATCACGCTGAACGTGGCTGGCCTCAACTTCGCGGAACCCACCTTTCTCCGCTCGCATGACTGCGGCCTCCAACAATTCGATGGCGACACGTGCATCACCAGTATCTGCAGAGGCCTGTCCAATCAAAGTAAGAACATCCTCACTTACAGAACCGGTACGTGTTGCCAAGGCCGCACGTTGTGATGCAATGGCAGTCAATTGCGAGTCGGAATAGGGTTTCAACGCCAAGTGATTAGAGCGGCCAAAGCGAGATATGATGGCCCCTTCGAGTTGATCTAGAACTTGCTCCTGACTGATGAGAATAAGTGACAATGTCCCAGCCTCATCTCGTCCCTCGTCGATACGCAAGAGTTGGTAAAGCAAATCTCCACTTTCTCTACGAAGCAACACGTCAACCTCGTCGAGGATCAGTAACATGTGCTGATTGCGCGTTCGGAGGTTACGCCGGATACCTTGAATCACTTCAGAAGCAGAGAAACCGCGATCAGGATGCCGATCATCTAGGGCTTTGGCAATTCTCTGCAGAACTTGAGAGGTGGAGGGGTGATTTCGACAATTGACATGCACTGGTTGTATATTCCTGACACCTGAAAGGTGACGTGACAAATCAACGCCAAAGGAATGACTGAGAACAGTTTTTCCACTGCCAACATTGCCTGTAATCACAGCTCGACATGACATCCCTGGTGTGCCAATGCTTGCAAACATCGAAGCGAGCGTATCTTTCTCATCCTCGCGACCCACAACATTTGGCGGCACCCAATCATAGGAAAGCGGCTCCGCATCGAGCAAGATGAGGCCCGCGCCAATCCGATTCAGGTATTCTGCCATCGAGGTATCCCACTGTTGGCTGTTCTTGAAGATATGGAATGCCACACGCGCGCGCGTGCCCGATGGCGTGACGCGCGCGGGTGCGAGATTCAAGGTATCTCATCGAATTGATATCCCATTTCCCATTGTTTCTCACCGAGAGCCACTTCCAACTCAAATGGTGTAATCAGTGGTTTTGCATAGCGAACCGAATCGTCGATGGCAATACGTGGGCACGCCGTGTTCACAAAGGCGTCCACAGGGTAGAAGTCAATCAGTTCGGGACCAACGTGCTCTAAAGCCAAAAGATACCCCTTCTTGCCATGCTTTTCGAGGATTTTCTTCATTCTCAATGCCAGTGTGCGACGCATCTGCCCTGGCTTCTCACCAATCAGGATTCCGAACGTTTCAGCTTGATCACAAGCCATAATGAGTCCAAACCGCTGCCTTAAGATCCGCTCAATTCTCCCAAATGACATTTCTTCAGCATCCCCAGAATAAGGGTCGAGCATGGCCAACGGTTTGCCTGTGTGCAAAACCAAGCCGATGGGGTGGAAATCTCCACTTCCAAGGAATAAGTAGTGCCCAATATCGTCTTGGTCCCCTGAATAGTTGCATCCAAGAACTTGTCCTGGGAAGGTTAGACGCGCACCACCTACTGGCACTTCGACCTCAAAACCTGCAGCCTCAAGACGTTCCTTGTAATCGAAAATAAGGTGCAAATGTTGGATACTCCCCACCAATCCCAACTTGGTACCAGTGAGTGGTGCTACACGGCCAACAGCGTCTAGGAAGCGATCCTGCGCTTCTTCCTCGGTCACACTGTCATCTGATTGTGCATCCTTCAATCGCTGTTCTGCAATCGCTTGGTGTTGTGCTAGAATGGGTAGAACAGGGTCAATTGCAGGATCTCCTTCGTAAGTGACATTGATGAATTGGGTTGGCATACCTGAATCGATGTTCATTTGTGAGTGTCCCATGTGCGCAACCAATTCCACACCCATGCGTTGCATCTTGTCATGCACGAGATCACAGGCGCCATAACAAGGGTCTGCAGCAAGGATTATCTTAGCCGAAGTTTCCTCTTCTATAGCATCCATCATATCCAATGCTTGCATCTTCAACCCTTCGGGGACTTGGAGTGCTACGAGGCGATTGTCATTGGACTTGATTCGCTCGATCAACTCATCGAGTTCGAAGTCATGCTTGTCCATGTCCATACGACTGCCTCGTGACGCCGTCCAACCTATCCTTGATGAATCCACCCTTTAGGGTGAAATCATTCGAGGACGACGATTTTGTCTCCCTGCATCTCGATTCTGACCAAGCTGTTCAATGGCCAATCCCCCGAATTTCGGATTTTGGTCATCCCTTCACCCTTCTCAAAGACAATCCAACAATCCTGCACAATAGCCCCGCTTGCTTCAATCGCCTTGAGAACAGGATGCAGGGTGCCACCCGTACTCACAACATCATCGACGATGAGTACACGAGCCCCTTTGTCGATATCATTGAGGAATATTTCGCCCTTCGAGTAACCAGTCGATTGATCGATTGCAACTTCACCAGGCAATCCATATTGCCGTTTACGACCAATGACCAGTGGTTTCCCACTAGAGATGCACAGGGCTGCTGCCAAGGGAATTCCCATGGCTTCAATTCCCAATATGATGTCGATAGAGTCCCAATCCACGCCTTCTGAGATCAAATCCCGGGCTGCACTGAGCAACTCTGCAGATTGTCTTGGGACACCATCTGAGAGTGGGTGGACGAAGTAAGGATATCCTTCCTTCCAGACGACGGGTGCTTTCACAACACTGTCCTTGAGTAATTCGATACGCATGTCAATGGTCGTCGTTTGCTCGCCCATGGACGGCGAGCAGGCGTCTCTTTATTGAAGAATGTGATACAAAAAAAAATGCCCCCCAGGGGCGCCGAAGCGCCCCTGAAGGACATGTGTGTTATCTTGTGATGTGCGTTCAGAGTTGTTTTACTTACTCTTCTTCGCCAATCAGGCCGTCAACAGTGTTGCCTAGCAAGGCACCAGCACCGACAACTGCGCTCATGAGAACCCAGTCTGCTAGAACGGTTACAGTTGTGGAACCGCCATCTAGTAGGGAACTTGCCATTTGGTCTGCTTGACCCAGCTGTAGCCCCATTGCGCCACCGAGTGCAAGAATTGCAAACGCACTGACCCATGCAGTGTCACAGCGAGTGTGGATCTGCCAAAAGACAGCACCTGCTGCAACCATGGCTAGGAGGCCCCAAATGTCGTCACCAACACCTGCGATCCACATGTCTTCGCTGTATGCCCAATCTGGGCCAATATCGCCCATTTCAGTCATGAGGACGACTGCCAATAGGGCACCGACCACTTGCCAAACCAAACGTAGACCGTTTGCCATCCAGTTTCCTTCTGCATCTCCCAAATCGCCAGTCATGATGTGACACCATGTGACAACAGGTAGCAGGTGTGCGCCCGTAAACGCCATCCACGTCACTGCTAGAGCAATTGCCCATGCTACGTTATCGCCAGCCAATGCAGCGACACCGAAAACAAGCATGAACGCACCGCCCATCTCAGCTTTCATTGCTTTCATATCTATATCCATTTTTTTCACCTTTTCATTATCGCATCCCAGCGATTAACCCCGTTCGGCTTCGATTTGCTTATGAATCGTTCTACGGACATTCTCCCCAAAACGCGCGTTTGAGCGGTTTTTGCGAAAAGCCGATGTCAGTGTAAACATTAGGTGTAATTTACTACACCGCTAAAAAATTGAGTTGGAAAAAGCCCGGGCCCCGAAGGACCCGGGCAATCCCCAGTGTGTTATCTTGCTCAGAAGATCATGTTGACGAGCCACTCGAATGTGGTCTCGCCACCTGGTCCAAGGTAGAACATAATCATGAGAACACAAAGTATGCCCATGACACGGTTGATTTGATCCATCTTGCCCATTCCTACCTTCATCAGAACCCATGCGATGATACCCCATGCGATTCCATCTGCGATGGAATATGTCAATGGCATCATAACGATTGTCATGAATGCAGGGATGGCCATTTCCTTGTCAGCCCAATCGATCTCAGCAGCACCGCGCATCATCATGGCACCTACCACAACAAGTGCTGGAGCGACTGCGAATGCTGGAATCGCTTGAAGGAGTCCCGATAGGAATAGGCCCATGAGCATGAGCACACCTACGACGACTGCCACAAGCCCAGTCTTGCCACCTTCTTCGATTCCAGCTGCGGATTCGATGTAGGTGGTTGTGGTACTCGTACCACACATGGCACCTACGATGGTTGCACCAGCGTCAGCCATGAATGCTTGATCTGCATTCTCTATATTGTCGTCCTCGTCAACCTTGCCAGCCATCTTGCCTACTCCGTAGAGTGTACCAGCAGTGTCGAAAATATCGACGAAGAGGAAGGTAATCATCACCAATAGGAATGCTCCGATTGTATCTCCGTTGATATCGCCAAGGGCTCCCAAGGCTGCTCCAACAGCACCAGTGTCAAATCCATCAGTTGAAATGATATCACCCATTTCAGGTGCACTTACCAAGGCGCCTGCATTGTAAGCATCAGCAACATGCATGTCCATTGCTCCCAATACCCATGCAATCGCAGTGACTCCAGCGACACCGTAAATGATGGCGCCTTTCATACCCCGTGCCATCATGATGCCGATGGCCAACAAGCCAACCATGGCCCATAGTTCACCTGACTGGTGTGTCCATGCTCCTGATGCACTCATGTCTACTAGAGTTGCACCTCCAACGACCCATCCCATTTCTTGCAGACCAATGTGGGCGAGGAACAATCCAATACCTGCCATGGTCGCAATCTTGAGATCCTTTGGGATTGAATTAATCATCTCGGATCGCCATCCAATTTGCGGCAATGAGATAATTAGGAACAATACACCTTCGACAAGAACAGCCGCTAGTGCAAGTTCCCATGCGATTCCTTGGGAGGCAACGACAGTGAATGCAAAGTATGCATTCAATCCCATCCCTGGTGCAAGGGCATAGGGCTGATTGGCCCATAGTCCCATGATTGTACAACCAACGAATGCTGCCATTCCGGTTGCAAACAACGCTTGTTCAAACGGGATGCCAATTGGTGCGCCGAACAATGACAAGAAGTTCGGGTTGACCACCAGAATGTATGCCATTGTCAGGAACGTCGTCAATCCTGCTCTCATTTCTCCTTCTAACGAACTACCGGCTTCTGTATAACCAAAGTAGTCATCTAATGCTTTATTTTCCATATTGAAGTCTCTCCTTCAGAGGGCCTTAGCCTCAACTCGGAGGATAAACGTTGCCTGACTTGACAAGTTGTCAATCAGAGAAAGAAAGAACTGCTAATTCGCGGAATCTCAAACAAGTCCCTTGAGGTGTTCATGCCCCTTGACAACCTTGGTTGAACAAGGGCTTGGGATCTTCATGCTAGCCTTGCGGAGTGCATCCTTTGCAGTCAGGAAGTTTTTCGCATTGGTTGAGATTGAGATAATGGTGGTGCCATGTTTGCAGCGAGCTGCGGTTCCAACGTTCTTTCCGAAAGCACAGCGCATGCCTTGGGATACACGATCTGCACCGGCGCCCGTCGCTTGCTTGTTCTCACGTAGAATGTGGTGCGGGTAAACGTGGACTCGAAGTGCATACCCTTCTTCACCAGCCACATTTCGAATGGTTGCATTAGAAACTTGTCGGGCAGCTTCGAGTGCTGTATGGCGAACTTGGCAACTTTCATCCACTGAGAGGTCGATGATAACGGGAAACTCATCTGCTTCAGCAGCCTTTCTGTTCCCCATGTGGAAGCGCATGATTCGGTTGTTTGGGACACCGCCAGTGTACTTGCGTCGAGTATACGCTTGACCCTTCAGTCGGCGATACATCTTCGCGGGCTTGCGTGCCATTTTGACTCCCTCGGGCGACGGCCACCGACAGCCCGTATATGAATGCATCCGGCCACCTACGGTGATTCGCCACTCTGGGCAGCGGACAGGTTATTCAACTTCCTCGGCCACAGACGCTCCATGGCCAACCTCGTAGAGCGACTGTTTACCTTCGTCGACTCCCCTCGAGAACGACCTTGGGTGGCGATGGGGGCATTGGGCATTTTCATTTTACTTGGGGCCGCATGGGTGAACCAAGCACAGGTTCTGCCGGGAGTCTCAGTCTCAGATACAGGCATGTCAAATCCCATCGTTGACATCATCTGGGATGAGGATGGAGATCAAGCCCTGGCGTTGGTTCAAAATGGCCCGAACATGGAATTGATGGTCAGGGCGAATGATGGCGTTTGGTCAGCACTGGATTGTGGTTGCAATGTGACTGCAATTGGTGGTACTGAGAGCCAATGGATTGCTGGAGGCGAAGATGGTTGGATTGGGATCATGGGTGCAGGATCAAACAATATTGTAACCCGTTCACTCAGTTGGCCGGACAGCCCACCGGACATTATTTCCCTAGATGGCGACATTGACAATGGCTGGTTGATTGTCGAAAGCGGCTCAGTTCGAACCGTACACACTTGGTCCGGATTGAATGTCAGTGATGGTGCATCATACCCCATTCCTGAGATTGTTTTGGATGAGGTTGAAGCGGTTGCAGGTGGGGCGTTGATTATCGGACACGATGCATCTAGCAATCCGGCCTTGGGATTGTCTTCTGAGGTCCTTCTCGACGCGGGAAGAAATTCTAGTGGTCCTCCTCAATTGGTATTGTTGCACCGTGGTGCTGGAGCACCATTCCATACAATCGTCCCCATGACCGATTCTTCTTTCATCGCAATCGTGGGTGGAGGGGACGCGATTTATGGGGTGACAATGGAGAGAAACATCCACCGTATTGCCGGCTCTATAGGCGTGAGTACAATTGCAATCGATGATAGTGGTATGCTATGGTTCAAAGGAGAAAATGGACTTTCTAACATGGAAATTGGAGACTCCGAACCGACGCAAATCACATGTCCAGACGGCGCACCATTAGACCTGTCAGTTGCTGCAAATTCGGGTGAAAACATCGTCATGTTCAGTGAAGACGGTTCAACCCGTGTGACAATTGATCCCAGTGCACAACATTCGCTTCTCAGAAGTTTATCACTTCTCGGAGATTTACTTCTAGTTCTCACATTTGTAGCATTTGTTGGCTTTGGTGGGCATGCATTGTTGCGAAAACACGACGTTCTGTAATTCATTCGAAGATTTCTTGGTCAATGAATCGTTCACGTAGTGAACGGCCGTTTGGTTCATAGGCTGCGGCGGAGGCTGGTCACGCCCATGGCGAAGGGACCCAGCATGCTTGACCAGTATGCCGAGATTAAAGCCGCGCATCCCGACACCGTCCTGTTTTTCAGAATGGGTGACTTTTACGAGATGTTCTACGAGGATGCAGTTACCGCTGCCGAAGTTCTTGGGATCACCCTCACCAGTCGCGACAAAAACAGCGAAAATCCAGTTCCGATGGCAGGTGTCCCTTGGCATTCAGTTGAGGGATACTTACAGCGAATGTTGCGAGCAGGATACAAGGTAACACTCTGTGAACAGGCAGAAGAGTTGCAACCTGGGGAGAAGATTCTACGACGAGTTGTGGCTCGAGTTTACACGCCCGGTTCATTGTACGAAGAGGAATTGATTGGTGAGGATGGAAGCGCTCTGTTGGCTGCCGTTGTTCTCAAGGCAGACAATCTTGGTATCGCAGTGATGGATCCTTCTAGTGGACGAGCATCATCGACTGAATTTGAGGGTACAGGTCGGTTTGAACGACTGCGAGATGAATTGCTCAGATGGGCTCCTCGTGAGTTGGTCATGCATGGCCGAGACGCCAAAAATGAGACCATTCTCAGCATCCTTCGGGACATCGATGGTTTGGTCCTCAGCATCCACGATTTGCCCAGTAAGGGACGCTTAGAGGCCCTTCGAAACGTGCTTGAGATGAGCGACCTTGGTAGTCTTGATCTCGATAGTCGCCCCTTGGCGATGGAGGCAGCAGGATTGGCGACTGCTTACTTGTCGAAGCTCCACTTGGTCGATGCTGTTCCATTGCGTGAAATCCACTTGGGTGCGGATACAACACACATGCTTCTGGATCAAACGACCCTTCGAAATCTGGAATTGGTTCAAACACTCTCTGGAGAAAAAAATGGAAGTTTGCTACAAGCGATCGATGCGACACAAACTTGGATGGGCCGGCGTCTGCTGAAAGAATGGTTGCTGCGACCTTTGATGGATACACAACGAATTGCAGAACGGCATGCTGCGGTCGGTAGTTTGGTCAATGCAAATCGACGATTGCGAGAAATCCGAACCGCCCTCAAAGCGATGCGAGATTTGGAGCGTCTGTCCACGAGGCTGGCTTACAATCGTGCTAATGGCCGAGATATGCTGGCGATTTGTGATTGTCTTTCCAGGATGCCAGCCCTTCAATCATTGTTGCAGGAATCTGATGACGTCCTTCTCAATGCATGTGCTGAGGGATTGATTGACCTTGAACCACTCAAGGAGACAATCGAAGATGCGCTATTGCCTGAACAACCTGCCCTCATCCGCGAAGGTGGGCTGTTCCGAGAGGGATACGATGAGAAATTAGACGACCTTCGAATCAAGGCTGGTAAGGGCACTACTTGGTTGTCTGAATTGGAATCCACTCAACGAGAGCAGTTGGATATCCCAAGTTTGAAGGTCAAGTATAATCGGCAATTTGGATATTTCATTGAAGTCACCAAAACTCATCTTGACAAAGTGCCCGAAGACTGGATTCGGCGCCAAACGATGACCAATGCCGAGCGTTATGTGACACCTGAACTCAAGGAGTGGGAAGAAGTCATCTTGTCCGCCGATAGCCGGGCCAATGCGATTGAATTCAAGTTATTTTGCACCCTTCGAGATGAAGTCAAAGCGGTCACATCTTCTCTCTCTTCCATCGCCAGAAAAATCTCAACTGTCGACGTTCTTGCCTCCTTTGCCCACCATGCTCGCCAACGCTCTTGGTGCCGACCCGAAATCCAAGAAACGGATCGCCTCGATATTTCTGGAGCACGACACCCCGTGCTTGAGACTGATGGGCGATTTGTACCAAACGATGTCCGATTCGATGCCAAACGTCGGTTCCTACTACTCACGGGTCCAAACATGGGCGGGAAATCGACATACCTTCGAACCAACGCTCTCATTGCAATCTTGGCTCAGGCTGGTTCCTATGTTCCAGCAAACAAAGCCCGCATTGGCTTGGTTGATCGAGTATTCACTCGTGTCGG
>JASLKT010000018.1 GCA_030747395.1 Candidatus Thalassarchaeaceae archaeon
GGCAAGTACAGCAAAGGTATGCGGCAGCGGGTCAAAATCGCTCACGCGTTGGTCAATGATCCTGATTTGATTGTTCTCGATGAACCCCTTCAAGGGTGTGACCCGCTGGCTCGAACGACGATTATGAACGTCATTCGTGAACTGGGTGCAATGGGTAAAACCATCCTGGTTACCAGCCATATTCTCTCTGAAATTGAACGGATTACCGAACAGATTGTCATACTTCACAATGGTCGTCTACTGGCACTTGGCAATCTCCATTCGATTCGTGAATTGCTCGATCACATTCCGCATCGAATCCTCTTGCGAACACCAGATCCTCGCAATCTTGGTCGAACCGTACTCCCTCATCCTTCCGTCTATGGTGTTCGCTTCCCCAATCCAGAGGAACTGATTATCGAAACCAATAGCTTGTCGGATGTCCACCAAGATTTACCCAAACTCATTGTCGAATCTGGTGTGGAAGTCACGGCGATTGAAAATCCAGATGACAATTTGCAATCCCTGTTGGGCTATTTGATTGGAGGTCGTTCTTGATGCAACCGACGACACCTCCACCCGGGCCGCCCAAGCGCAATCTTTCGGAAACTGTTTGGACAAAGTTGGATCGTAAAGCAACAGCAATTGCAGAGTTTACCATGCGGCAATATCGCAAAAAGCGCTCAACATGGACCGTTGGCGCTGTTGGTGCACTTCTGGTAGTCATCGTCCTGCTTTTCTATATCGATGCAATGAGTGAAGGCATTGAATCTGTGGATGATGATGGGGATGGCCTCATCGACGAGGATCCATCGGTGTGGACACTTTGGGAGGGTGGACCCACAGGTCCAACACAAGCCGATCGGACACTGAAAAGTGTGGGGGATGTGGACGATGACGGTGATTGCTGGGCCCAAGAGAATTTCCGACGTGACCAGAATGGCGACGGCATTGATTGCAATGTCATTTACGAATACGACCGCAATGGAAATCTCGTCAACATCCGAGCGGACCGGTTTGTCGATGAGGATCCGAACGACGGAGAATTCCTTGAAGAAGCAATGCACCGTTCATTCCTACTTGGATTCGGGAAATTTGGATTCCTCTTCATCTTGGGAATCTTTGTTCCTCTCTTCCTTGCGACTGGACTGATTCGTGAAGAAATGGATTCTGGCACCCTACACTATCTGGTCGGCAAACCGATTGCAAGAGCGGAGATTTTGATGTATCGTTTGCTTGGATTCATCGGTTTGGCTTGGCCTTATTTCATCGCCCTCTTTGTGCTTTCAGCACTTGTAACGGGAATTTTTGGCCCCGGTGATTCCATTTACAGGTTCTCAGATTTGGGCATCTGGTTTGGAATCCTGATTGCAACATTCCTCACGGTTCTAGCCTATGCTGCTGTGTTCATCACTTTCGGAATTGTTGCTGGAAGATATGGTGTTCTTGTGGCACTACTGTTTGCAGTATGGGAATTCTTCATGATGTTCTTGGCAATGATTGGAACGACACGAGATATGGGGATCGCCTCGATGTCGATTTCGTTTTGGGGCTCTGAAATCATCAATTCTACCGCTTGGATTATTTGGGGAGATTATGCGATGATGTCAGGTCAATCTCTGGCGGTAGATATCGCGCTTTGGACGGTTTGGTATAGCCCATTCCCAACGACCACCCCCCTCCTCAACTTGGTCATTTCAATCGTTGTACTACTGCTCATTACTGGGCTGTTTGTATTGATTGGCCAGTCATCATTCAAGAAACGAGAACTGAACTGAGGTCGTCCAATGGAGAAATTCCCACCAACCACATTTGGAGGGGATCTCTCATCACTGTGGCGTTTGGATACCCTACCACCCTTGCGTCGCTTGTCTTGGTGGTGGTGGTGGTGGCTGATTGTTCTCCCCGATGCAGAGAATCCCAAACGCAGTCGACAACTGATGGTGTTGTGGTCAACCAAGGATGCGCCGCACGTCAGGGTCAACAACCATGACTGGAAGCCCGAAGGCCGCTTCCACATCGATGATGATGGCAGACATACATTGCCTGGGATGGTCTGTGCATGGTGGTATGATGGCGAAGATATGCATGAACCCTATCTCATGCGTGAAGCTCGCATCGCTACAATGGATGGCCAACATCCCGATTGGCCCGGCTCAGGTGAATTCCCTGGTTCTGGTGCTGTAATTCCAGTGACAGATGATGATTTGTCAATGGGTATGGCCGATGATGGGAGTCACTTTTGGTTGCGTTGCAAAGGTGACGATAATGCGATTGAAAACGGGGCGCCTCAAGCATTTGATCTCAAAATTACACCTTGGACCAAAGCAGCCTCTTCTGCCGCATATTCAAACAATGTTTTCGGCAACAATATGGGTTATGATATCATCCGCCTACACGCTTGTAAATGCGAGGGAATGGTCGATGATAGCAAAGTGCAAGGAAGTGCTTACTTCCAGAAGGTCACAGTTCAAGCACCCTCCATACCTTGGTTCTGGGGCTTCCTCCATTTCAGTGATGGAACCTATCTGGATTGGTTCATTCCGCATGCCTCATTTTCGATGACGGCTCGCGATTCCCGTGCGTGGAAACTACGCGACGTCACCCAAGTCCCTCTCAAGACCGCAGGTTTGCTCCATGATGAGAAACGTGGACGAAGTGAAAGATTCGAGAGATGCGAGGTTGAATTATTGCCATCCGAATCGGAAGATGATTGCGATGTACGAGGGGAGAGATTGCCTCGTTTTTCTATCCGAATTTGGAACGGCAGAACCCAAGTAGGCCTCAAAATCCGTGCTGCGAGTCGCGCACATTGGACGTTCGATCAACCCACTCGTGCAGGCCTTGTCAGCCACCTCACCTACAATGAGTATCCCTTGGAGGTCGAATCACTCACCATTCTTGATGAGAAAGGCGTTCGAACATTGGACGATTTCGAATGGGTTCACGGAAATGCGGAACATGCATGGGGACTTTTGCATTAGTACTCCAATTTACAGAATAGCATAAGATTCATCATCGTTCGCAGCACAGCAACATCTGAGGGACAGCCATGAGTGATGAAGAAATGAAGAGAAGTATGGGTTCGGCCATAGAACCACCCGCCCTAGGCACTTCTGAGTTTACCCCTGCTCCTGAACCAACCCCACTCAACGAGGATGAGGCACTACGTGGGAAATTACGACTCTATGGGGAGGAAGAACTCCTCATGATTCGTCGTCCTTCGTTGTTTGCATTCATGCCCGCATATCTGGTTGGATTGGGTGTCTTGGCCATTCATTTGTTCTTTGGCTGGGCCGAAGCTCCTGATGATGCGTCATTGGTGGAGACAATCTTCTACGTCTTGGTCGATGTGAGTGGTTGGGCTGGCGGCGCTGGATTCGCTTTTGTCATGCTATTCTTCACATGGCTCAATCGACTGATTAATCACCCTGCAAGCGGGAAATGGATGACAACAGTCCTCCTTCTGTCGTCGTTAACTCCTTTCCTTCTGCACATCGATGATGTCATCCGTTTGTTCTCAGATTCAACATTTGAGATCCCCATCGAATGGAATTTCACTCTATTTGGAATCCTGTGGACCGTTATCATCTGGGGTGTGACATTCTGGTATCAGAAGAGTTTCATCTATGCGGTGACCACTGACCGAATCATCCACCACCAGTCGTTTATCTACGAGCGTGATGGTTTGACTTTCCTACATGAGAACATCCGCGCTGTAATGAAGCGAAGGTCTCCGATTGGCGCCTTATTCGGATATGCGACCGTTTACTGTAACATTGGAGACCAATCCCACGTTGCGACTGAGACTATGGGGGGTGCTGTTGCAGTGACTCCACCCACCGAAACTACCACCACTACTGGCGGAATTCTGAAGTGGATTGGACGCATCTTCTTCCTCGTCACATATCAGCGGACCGTGAAGGTCGAACGATTCACCCCTGACATCTCATTTTATGGAATTCGACAATGGCAGGATACTTACGATCTGATGCTGAAAATGATGGATGCCAATTCCGCCGTCACAAAGGCTGAGGAACAACTTGAGGTTCAGAAGCAGATGGTCGAGTTACTATCACAGAACCAAGGGGATGATTCAGCAGCAGACCTCCCTGATGTAGACGAGTTACAGGATTTCTGAGTGACGTTTTCACGCCGCTTTATTCATAGGGGGTTTCGACCCCGCAGGGGTCGATGTCAGACGAAATTATGCTACAGGCCGCCCAAGCCATGTCCGCAGGAGACTTTCAGGGGGCGATGGATGTTTTCCAAAGTCTCATCGATGCAGAACCAGAAAACCCCGTTGGTCACTATGGTTGGGCTGAATCCGCATTCATGCGACTTTCAATCGATATGGAAGAGGATGTGCCCGCAGGAAAAATCATGCAGGTTTACAAGAAAGCCATGTCTTTGGATGAAGAGAACATCGAATACGTTGCAAGTTTTGCAAATTTTTGCCTTGATTGCGGGCGAATACCCATGGCAATCAAAGAGTACCAACGCCTCGAGAAAATGGCTGATTTAGCAGATATTCCAGTTGAAGATACTCTCTTCGATGCAAGTCGATTGATTGTAGACGCCATTGAAAGAGTGGGGCAAGGAAGGGATAACCCGATGATCCAACCTTGGTTGAAACAAGCGTTGGTCTGGGCAGTTGGTGGATTAGGCTACTCTGCGGAAGATGCAGTTGCAACTCTATCTAGCGAGGAGTGAGGTTGCACCATGACGGTGCGGATTGCCGTCGCCGTCGGATACCTAGGCAGAGGATACAGTGGTTCCCAGGTCCAACCGAATGTGCCCACTGTCCAGGGTGAACTTGAAGCCGCCCTCATTCGTTTGAAATGGTCTGAACATGGTACACATCCGGTCACTCTATCGAGTCGGACAGATGGTGGCGTTGATGCCCGAATGAACATTGGAAGTTTCGATATTCCTGCACAAATTTGGGATGGCGTTGGGGAACGAGGAATCATTACCGCTCTCAACGATCAAATTCCGACGGACATCCGTGTTTGGGCGGCTCAATCAGTAGATTCAGATTTGCGAACGCGAAATGCCGATTCACGCACCTACCTCTATCGTCTTCAGGCATTGGAAGGTTGGTCGAATGTCTCAACATCCGATTTGATCTCATGGTGCTCAATCTTCGTTGGCGAACATGACTTCTGGAATTTCTGCCGTCCACAAGAAGGCCGTTCTACCGTGAAACGCGTTCTTTCTTGCGAACCTTGGCTTGATGACGAAAATTCAATCCTTGGATTTTCCATAGAGGCAGAAGGTTTTGTGTGGAACCAAGTTCGGCGAATTGCTTCCGCAATGCTTGGTATGGCGAGGGGCCGTTTTTCTCTCGATGAAATTCATCAGGCACTTTCAAATCCCGAAATTCCCGCAGATTTTGGTCGAGCAGATCCTGAATGGCTGACTCTTTGGTCGATTCATCATTCTGGCACTCCATACCTGTGTAGTCAATCGAAAATTGGATTCCAAATACCATTGGTTGCTGAAACGGTACCCACTGGTCGAGCCTATCGTTTGTGGGCCAACAAAGCCAGGGGCGAACAAGATCAGTTGCACCAAGCTGCTTGGCTTGCAAACCTCAACCCAAATTGAGTGAGACAACATCACCGTCTGCAATCTCGAGAGTTCCTCTCAAGAATTCGATTGCGATGACTTCCACAACATCGACGTGTCGGGTCAAATCAGGGATAAGGATCGCACAGGCCAATTCTTGTTCATTTGAACAAATGGTGGCCTGAAATGCACTTGCTCCGCCAAATGAGCGACCTTCTCGTAGGAAGCCACGAACTCGAAAGGGGCTGATTTCAGAGACATCAATCATTGAAGCATTGGACCGAATTTCATCATCGATATCTAGGGTGTCAACACCCGATAAATTTCGAAGTGCGACGTATGCAGCCAAATCTTCACCAGCGACCCTAACATTCAGAGTCCCAGGCCACGCTTCATTCTCGAGAATTGACTTGAATTGAGTCTGATAGTGTTCTTGGGCCATGAACACATGGGCGCGCCCAAGTCCGCTGCTGACCGTCCCCGTAAGGCGCATGAGCGTGCGCGTGCGCCACACCCTCATAACCGTTCAAGCGTGAACGAATCCCCTTCTTTTGCCAGACTCCACCCCATTGCAGTCAATTCTGCCAATTCCGGCGAGGATGGGTTGCAGAGTGGATTTGTATGATTCAGATGCAAGAACCGAATATCGGGGTCGTCTGCTTCTCTGCTTCCAAGCCGTTGTAGACTCTCACTGACGGTTGGATGTGGAATCTCATCCATATCCCGATGTTGCAACTCATTTCCATCCCAGAAGGTGCCATCAATTAGAGCAATATTGACACCCAAATCAGATAACCATTGCCGAATTGTAATTCCACACAATGTTTCATCCCACGAATCGTGATCAGGCATGAACAGAAGATTGAGTCCAGGTCCTTCGATGATGACAGCATGATTGTCACTCAATTCATCACGATGGGGCACGAGAACAGGTCTAATCGTAAACCCACAACCAGGGGATGGCTCAAACGCTTCATTTGAATTCCATGCGGTTGGGATGATGACACCATCTTCACGCAATGCTCTCCAGAGTGGATTACTTTCGATTAGTTCTGCAACGGATTCGCTGCAGTGTAAAGTAAGATTTTTTGCCCCCATTGCTTCCTTGCCGAACAATCCTAAACCATCGACGTGACCAAGGTGGGCGTGAGTGATACAGAGTGAACTGATCGCACCCTCAACAGGGTCTACAGAATGCCAAATTTCGAACTGCTCGCCCATTGCTCGACTGGCTTCAATGAGGTGCGTAGTTCCATCTTTACCAACGACCCCTAGGCTCACAGGAAAGCGTCTTAATGCATCATTTGAGCGTATTCGTTGGCAACAATCCCGAGCACATCCGGGTTGAGGGACACCTCCATCCTGTGCCGTACCTAGAACGGTCACCCGCACGTCTCGCATGGGTGGGCCTAGCCCCCTTTCGCCATGAATGTCTTGGCGTAAGCATCAACAGCCAATCGGTGCGTGCGGGGGACATGGCGCGAGAACACCGATGGATGGCTGAGCGCTACGAAGAGCTGGTTGCAGGTGGGCTGAATTGGGAACCACCGACGTTGGAAAGCGCTAGCGAGCCCGAATGCACAGTCGATGGTCAAAGAATGATTATGCTATCAGCGAACAATTACCTGAATTTGACAACCCATCCGAAAGTCATGTCTGCAATGATTGAAGCAACTGAAAAGTACGGTGCGGGTAGCGGTTCGGTTCGAGCCATTTCTGGAACGATGGACATCCATCTTGCCGCTGAAGAAGCCGTCGCGAAATTCAAAGGCGTCGAGGCTAGCCTCATCTATAGTGCAGGATATACCGCCAATGTGGGGTTGATTCCAACACTTGTTCAAGGTAAACAAGATGTCATCATTTCAGACGAATTGAATCATGGTTCAATCATCGATGGAGTACGGTTAACCAAGGCTCAGAGGGCAGTCTATCCTCACAATGACATGGGTGGCTTAGAACAGGCCCTCAAGGATCATGCTGATGCTGAGCGAAAACTCATCATTACAGATGGTGTATTTTCGATGGATGGAGACATCTGTCCATTGGATGAAATCACGGAATTGGCCGAGGCACACGATGCGATGGTTTTCGTCGATGACTGCCATGGCGAGGGCGTCATGGGCGACCGGGGCGCTGGAATAGTCGATCATTTTGGATTGCAAGGCCGGGTGGATTTTGAAATTGGTTCATTCTCCAAAGCCCTCGGTGTCCAAGGTGGCATTGTTGCTGGAAGTGCACAAATGCGTATGCATGCTCTAAACCATTCTAGATCATGGTTGCTTTCTGGCAGTCAACCACCCGGTGTAGCGGCGGCTCAGAAGGCTGCCGTTGAAGTGTTGATGGATGAACCACAACACCATGCCAGACTGTGGTCAAATACGCATCGATTCAGAGCCGAAATGGACAACTTAGGCTTTGATTTGGGTGTTTCAACAACTCCTATTATCCCAGTCATGTGTGGCGAAAGTCGTGTAGCCAAGGAACTCGTTTCAGCACTAAGGGACGAAGGAATTGTTGCAGGAGCCATCGTTTTCCCCATGGTGGCTAGAAATGCAGCACGAGTCAGGAATCAATTGTCTGCAGGACTGACTGATGAACAATTGGACACCATTCTAGCAGGATATGAATCAGCAGGCCGAAAGGTCGGCTTAATCTAATCATTCTTCACTATCTGCTACGTGAAGTAATGGCGGGTCTTCTTCGATATCCTCAATCGCCATCTCCATGTCTGAATCTTCGGCACCCTCTGAATCATCAATCTCAGGTTTTGAGGGCATGTCCCCTTCAAAGGGATCCAATCCTTCTTCCAAACGACATAGTAATCTCCAACGTGGTGCCCAAGAAAGGTGAACATAAACAGGCCCAGGGGACAGTAGCAACGCCCATCCGATGTAAGCCACCCAAGTTGCGGTATTTTCAGACATTTCTGATTCCAATCCCGTGACCAACATCACACTGAGAACACTGAGACCAATGAATGGCATTGGGTAGACAAGGCCCCTTCTCAATGAGATTGGCGGACGTTTCAAAATTTGAGCAATGATGAGTGAAAAATGTCCCGTGATGGCAACGATTAGCATTAACAGCACACTCAGGAATGCTTGATCTCGCATCGTATCTTGATTCCAACCATTTTCATATCCAAAAGGCAACAATAGTGCTATCGAGACAAGAAATCCATAGAACCCTCCAATCAACGCGGGGTGTGTCAGTGACAAAGGTCGCTTTGAAAACCGCTGAGACAAACTCCCTCCTTCAATCAAAATGCGTTGTTCAGGCGGAAGGCCCTGCATCCGATCTCGCCAACTCATCATGCGATTTGCGCCTAGGAACGCATATGGTCTTAGGGGTCCTTCTGAATCACAGCAAGTGATTGTGTCAATTCATTTTTCTATTCAGAATCCTTTGAACGCTTGAACGCCCTTAGAATCGCCCCGGGTTCGTAATCGATGGAACCTTCTTCGGTATCCAGCCATTCGCGTTCAAGAACCCCTTCACTTGTCTCTTCACGTTCACGCGCAGCTTCGAAGGAATCCACTTCATCATCTCCTCGATCTTGGGCGTTTGCCAAGGCTTGGGCCATGTTGATAATCGGCACAAGGTTTGAATCCATATCACCACCCCACCGGGCTAAAACTTCACCTTCTGAATCCCCCTCTCTTAGCAATATCGAATCCAGTAAAGGATCTCGAGTGGCTACGATGCGTACATTGGTTCCTAAACTGACCCATTTTTCCCCGCTCAGAACAAACACAGTTGTATTTCCAATCTCTTCTGAATCATGCCAAGGGTGACCTGTGGAAATAGCAATTACATCCAATTGATTTCTCGCCGCCTCAATTTTTCGAGAACTCATGGCCAATACACCGAGAATCACAATCACAATGAACAGGGTCGCATGAATCCATTGAATGAGTCCGATACTAGCGATAATCGAGCAAGGTATGATCGATAGAGAAATGTAAAATCCACTCTGCATCCAAACCCGTTTAGCATCAACCCATGAATCTGCGACTTCGGTATCCGAAAGCAGCCTCGAATCCGATGGTGCGGCGACCATGCTCTCCGCAGAGCATTACCCCCCTCAAGATTGCTGCTTGATTTTTACAGTTTGAGGCACCAGTGAAAATTCTTCAACATCTCGGTGAAATGGCTCTGAATCCGCATATAGACTGGCGGTATCAATCCCGAAAAGTCCTTCGATTACAGGTTCCAATTTGACACTCGATTTAGTCCAAAGACTGACAACACCACGGCTTTTCCCTCGCTCATGATTCAATAGCATTGCCGCAATTTGGATGAGACCTTGAACCCCATCGATGAGTTCTTGACTCGCTACTCCTTTCAGAGATTTCCAAAGATCTTCCCAATCTTCATGTGCGTGCCAAAAGCGTCCAGCATTGAAATGTTCAATGCCGGCGTTAAGCCAGTCCCGTTGTTGCTTTGATAGTTCCAATGGACGCCCTCGTCGAAGCGAAACAGAACTTAGGCATCAAATTCTCGGCGTTTCGTAGAGTCTTCTGTAAACCCTGTCCCGCCCCCTTTGGGGGGCGGTTGTTTCAAGAGGCGTTAGAGACGACGCGCAGCGTCGGTGAGTAGATGGTCGAACTTCCAAGGGGTGAGATAAGCGAAACACGGCGCGGTGGCGCCGGTGTTCTCGAACTTCTTCTCGTCGATATGCAGAAGCGATCTGAATCAGGCTATATTCGCTGTGAAGCAGGTGCTCTCGGCGGTGCAGTGGGCCAAATTACCATTCGAGAAGGAACTCCTTCAATGGTGTTGTATGAGGATTCAGAAGGTTCGATGCTTTCTGGTCATGCTGCCTTGGGTGCTCTACAGGAGGCTGCCTCTTTAGAGGGGAGCCAATTGTCAAGACACCATGATATCGATCTTGACTTAATTGAGAGTTTACACCCACTTGCCCTCTTACATTTGGAGGAGGGCGAAGTTCTACCCTGGGGCGAAGATTTCGAAGCCGAAGCCTGGTGGCATCGTCGCCAGAGAACCCGTCGGCAGTGGAAGCGATTAGATGCATGGATGCCAGAGGAAGATGATGAGCAACAAGCCCCTACTTCCGAACTTCCACCTTTACCATTCCACCCTGGTTCAGAATTGATGCCTGGCATGGTCGCTGTCGTCGACACACAAACTTCTGGTGAAGTGATGCTTATGGCGGCCCACTTGGGCCGAATTGGCCACCCACTATTGGTCATCTCACGAACCCCAGGTAATCGCCTAGAAGATGAAGTCGGATTGCCACTATCTGTGACGGCTTGGTTGACTGAAAAAGGTGAAGGCGACAATATCTGTGGCGTTTCGTTGGAAGAAGTGCGGCGTAAAATCGACGAATTCTTGTTCGGTGCAAATCGTGCCTGCATTCTATTGGATGGGCTTGAATATCTCACCGGGGTACACGGATTCGAACGTTCAATCGAGTTGATCCGCTTCCTTGTTGACTCGATTACCTCTGACGAACATCTTCTCCTTCTGCCCGTCGACCTCGACGTATTCACAACTCGTCAACGTGCCATCTTGGTGCGCGAGGTCGACATCCTCGACGACTCACGTGTGAGTCATTGGGCTGAAAGGCCGGCTAGATTAGAAGGCCATCCATTTTGTTCCGATGATTGGTCAGCCATCAAAATTCCAGAACCCGCCGTACAGGCCCCTCAACCTACAATCGCCCCTGATGTAAACGAATCTGATAATCGATGGTCGATCAGCGGTGTAGTCGACGCATGGCGAGAAGAACGCCAAACTGAAATCCAAGGTGTTGCAGAGGCCGTAAATTCACCTGACACAGTCGAAGGAGAATTGCCTGAATGGGCCACGACACCCTCGGCCAATCGGGGCGAAGAAGAACAGCAAACAGTTCTTGCAGAAGTGGTTTCTGAACCCAATCAGATGCCTGCGCCTGCACTTGAACCTGAGATTCAAGTTGAACCTGAAATTATCACAGAATTGCCTAAAGACCCAAAATCACCGACCATCAATCATCGAGGGAATATCGCTCGGAAGGTTCGAAGAACATCTCACATCAAAGATGCACTCATCCATTTGAACCCTGCAGAGGTTGGCGAAATTGTCATTGAAGATTCAAATCGTTTTGAAAAAGACGGAATGGATTTGGCCGCCCGTCGCGCCCGACATATTGAGGCAAAGGTCGTCATACCTGGGGAGGTTATTACTGCTAGAAACAAACTCGATTTTGCCGCCAGCCGTGCTCGAATGATTGAACCGGGAGTCCATTACGAAACCGGACCTGATATTCGAGCCATTGGCATGAGTGCCGCCAGCCGAGCAGCAGCTGGTGCTGATTTTTCAGACACCACACCGCCCCTGACTTCAAACACTGCCGTGAGAGAAGCGAGCAGCCGCTCTCAACGTACACAGCATCTGACGGGCCGATTGGCTGAAAATGAAAAGGCCTCTATTCGGTTTATGGAAAACGCCTTTTCTGGAAGTGGAAGTGACCAAGTGACGATTTGGGAAAGACTACGAAAATTGGAAGCAAAAGGCGTGGATATCCAACCGATTGTCGATCAGTTTGAAGTTGACCCAGATGGGGCATTAATAGCTCTCAAGGAGGCTGAAAAATGAGTATCATTCGAACTCCACTTCGAGATGCAATGGAGCGAAGTCGACGATTCCTTGGTGAATCAAGTAGAGAATCTACTGGCCCAGAGGGCAAGAGTACTCTGCTAGATCACGTGTCCATTCGAGAACGCGCTCGTGCCGAGGCGAGATTCGCGGCACGACATGATTTACCTGCAAATGCCCCTTCACCTCTAGAGAGATTGTCAATCCTCAGTGGGGATGAAACCGATTATGCGGACACAGTCCATGCCCGACTTGAAGCGATGAGGGGCAAAATCCTCGAGGATAGCCCATTGAATCTAGACCCTAGGGGTTCCGATTTACCTCCTGGAACCCCACGTTGGGTCACTGGAGTGGATGGACCCGGAACACGAGATCCAGTTGTACCCATCTGGCGAGAAGTTCTGGATCAACATCGAGGATTGAATCCGGCAGAACCTCTCAGTGGGGCCGAATTGGGAAGTCCCCAAATCACCGAATCCGGACCGGCTCCCTCATCAATGGAATATGCAGGTTATTGGCCCCCTTACCTAACTGACCGACCCGGCCTTGATTTTGGAACATGGCAAGAAGGCCCATCGAATCGAATCGCGACTCAGGCAGGCAACGAGGTCATCGATTATCCTGGTCGCCGTTTGAATCCACTTCTGATTCATGGTACATCTGGTACAGGAAAGAGTCACTTGTTGTGGGCCATCGGGGAATCCCTCCATACCAGTATGATCGACCGAGATGTTCGCCTCATCACCGCTGAAACATTCCCCGAGCATCTCCCAGATGGTTGGGATGATTTGCTATTGTATGCCAGTTCACTACTCATCGATGATGCTGATCGAATCCTAATGCGCCCAAGTGGTGCAGCCAATCTGGCAAACATCGTGGGTTGGGCCATTGATATTGGCGCCCAAGTGATTCTGACATCTTCACGACGTTTGGCTGCTGAATCTATCCCCATTGGTCGCCTCCGACAAGCCGTCTCATCTGGAGTTCATGTTGAGTTGGGGGCGCCATCTGAGGCAACGATGCTTCTGATGCTCAGACGAAACACATTGTCACGTGGCGTGTCACTCACCGACCCTCAACTTCAGGTCATCGTGAGTCGGAGTCGTGGGCAATGGAGTCGCTTGAAGGCAGATTTCGAAACCGTTTGCCTCGCTTTGGATTCTGGCGCCTTGCTCATGGGCGCGGCCGATGTTCGGACATTGCTTTCTGGCGAGCAACCAAACCTGCCTGATTCAATCGAGGAGGTTGGAATGGACACAGATGCAAGAGGTGCCCAAATCGTCTCAGAAGTTCTCGATACAGTGTTGCCTGAACCCGCTGAGCACCGAGCCGAAATTATCAGTGAGAGAATGGAAGTAACCGATGATTACGTTCCCCCTGAAATTACCCTGCCCTCATCACTAGAGGCTGCGGAATCTCTCACGGCTGACACTTTGCGTGGCCACCTTGAAGAAATTGCAGAGCGCGGCTCAAAGTCGACCAGTGCGCCTGAAATCCCAGTCGGACAGAACATCGATGCCTTGACCGAATCAGCGCTAGAACACTTGGAGAGTATCATTCATGAACATCGGTTCGAATTGCGTGAATTGAATCGCGAAATCCATCAAATCTCTAGGTGTGTTGACAATGCATCTTCGGATGAATTGGTCTCGTTCACAGATCGGATGTTGGCAATTGAGAGCCACCTTGACAAGTTACAGGATTTGAGTGCTGGAGAATATGCGCCACCTATCGATGATTTCGACCCGGGAGAATTGATTCAAGCGACTGAGATACCCGTTCTTATTCCAGATTACAGTGAGCCTCAGATGGCCATTCTATGGCCGCTCAAACGTCGTGTTCTTCTTCCCGTTGAGTCTTAATTTCTCAATCCCATTTTCTGAAACCTTTCTCAGCGACACGATCCTTGTCCAAGTGTCCCTGGATTACTGGAAGTTGAACCACCTTTGAGCCCGGCTGACGTAGACCCGGGCAGAGTTGAACGGTTTTGTGCCAAGCTCGATTTGAGGCCATGTTTTCATTCCACCATGGAAAGGCTGAGCATTGATTGGGCTTGGCTTCATAGACACTGCAAGTTTTGTCCTCATTGAGGTAAATACAAACATCATCTTCAGGCCTTGAACGTAGGACGTAACGGCCATTGTGACTTCTTTTACAATCTCTGTCCAACCAATCTTGCACAGGCATTTCAAGATGATCAGCGAGTTTCTGAGCATCGTGAGGTGCTAGAAAAACAACACCACCTGGCTGGTCACAACATTTTCCGCAATCCGGTTGACATTCAAATCGGACGCCATTGGAATACCACGGCTGCCGCTTCCCCATGATTGGGCGACTTCGCCTTCATTTTTCGATATTCTGGGTGTAATACACCCAACCCTTGCCCTTATACCGAACCCTCCATTCGCGGGAGTCGAGGAGTGAACATGAGCGAAGAGAACGGCAAGGAAGTCCTCTTTGAGGTCACCGAGGACCATCTTGACACCGGTCTACGTGGCGTTCCTGTCGGGACCTGCCGAACTTCATTCGTCGATCCAAAGAAAGGAGTCCATTATTGTGGATATCCAGTTGGTGATTTGGCGGATATGGACCCCGAAGATGTCATCTTCCTATTATTTGAGAAGAGACTCCCGAATCGTCAGGAATCACAAGACTTCCGTCACGAGTTGGCACAACGTGCCGCACGCCTTCCAACAGGTGCACTGCGCGTCCTTGAATCTCTCACTCCCAGTTCAGGTCACCCCATGGATTGGTTGAGTATTGGCATCCAGGCGCTTGGTGTTGCTGAGACAACCGGCGACATCCGAGCGGATGGCCTCAACCTCATCTCGCGGATGCCTGAACTAATGGCCACCATCTTCCGTTTGCGAGGCGGACGCGGCCTACCTGAAGTTGCCAGTGAACCTGAGAAGGGCATGGTCGAAAATTTCGTTCACCTACTCGGAATGGATGGTGTTGATGCAGATCGCATGACACGCACTCTCCGTGTTTTCCTCGTGCTTCACATGGATCATGGTGGCGGAAATCTGTCCACATTTACTGGAAAAGCTGTGGCCAGTGGATGGGCCAGCCTCTACGCTTCGATTTCAAGTGCAATGAATGCACTATCAGGTCCATTGCATGGTCGTGCAAACCAGTCCTGTCTCGAATTCGTACAGCGAATTGGCACTTCAGATGAGGCAGAAGTAGAATCATTCGTGCGCAAAGAATTGGCGGCTCGTCGCCCCATTTACGGATTCGGTCACGCCGTATTGCGCGCAGAAGATCCTCGGGCAGCTGCACAATTCAAACTCGGTGAAGAAATTTGTCCGGATGATGAAAATTTCCAGACGGTCAAGACACTACGCGTCGTCGCACCTCGGGTTCTCAGTGAGAATCCAAAGATTAGCAATCCAAATGCAAACGTTGACATTGCGTCTGGCACTCTTCTGAATGCGGTTGGATTCCACAAGCCGGATTACTATACCACATTCTTTGGATGGGCGCGTGTCGCTGGAATCTCTGCACAAATTCTCGATGAGAGAAATGCTCGTGGTGGTCGCGGAACACCCATTTATCGACCGAAATATTACGCTGCAGATCCAACCATTCGTCGGCTTGAATGATTAGCGGAAATCTTTGCCGCTACCGCGGTGCCCTAACAAGCGACTCATTTCCCAAGGCATTGTTTGTGGGCTTGAATCACCAGCCAATTCATCGATATCTCGTTCCCAATTCCAGCGTTTTCTCCAAATTGAGAGAAATCCTCTTCGCTCAATATCTGTTAATTCGTACCAAGGTGTAACCTCTCTTGCAGCATCTTCAATCAAAGCGGAGTGATCTGAAGGATCTGCGTTCTGAAACAGTGCTTCACGCTCAGGGTCTAGGGGTTGACAGGCCCAACGAGTCCATCGTGCTCCGCCGCCAGGATGTGTCACTGTTTCAGGGGATGTGTCGTCTGTCATTCCAGTGAGACCAATCTGATGTAGTGAATTTTCTACCGCGATGGGTGTTGGCCAAACATAGGCCTGGTATCCCTTTCGAAGGCGATTCAGTCGGCGACCGGTATAGCCAGTCAAACCGAAAGTTCGACCAAGTGTGATGTGCCTGGTTGCTCCATGCACATATTCCAATGCGCAAGGGAGAATCGGTGCACCCACCAGTTTCTGATGTTTCAGATGGAAAGCCAAAGAGAGCCACATGAATGAAGGCATGGTGAGAATCCGCTTCATTCTCTTACCGCCGACCTCAGGGATCGCCGGTTGAAGTTGGGCCACTGGCCATCTGACGTTCGCGCGCGCGCACGCGTGACGGAATCGACGCTTGAATGAAATGAATACCACATTGGATTGCTGCAAACCCACTTCGTTGAGCATAGAATCTGCCAATTTGGCCATGGTACGAGCATGTTTCTCTCGCTTTTTCGGATTGACCGAGCCAGCGATTTTTGAATTTGGGTGCGGCATCTTCAGTTCAACACACGCAACCTTCCCATGCTCACGCCAGGAATGGGTGAACACATCATCCGCCAAGAGTTGCTCAAAGGTCTCAATTCCTAATTCTGCCAATTCACTCGTGGAATGATCCTCAGTCCATTTTGAGCCACCAATTTTCTCAACTTGTTCCTTTGAGAGATGATTGTCGTGAAATAGAACCAATTCTCCATCCATGGTCAACCTCATGTCGAATTCGACACCATCCAAATGTGTCATTCCATGACGGAGTCCGTCGATTGAGTTCTCGATGGGTTTGACCCAATCCTCGGACATCAACCTTCGGTGCTTGATGCCCATATTCAAGCATCACCCTGCATCAAGCCTAAACACCGACCCGATGGTATAAGTTTCATGTCAGATACCAAGCGCAAGTCTAACTTTGGCTATTGTATGTATGATTGGGGGAAATCTGCCTTTGAAACAAGCGTGACAACGGCCATTCTTCCCGCATGGTTCGCAGCACTATTCCTTGAGGCCAACGGATTGACTGGTACAGTTATCGGAATGGAAATGTCGTCTGATGCGGCGTGGTCCCTTGCCGTTACAATTGCTACTTTGATGGTTGCAATTGTAAGTCCCTCCATCGGCGTCATTGCCGATCGAAAGCGAATCAAGATGACCGCCCTAAAATGGATGACTTGGTTTGGTGCAGGTTCCGTATTCCTGATGGGTTTAGCACCAATTTTTGACATTTCGTTTCAATGGGTTTGGATTTTCATTATGTTCCTCTTTGCCAATATTGGATTGAATGCAGCGGGTGTATTCTACAACGCATTGCTCCCATATCAGGGCGAGGATCATGAAATGGATGCAATCTCAAACAAGGCATATGCCTACGGATATCTCGGTGGCGGCTTACTCTTAGTCGGCCATCTTGTGTTGTTGTTCTCAACAGGATTCGCCCTTTGGGCTACACAGGTTGCCATTGCCTCCTCTGGAATTTGGTGGTTTGGGTTTGCTTGGTACACATTTGCATATGTGGCAGAGCCAGAGATTGAAAATGAAATTGAAGACTTGTCGATAAAAGATGCTACAAAATTGGGTGTAAGTGAAGTAATGAATACTCTATCAGAATGGAAAAGTTTCAGGACATTATTCATCTACATGGTTGCTTATTTCTTGTTCATTGATGGAATCAACAGCGTGACCTCACTTGCAGGTGCATTTGGTATTGCCGTACTTGGCTTGACCATGTTTGAATTGATTTTGACCATTCTAATCATCCAATTTGTTGCTTTCCCTGCAGCTTTTTTCTTTACCTGGCTAGCACAGAGGTGGTCAACAAAGCGGGCTCTGACCCTTTCACTCGTGATGTGGTGCGTGATGATTATCGGGGCAATGTCCTTCGCCCCACTCGTACTTGAAAATCACGAAGAGTATGATTACCAAGCTGAGTGGGATGGCGAATCATATGTTATTACCGTCCGTTCTTTGGATCTAGTTGGTGTTGGTGATGAAGATCAGACTTTCAAAGAAGATTGGGCTCATATTCTACCATTCTGTACAGATTGTAAGGACAACCACTTTGCAGAAGATACCAATGGATCTGCTGATTCAGAAAACATGAGTGCTTTCCTTGTAGCTAACGAAGAAACACGATTCAGTATTTCCGTCATTGGAGGCGATCTTTCGAATTCAACAATGGTTGGAATCCATCATCCGACAAATCTTGGTGATGGGAAACTCGATTTCATTCCGGTTGCTGTTCGGACGCATGTGTGGGCTCCTCTTGGCATGGCAGTCTTCTGGCAGTGGCTCATGCTTGGCTGTCTTGCTGGCGTCCTTATGGGTGGTAGTCAGGGCTTGGCACGAAGTTTGTTCGGACAAATGGTTCCTGAGACACGGAGTACAGAGTTCTTCGGCTTCTTCGGCTTCTTCGGAAAGGTTGCCGCCTTCATGGGTCCGATGGTCTATACAGCACTTTCAGTGATGTATGACAGTCGGGTTGCGATTGCCAGTTTAGCCGTCCTCATTATTTCTGGAACAATCATGATGAAGTGGGTTGACGTCGAAGATGGAATTGCGGTCGCCAATGAATACGATGCACGGGTCCGTGGTCTTAATTCCGCTGAGGAATGAGAGCATCAATCAGTAGCGCCACTTCGAACAACACAATCATCGGCGCTGCGATGAGGGCTAGCGATAGTGGATCAGGTGGTGACAACATGGCACCAGCCACAATACTGGTGAACCACAAATGTCTCCGATAATGTGTCAGCATTTCACGCTCAACCAATCCTCCTCGAAGCACAACCAACACAACCAATGGGACTTGGAAGGCCAGAGCACTACCCAGTGCAAGGGACAAGAGAAAGCCAATCCAAGCTTGCAGATGCCATGTCGTTTCCAAGCCGGCAGATGCCGCATCCTCTTGCAAATATTCTAACAAGAACGGAATCAAGATTTCCCACGCGTAAATCAATCCGACTACGGCCAACCCCAGAGAAAGGGTCAGTGCTAAGAGGCCACGGAACAGTGCCCCTTTCGGAAGCGAAGGCATTTCCAAATCATCCGGGATATGTGATTTTCCCGCCAGCCTTGCCGCATCCCAAATCAATGCCATAACAACCATTGTGAGGCCCAAATATCCAGCAATTTGCAATCGGAGTAAAACCAATTCCAATGGTTGTAGAACAATGATTGTTGTATCCTCCGGAATCAAACTCGATTGATTAATCATCCATTCAAGCGCCTTTCCTGCCAGTGGATAGCCAATAATGAAGCCGAAGATAAACAGAGTGGCTAATCCACGAATTCGTGTTCGAAGATGTGCACCCAAACGACGAAACAAACGCATCCTCGGAGCGTCCATGAGATGTTCAACATCCAATCGTTCGGGCATAAATTCAGCCTCGATTAGGGCAACTCAGGGATGAACGGGGTATTCCTACGTGTGCCCCCTTCATCTTGTTGGACACTGGTTTCGATTGATGGTGTATTGTCCTCGTCAAGTGACCAATCCGGTACCGGTGTATCTGGCTCAGGTAATGCTGCTACGTGCACAGGTCGGCCCATGAGAGTCCATGCTCCTTGATATGAATCCCATTCAGCCATCGGAGGAAGTCCTGGTGGTCTTACAGGCATGACACCCTTGGTTGATTTTTGACGCACCTTTCCGACCACTTTCTCTGTAATTCCAGCAGCCATGGAAACAACTTCCTTGGCTCCTGAGACGGTTGCACTAACCACCTCTTTTGTCACATTCACCGTCGCATCTGCAGCCTGGGTTGCCATGGAAGAAATTCGTTCTCCAAGATTCTGATTTGGTGTTTCAACACTTGGAATTTCTGGAATGGATGAAACGTCCAATGGATCGGGAGTATCGGCGACGGGTTCACGGAAGATTTCAGGAATTTCAGGCAACACTCTCTTCGCTTGCAATACAATCTCAGGCTCAGGTTCAGGGTTCGGTTCAGGATTCGGTTCAGATTGAGAATCTGTATCGGGGTCCCATACACTCCATCCTGTATCGTCATCTTCTTCCTCGTCCGAATCAGTTCCTTCTTCGGCATATGTGGAGACCATATCGAGTACATCATCATCCTGTACGGTCGTTGTGTAACGGCTGTCAAGAATTGTTTCAGTCTCATCATCTCCGTGATCTTCAATCACCAATTCTGCTTCCGCTTCAGCAGCATTGGCCGCAGCGATCACACCCATTTCCCCTAATGCGGCTGAGATGATATTTTGGTCAAGGGTTTGTTCTTGACCAATCACAGATTCAACGATTGATTGTGTGTGAGCATCTCCACCACTTGAAAAACCAATATTGATGGTTCCAATCTCAAGAGATTCTCTTTCACTGACATCGTCATTGCGTGTGATGGAACCAAACTCCGGGCGGCGACGCAAACAGTAGAGTGCGCCGCAGGTCGCCGGTAGAGCAAGAACGAGAAGCAACCATTCTTGGGATGTCATCGTTCCAGCTTCAGACCAAACAGGGTCAACGGATCCTCCGAAGAATTTGTCCTTCAAAAACAACCAGAAGTGGAACTTTTGCCCAACCCCTCCGTCTGCGAAGATTACTGCGGGGAAGAACCCCAGCATGCCGTTGATGAGAAAGACCACCCATGTGGGGAAAGCCACAACGATACACCAGAGTCCTGCTCGTGGATGATAGCGTTCCATGTCGTCACCGGGGAACCTGCGATGGTGCTCGCCCCTATCAACATCTCCTTCGGAGATGAACGAGTAGATCAGCGTTTGATGATGATCGAGAGTAAATCTCCATCCTTGAGTTGATGTGCCAACCCAACTCTTTGCCAATCGAATTTCGCGGACGGGCCCCTGACTCGAGCATATCGGAATTTCCGAACAAAGTCCCTGTGCAAAGAGTTGCACACATCTTCTACCGTTGAGGTGTCCTTGACAATGAGAGGCTCCTCCAAATCTGCTTCCTGACCTTGAGGTTTGAGAAAGACCGACATGAAGCCGAGATTGTCGTAAAGGAAATCCTTCATATCCTCAACGCCCATTCCAGTATATGCTGAAATTGGCATGACTGGCCAATCATCTGGAAGCATAGCAGTTGTCCGAGTAAGGTCTTTCTCACTTGCAATATCCATCTTGTTCACTACAACAATGGCCTTGGAATAAACACGGTTAGCCGCCATCGTATCCACAATGTGATCCGCGGTCGCATCGATGCGCATTGTGACGTGTGCACTGACGATTCCAAAGGAGCGAACGATATCTCTAACTTCTTCGTTTTCCAAGTGTGTTTGTTCACATGTTGAACGGACAATGATTCCACCTCTATCCGTTCGCTTCACGAAAACAGGTGGTCGAGCTTCGTTCAATCTCATGCCACTGATTTCCAATTCTCTGTTGAGGACGTTGAAATGTGATTCTTGGAATGGGTCGACCACATAGAGAACCATGTCGCACGAACGAATGACTCCGAGAATTTCCTTTCCTCTTCCCTTGCCCTCGGCAGCACCGGGAATCAATCCTGGCAAATCGAGAATCTGGATTTTTGCGCCTCGATGTTCCATCAATCCGGGGATACAGGTCAAGGTGGTGAAGGCATAGGACCCAATTTCCGAATCCGAGCCAGTCAATCGAGCGATGAGGGTCGATTTACCGACAGATGGGAATCCGACCAAAGCGACGCTTGCATCACCTGATTTCTTGACTTCAAAACCAGAGGCCGGGCCGCTGCTTTTTGAGTGTGCTTCTTGCGACTCTATCTTGCGTTTGAGTGCCGCAATTTTGGCTTTCAGTTTGCCGATATGGTGCATTGTCGCCTTGTTTTTCTGAGTCTTGTCAATCTCAGCTTGGATTTCCGAGATTTGCTCTTTGATAGTCGCCAATACATCACCCCCCTGCGGCTCTCCCGACCCTATGGGTCGGGCCCGGGTTCTTCAAACCGACGTGCCAAGAATTATCGTAGGGGGCTTGCTGTGGGTTTTGTGAAGAATCCAGAATTAGCACCTCTTTGGGCCATTCTTAGAGAAATGATTGCCATCCATGAACCCAACATGACCCTTGATCGAGATGAACTCGGTTATTACCGTTTGATTCGACCAAATGGCCGCCCTTTTGCGATGACGGTTGTACAGAAAAATCATGTAGGTCTCTATCTCATTTCTTTGCACGAAAATCAGGACCTTTTCGATTCACTGAATCCCATTCTAAAAGGTCGTTTGGGGGGTAAGAGTTTCAGATTCAAAGATGAAGATGACTTGGCGTTGAAACTCATCCCTCCCCTCTTACAAGCCTGTGCCGACTTGGGCGAGCATTGATGGATGGAGAGCGTAAGGGCGTCACATGGCCTCTGTTGACCTTGTTGCTCGACTGGTTGATTCGGCCGTTTTCCGTGGTCTTTGTGGGATGCCTGGTGACCAATTGTCTACAGCCATTTCCAAGGGTGAATTCCGCGATCGAAGACCGGATGAAATCCCCCTTCTTGAACGGGCGTTTGACATCGATGCAGAGGCCGAATTTCTCGATTGGTATGATGCACAATCTGTGGATTGGACAGAGGGGAGTTTTCTAACCAATTTATCTCAGTTGAACAAGGAAGATGCATCTGAAGGGCTTCGCCATCTTTCTGAACTGGCAAGCCCTGGTTCATTCCGGTGCTGGGAGGGCAGGGCAATGCTGTATCTTGACGTGCTTCTCAATCGTACCATTACAGATATCGAAGATTTGTATGATGATTCAACTTGGTTAGATGCCTCAATTTCAATTTCGAGTTCAGAGCCCAGCGAATATGCCGAATCGGTTGTGATATCATGGATGGCTCAGAGAGAAGACATGGGTGAAACGCTGGACCCAAAGCAAGATGCCCGATTATTGCCGACCATGGAAGCACATCAAACAACAGCAGATATCTTGCACCGCACTCTACAAACCGCACAATTGCCAGAGTTGTTCTTGATGGTGGGGCGAGATTGGACCGATGCGACACGTTGGGGTCAAGGAGAATGGAATTTGGGTCATTTGCTTGAACATGGATTGCCGGAGGCTTGAGTATGGAACCTGCAATCATCGTTCTCGGTCGATTCCAACCCTTTCACAATGGGCACGCTGCCATGATCAATGGTGCGATGTCATACTTGGGGGTTGGTGATTCAGATTTACCATTGAGAATTTGTATCGGCTCATCACAAGCTGAACAATCCTTGGACAATCCCTGGAGTGCTGAAGAGCGAGAGCAAATGATTCGAGTTTGGCTGGGGGATCACGATGCAGAAATCGTGCATGTTCCAGATCTTGGAGACCCTCCAAATTATGTTGAGCATGCTGAGAAATTCCACGGCCCTCCAGGACTAATTTTCACGACCGATGAGGGTACATCATCCCTCTATAGAAAAGCAGGCTGGTTTGTAGTTGAGGGTGATTTGGTGCAGCGTGAAGATTGGCAAGGTTGGCGTATTCGAGCGACCATGCAAATGCTATCGACTGTGACCGAAGAAGAGGCTGCAATTGCCGCCCTTTGTGTCAATATGCCTGAATCGGTTGTCCGCCTTTTATTCGCCAATGGTTGGCAGCGTCGTTTGTTCCACATGGGGACTGGTGGCGAGCCCGTCGGTTAGCAATCACTGACTTCAAATTCAATGGATGAGATGTATTCCAACAATGCATCAACACGATTCTGGTTGACGCCCATGTCTCCGATTCCAAGTCGGGACTCCGAATGAACCTGAATCCAAGTTCCATTTTCGGTGCACCCAGTTTCAAGGAAAAAATCATCCTGGAACATCATCCATTTGGTCCGAAATACAGTGTGAGATGATGATTCTGTTTGCTGTTGAACCGTCGTCCGATCCTGTGAATTTATCCAATCCATTGCAGCGGTATGAACTTCCTCAGGAGTCCCTTCAAGCCCCATCATCATCCGGGCGCAGTTGTGACTATTTTCGGGACACTGATGCGGTATTTCGGAAGAACTTGGAGCCGCAAATCCACCCAATATTTGAATCAAGAAAAGGCAGGAAATCCAAATTGCAGGGGGCAACAGTAGCCACCTCTGTTGCTCCATCGTCTCACTCCTTGGCGACGACGACTCGAGCGGGGCGCAGAACTCGATCTTTGTACATCCATCCTGATTCCAATGTATCGATTACAGTCCCATCTGGGTGCTCTTCAGAAGCGGGAAGTGTGGTGAGTGCCTCCATTGTATTGGGATCAAATTCCGAACCGACCTCAATCTGTTTCAGACCTTCGCTTTGGAGGGCTTCGAGAAGATTATCGCGGGTCAAGCGCACCCCATCGGCCAGAGGTCCTTCTTCAGCGGCCTCCAGTGCTTTGTCTAGATTGTCAAGGACGGGGAGAATTCGACCCGATAGATTGAATCCAGCGAATTTGATTAATTCAGCGCGATCTGTTGCCGCACGTCTGCGGAGGTTGACAATGTCTGCATCTCTGTAGGTGATTTCGGCCTCAGCCTTCTCAGCCCGGGTAATGGCTTCAGCCAGTAATTCCTCTATGGTTGGTTCAACCACTTCTTCCTCTAAGGCCTCTTCTTCATCGACCTCTTCGGCGACTTCGTCCTCAGACATTATGCCCTGCGGAGCGGCAATCATTCTTGAATACGACGACCACTTCATTATGGTCGAACATCGTTCAACCAGACGACACCGACTTCCAACCTCTCATGGGTGGGGTGAATCTCAACCATTGCAATGGGTGCCTCAATTTCATTCGCGATTTCTTCGGCCAATATGAGTGGAATTTCAAGCCGGCCCGTGGCTGAATCATGGAATATGAATTGTTCTGGGATTCCCGTTTGTTCTAGAAGTTCAGAAACCCAATTTGGTGCATCTTCGTCACTACACCAGATTGCACCGAAGATGATTGTCCCATCCTCAGTCAACTGTTCATGAGGAGAGATTGTGTGTTCTCCTCGGCGTAGGAATCTGCGGCGGAGTTGCCCTGAATCCTTGTATGACGCCGTGCAATACTTGACCATGAATCCATATTCGGGTGTGACCTTTGCATGTAAGGCTCGGGCTAGTTCACCTGAACCTTCAGCACCTGCGGTGATTTCATCTGAAAGATTGAACCCTCGAACTTCCATGTTGTCATAGTTGCCGACAGTGATTTCCAATTCATTCAGATTGAGGAAAAGTGCAGGGCCATTTCGCATCTCTTCGATGAGTTGGTGTAACCGTTCTTCTTGATCGGGTTCACAGGGCAATTCAATGCCAACATACAATCCTGCATCCCGACAAGCTTGCATGGTAGGCACATATCGCTCATACTCTAGATTGAGCAGGTGAAAACGAATCTCATCCAATCCCGCATCAGCCAATTGTTGGGCGACCTCGGGCTTGAAAGGAATACTGGTGTACAAGTGAATGTGATGTGAGGGTCCGAATTCCTTCTTCAATTCGCGACAGGCTTCCATGCTACGTTCTGCAGCCATCATGGGGTCGCCTCCAGTGATGCCAGTCCCTGTGGCATTCATGGCACGCCCTTCTTCAAGAACCACTGCCCAATCATCGATATCGACTCTGCGTTCATTGGCATACATGAAATCAATTTCACGACGATTTTCTGATAGAGGGCAGTAATCGCACATCCAGTGGCAGTGACCGGTGACGAACAAGACGAGTTTGCTACCCATTTGGCACTGAATACAGCCTTCAGCCTCGTCGATGGATGGCAATTCAATCATGCGCAAGCCTCCAGAAGCATTCGATGATATCGTGAATCTTCGCCGAGTTCAGGGTGGAATGTGAGTGCGATTCGATTTCCTCGACGAACTCCGACAACCTCCCCTGAGAGTGTACATTCGATTTCGTCACCAACTTCACCGAAGCGCGGGGCTCGGATGAAGATACCTGGAAATCCACAATCCAAGGGGGATTCAAACGAATCTGCTTGGCCACCGTAGGCGTTCCGATTAATCTCAGCCTCGATCAGTGGTTCTCCACCATCTTGTGGATCGGCCAGAAGGATGGCACCAGCACATGTGGCCAGAACGGGACGCGATTCATTTTCACGCATCCATGAGAACAAGGCAGGCAGAAGCCGACTGGTCTCATCATTGCCACGCAAACGCATCACTGTGCTCTCGCCTCCGGGGAGCATGAGGGCGTCAATTTCCTGCTGTTGTAAGTCTTCAATTGTTCGCAGTTCGATGATTTCGATTTCCATTGACAACTCATGGGCCGCTCGCTGAATCGCCTCGATGTGGGCATGGCGGGCACCCTGTAACATCGCAATACCGATGACCACCATGATTGGGGGCCAAACTTCACTCACTTCATGCCTTCGTTATCAAAAAGTATGATTCAGGCATGTCTGCCCTCAAATTCCTGCATGAATGCAACCAATGCGACAACACTCTCCAATGGGCACCCATTGTACAAACTGGCTCGAATTCCACCCACACTCCGATGCCCCTTGAGGCCACCCAAACCAGCAGTTGTGGCTTCTTCCAAGAACACGGCCTCGAGATCTGGGTTTGCAAGTCTCCATGTGACATTCATTACCGAACGAGAATCCATTTCAGCGTGAGGTGCCCAGAAAGTAGAACGATCCAACTCCTGGTAGAGTAGATTCGCCTTGGCTCGGTTTCGTGCAATCGATCCGTCCAAACTCCCATTGTCTTCCAACCACTTGAACACTTGATCCAACACGAAAATTCCGAATGTATTGGGGGTGTTGAATAGGGAACCTTTGGATGCGTGGACATTGTAATCCAGCATTGTGGGCAAATCTTCTCCGCATCTGGACATGGCCCACGGGGAGAGGATGACAAGTGTCACTCCACTGGGACCCAAATTCTTCTGCGCTCCCGCATAGATGATTTCGTGTTCGCTGACATCAAGGGGAACACCTGCGATATCCGAACTGGCATCCAGAATTCGGGGTTTTCCTGCACTGTCAGGGAGATGGTGGAATTGAGTGCCATAGAGGGTGTTGTTCGACGTATAGTGTACGTATACAGCATCTTCTCGCACGGCGTAATCACCGTTGGAAGGCACTGATTTGAAACCATTTCCAGCATCGTCCCAAATGGCCGAAGCATCACCTACTCTGTTGCCTTCTTTGAGCGCCTTTTTCGACCATCCACCGGTGATTAGGTAATCTGCCTGTTCACCATCCTCCAAGATGTTTAGAGCAGTCATATAGAATTGTAGAGATGCACCGCCTTGGAGGAATAAAACCGTGTAATCATCGGGTACTGAAAGCACCCTGCGCACACGCTCCATCGCACTGTCGACCACACGTTGGAAAGTGGCACTTCTGTGACTGATTTCACAGAGCCCAAATCCTGAACCCATCAGGTTGGGAAGCGCATCGCTGACGGCCTTGACAACTGAGATGGGCAATACGGCCGGGCCCGCGCCGAAATTGTGGATGCGCTGTGACACGATTGATGGCTGCTGGCGTCGGTCTTTGAGGGCTGTGGAGAATCCACATCCAAATTCAGTCTGTGCAAAGACTATCGCGCACAAGCGTGAGGACATTTTGTGTCGGATGCATTGTTGAAGTTGTGCGACTATACGATGCTTGATCCTGAAGGAGAAATCGAGATATTTCTTGAGGAAGCACCGATGCATGATTTTGCAGCCATTTGTGTCCTGCCTGAACATGTGGAAATTGCGCGTTCAAAGTATGCGGGAATCATCGCTTGTGCTGCAGGTGGATTTCCCAATGGAGACGGTCCATTGCACGAGAGAATTGCTGAGGTCAAGCAGGCCATTGAAAACGGTGCAGATGAAATTGACATCGTCTTGGATTTCGATGCACTGATGGACGGTGAGAGGGACAAGGTTGCTACCGATCTCGCACAGATGCGTCAAGCCTGTGGAGACAAAATCCTCAAGG